>NZ_JANQIH010000082.1 GCF_028282265.1 Allomuricauda sp.
TACCGACGGGCTTCTTTCAAAATATGCAAATCCCAGTTTAACGGTGGTAGCTCAGCATGGAGAAAGAATGGGAGAGATTTCTGCACAAATGCTCATCGATAAGGTAGAAAGTGAAGCTGAAGAAGAAATGTTCCAAACAAAAATTTTAGAACCAACTTTAGTGGTCAGGGATTCTACAATTAATTAAGTTTGCGATAACTAAACTTAAATCTGCAACCAGTATCCATCCATAAATTTCGCAAATGAATCAAGACTATATTCAAGCAGACCCATGGTCCATTATTGAGCAGGGGTTCGATAAAGAACAGGTAAAGTCTTCAGAAAGTCTTTTCAGCCTAGGAAATGGGGCAATGGGCCAACGGGCCAATTTTGAAGAAGATTATTCCGGGGCAACATTTCAAGGGAGTTATATCGCTGGAGTTTATTACCCAGACAAAACCAGAGTGGGGTGGTGGAAAAATGGATATCCCGAATACTTTGCCAAAGTGTTGAATGCTCCCAATTGGATTGGTGTTCGCTTAAAGGTAAATGGTTCTTCGTTCGACCTGAACACCTGTAAGGAGGTAAAGGGTTTCCAACGCGAACTCAATATGAAGGAAGGCTGGTACCAACGTTCATTTATAGCCACTATGCCCAACGGTTTGGAAATCAATGCCAAAATAACTCGTTTTTTGAGCTTGGATTTGGATGAAGTAGGCGCCATTAAAATGGAGCTTACCCCTCTTGACCAAGATGCAGAGATTGTATTTGAACCTTACTTGGACAGTGGCATTACCAATGAAGATTCTAATTGGGACGATAAGTTTTGGAACACCACAGCTGTGCATCAAAATGATAATAGGGGGTTTATTGAAGCCCACACCATGAAGACCAATTTTGCCACTTGCACCTTTATGCATGCAGAAGCTGAATATGAGGGTAACAGGGTTGACAGTAAACCTGGTGCAAAAACCGAAACTTTGGTAAGCACCATTTTTGAAGGTAAGGTAACCAAGGGTAAAACGATAACCTTAACCAAATTTGGAGGATATACGGTATCACGAAATCATGCGTCGAACGATTTGGTAAATGCGGCGAATTCCACTCTGGACAAAGCGGCGGAACTCGGTTTTGATGCGCTTTTGGAAATGCAAAAACAAGCTTGGGCCAAGATTTGGGAAATGAGCGACATCACTATTGAAGGTGATGTAAAGGCCCAGCAAGGTATTCGGTTCAATATCTTTCAATTGAACCAAACCTATCTGGGAAGAGATTCCAGATTGAACATTGGCCCTAAAGGGTTTACCGGAGAAAAATATGGGGGTAGCACATACTGGGACACCGAAGCGTATTGTCTTCCGTTTTATATGGCCACAAAAGGACAAGAGGTCGCATGGAGTCTATTGGAATATCGATATAATCATTTGGAAAAGGCCATTGAAAATGGGGAAAAGTTGGGCTTCACCAATGGTGCCGCCTTGTACCCCATGGTGACCATGAACGGTGAGGAATGCCATAACGAATGGGAGATAACCTTTGAGGAAATCCATAGAAACGGAGCCATCGCATTTGCCATATACAACTACTATCGTTTTACGGGTGATTATAGCTACATTCCCAAAATGGGGATGGAAGTCCTTATCGGTATTGCACGTTTTTGGCAGCAACGCGTAAATTTTTCCGGGGACAAACAAAAATATGTAATGCTTGGGGTAACAGGACCCAATGAATACGAGAACAATGTCAACAATAATTGGTACTCCAACTACATGGCCAAATGGTGTATTGACTATGCCATGGAAAATCTGGATAAACTCCAGAGCGAGTATCCAGAAGATTATGAAAGGATAATTGCAAAGACCAATTTGAATGCTTCTGAAACAGATTCTTGGAAGAAAGTATCTGATAATATGTACTTCCCATACTCCGAAGAGCATGGGGTTTTTCTTCAACAAGATGGATTTCTGGATAAGGAAATGATCAAGGTCGACGCTTTGGATAAATCTCAGCGCCCCATTAATCAAAAATGGAGCTGGGATCGTATTCTTCGTTCTCCTTACATAAAACAAGCAGATACTTTGCAAGGATTCTACTTCTTTGAAGATCACTTTAGCGTGGAAGAATTGAAAAAGCATTTTGATTTCTACGAACCCTTTACCGTACATGAATCTTCGCTGTCCCCATGTGTTCATAGTATTCAGGCCGCTAAACTCGGTAGGATGGAACAGGCCTACACTTTTTATTTGAGAACATCGCGATTGGATTTGGATGATTACAACAAAGAGGTAGAGGAAGGATTGCACATCACCTCTATGGCCGGAACATGGTTGAGCATTGTGGAAGGCTTTGGAGGATTACGTGTAAAGGATGGACAATTGAACTATACACCCCAGATTCCTAAAGAGTGGAAATCCTATTCCTTTAAGATAAACTTCAGGGGGCAAATTGTAACCATAAAGGTGGAAGGTAGTAAATCGAGTTTCGAAATAACCGGGTCGACTGAGCTGACCATAAAAGTGAACGACCAAGAAGTTACTCTGGTTCCCGACAAAGTGGTCGAGGCATGAAGAGGGTCTACTTCCTTAGTAGTGTAATTCTAGTTGGAGTATTGATTTCATGCCAACCCCAAAAAAAGTCCGAGGAAATGCAATCATCTGAGAAAAGAAAGGCGGTGGTCTATCAAGTTTTCACCCGACTTTTCGGTAATACAAATTCCACCAATAAACCTTGGGGCACCATCGAGGAAAATGGTGTAGGTAAATTTGCTGATTTTACCGATGAGGCCCTTACAGAAATCAAAGATTTGGGGGTGACCCATATCTGGTATACGGGTGTACCGCATCATGCAGTCATTCGAGATTATACGGAGTATGGTATTTCCAACGATGACCCCGACGTAGTCAAAGGGCGTGCTGGATCTCCCTACGCAGTTAAGGACTATTATAATGTCAATCCCGATTTGGCACTAGATCCTGCAAATCGTTTGCAAGAATTTAAGGACTTGGTTGAAAGAAGCCATCGCGCAGGTCTAAACGTGTTGATAGATATTGTACCCAACCATGTGGCCAGACACTATAAGGGGCTTAATAATCCCGAAGGTGTTTCAGACTTTGGAGCGCAAGACGATACCACTTTGGTGTACCACGTAAACAACAATTTTTACTACCTGCCGGGTGAGCGGTTCAGGGTTCCGCAATGGGAAGGAGGCTATCTTCCGCTTGGTGGTGAAAAAATAGACCCAGCAGACGGAAAATTTGAGGAATATCCTGCGAAATGGACAGGTAATGGCTCTCGATTGGCCCAACCCAATTTCAACGATTGGTACGAAACGGTAAAAGTTAACTATGGGGTTCGACCTGACGGAACCAAGGATTTTGCAGAATTACCTCAGGATTATGCACAGAAAGACCATGCTGAACATCATGAGTTTTGGAAGGATAAAAAGATTCCCGATTCCTGGATAAAGTTTAAGGATATCGCATTGTATTGGCTTGATTTTGGTGTTGATGGTTTTCGTTTCGATATGGCCGAAATGGTTCCGGTAGAGTTTTGGAGTTACATGAATTCCAGCATCAAAATGAAAAATCCGGACGCGTTTCTTTTGGCTGAGGTTTACAATCCAAGTCTTTATAGAGAATATATCCACAAAGGAAAAATGGACTATCTCTACGATAAAGTTGAGCTTTACGACAGCATTAAGCACATTATGAAGGGATATGGATGGACCGACCATATTCCTGTGGTCCAAAAAGGGATGGCGGATATTGAGCACCACATGCTCCATTTTTTGGAGAACCACGATGAGCAGAGAATCGCCAGCCCTGATTTTGCTGGGAATGCTGAACTTGCCAAACCCGCTATGGTGGTTTCCGCAACCATTAGCACCTCTCCGACCATGATATATTTCGGTCAGGAAGTTGGGGAACCAGGAGCTGAGAATGCCGGATTTGGTCACCCAACACGAACTTCTATTTTTGATTATATCGGAGTTCCCCACCACCAACGTTGGGTAAATGATAAAAAGTTTGATGGTGGACAGCTTTCTGACCAAGAAAAGAATTTAAGGGATTTCTACAAGCGTCTTTTGAATTTCACAATTCAAAGCGACGCGTTAATGGGAGATTATGAGGAAATTCATTTTTACAATAAAGCGCATACTGAAAACTATGACCATAGGGTCCTTGCCTATGTGCGCTGGGGTGCTGATGAGAAGTTGGTGATTGTATCGAACTGGGAAAAGGATAAGACGTATGCATTGGAACTAAAAATACCCGAAGAAATTGTTCAAAAGTGGAATTTAAAGGATGGAACCTATACCATGACAGAACAACTTTATAATGAGGTTCAAGTTGAGATGAAGGTCGAGGGCGAAGTCGGTAAGATAGATTTGAACCTAGAGCCTTTGGAGTCACTAATTTTGAGACTTAAATAAGAGAGCGGAACCCAATTGGATTCCGCCCTCGGTTTTCAGGTCGGTTAGTTACCTTACTCCTTGGATGCAGTTTTTTGATAAACAAATGCTATCACTGCCCCAATAATTCCATAGTAGGCAATATCAAGTACTGCCTCAACTATATGTCCAGTGAAATCCATCCAATTTGCTGTAGCATACCAAATAAGTCCCATGGCAATTCCAACGAAAGCCCCTATCCAAGCTCCAAATTGAAAGCCTTGTCCGATGGAATGATGTCCTCTGGCCCATTTACTATACAATGAACCGAGCACAAAAGCGCCTACAAGATTACCCAACGCAATCATCGGTAAGTTGGGCATTTCCTTCATAACATTGACCATTGAATGTTGCTCAAAAAAATCAGCAGTGGCGATACCCCAAATCAGATACCCCAAAAAAAACATAACCACCCCTGCAATAAGAGTAGCCAGCAAGTTTGATTTTGAAAACATGTTGGTTAGATATTGATTAGTAATGATTCAAAAATATTAAATAATTTTTGAGAAATCCATAAAAATTTATAATTAAAATTATTGAATATGTTTTTTGGTACTGGTTCTACAGTAGTTTTTATATTGTGATTTTTGTGGTTTTGGTTTGCCATTCAAATTGTATTTTAGTATCAAAATCAGACCAGATGAAAAATCATATAATTGCCTTAATGGCGGTACTTTTATCCTTCTCTTGTACTATGAAAAACAAACCATTGGTTATCGGCCATAGAGGCGCTATGGGTCATGAAACGGAAAACACGTTGGCCTCGGTTCAAAAGGCCTTGGATTTGGGAGTGGATATGATTGAGATAGACGTTTTCAAAATCGAGAGTGGTGAGATTGTCGTATTTCATGATGAACGCGTCGAGCGTTTGGCTAATAGCGGTGGCCGCATTGAGGAATACAATATTTTCGATTTGAAGCAGCTTATACTCGATGGAAACCATAAAATCCCAATGCTTCAAGAAGTGTTGACACTTATTGATAACAAAGTTGCCCTTAATATTGAACTAAAGGGTGCCGGCACCTCGGAAAGAGTCAATTTTATTATGGATTATTATGTTCGTGAAAAGGGATGGGACCCAAAGAACTTTATTATTTCAAGTTTCAATTGGGTAGAGCTCAAAGAGATGAGAACATTTAATCCAGAAGTACGCATTGCAATATTGACAGAGGAAAACCCTGTAGACGCTCTTGAGATTGCCAAGGAGTTAAAAGCGGAAGCAATCAATCCAAATTACTCGACTCTCACTGCCGAAAACGTATCGCAAATACAAAGTGAAGGCTTCAAAATTTACACTTGGACCGTGAATGCCCCAGCGGATATCCAGAATATGATGGCATATGGTGTTGATGGCATCATCACTAACTATCCAGAAAGGGTGAATTGATGTTCGACGTTATCGTAGTTGGTGGAGGAGCCGCAGGTTTTTATGGGGCCATCCAAATTGTCGAGCACAATCCCAAATTAAAAGTTGCCATTTTCGAAAGGGGTAAAAATGTACTATCCAAAGTAAAGATTTCGGGTGGAGGTCGATGCAATGTTACCCAAGGAGAGTTTTTTGCCCAAGAGTTGGTTGAAGGATATCCTCGCGGCAAAAAAGAGCTTTTGGGTCCTTTTAATAATCATGGTCCGGGAGATGTGGTTTCTTTCTTTGAAGAGAAAGGCGTAGCACTTAAAATAGAATCTGATGGCAGGGTATTTCCCAAAAGCGACTCATCCCAAACGGTAATCGATTGTCTTGTTTCAGTAACTGAGCATCTTGGTATCAAAATACTAAAGAACAGCTCGGTAAAGAGTTTCCAAAAGTTAAAAGAGAAAGGGGTTTGGCAGGTTACCACCATGAACAAACATTACGAGGCTAAGCATCTTTTACTGGCTACGGGCAGTAACTCGAGAATATGGAACCTGTTGGAAGAGATGAAGCATACCATAATACCTCCTGTACCTTCCCTTTTTACCTTCAACATAAATGATGAGAGAATAAAGGATATTCAGGGAATAAGCACTGTAGCGCATGTTTCCATAGTGCCAAAAAAAGTTTTTGCCCCTGAAATCAATGTAAAACTAAAGAGTATAAAAAAAAGGGAACCTCTGCTTGAAGCCGAAGGCCCCGTTTTGGTTACCCATTGGGGCTTAAGTGGCCCAGCTATTCTTAAACTTTCAGCATGGGGTGCCAGAACCTTAAATCAGTACAAATACTCTTTTCGGATTTTGGTTAATTGGATTCCGGAATACACTCAAGAATCATTCATTGGATTGCTTAAACAGGTGAAGGAAGTCGAACCTAAAAAAACGGTATTCAAAACCCAGGTCGTGGACATTCCCCAACGGTTATGGGGCAAATTGGTGATTGCTGCCGGAATTCAAAAAGCTGATAAATGGGCCAACCTTACAAACGAAAAACTGGTTAATCTAGCCAGTCAACTGACACAATGTTCCTTCAAGGTGGAAGGGAAAAGTACTTTCAAAGAAGAATTCGTCACAGCCGGAGGGGTGGAGCTATCAGAGATCAACTTTAAAACCTTTGAAAGCAAAATACATCCCAATCTCCACTTCGCTGGCGAGATTATCAATGTCGATGGCATCACTGGCGGATATAACTTTCAAAATGCTTGGACAGGGGCGTACTTCGCTGCTAAAGCCATAGCTGAAAAGGCATAACTTTACTGGAGCCAGATGGATAAATAAGCTGCAATGGCCGCTCCGAGAATAGGACCAATAACGGGAACCCATGAATAAGACCAACCCATGTCCCCTTTGTTTTTTATGGGAACCAATGCATGTACAATCCTCGGACCCAAATCACGGGCGGGATTGATAGCATAGCCCGTGGTTCCTCCCAAACAAAGACCAATACCCCAAACTATAAAGGCTACCGGTAAAGCTCCTAGGGACCCCAGACCTATAATACTATTATCGTTTGAGTTTGTAGCATCGGTAAAATAGAGTACAGAGAAAACCAAAACAAAGGTGCCGAGTAATTCACCCAAAACGTTCAAAAACCGATTGGGTATGGCCGGAGCCGTGCAAAAAACAGCTCTTTTACTGTTGCCATCTTCAGTTACAGCAAAATGCTTGATGTGCATTACCCATACTAAAAAAGCGCCTAGCATGGCACCAATCATCTGGGCAATAAGATATTGCGGCACATCATAAATGGAGAATTCGCCAGCTAGGGCCAAGCCTATGGTAACGGCAGGATTAAGGTGTGCCCCACTATAAGGCCCTGCAACGACGACAGCAGTATAAACAGCCAATCCCCATCCAGTGGTGATTACAATCCATCCGGAATTATTGCCATAGGTTTTTTGCAAAACAACATTGGCATTGACACCACATCCCATTAACATCAAAAGGAAGGTGCCTACGATTTCAGAAACAAAGGGAGTCATATAATTTTTCTTGGATTAGTTGGATTTTGTCCAATGCTCCAAAGCGTCAATGGCGCGGTACCATCCCTCGATACCTTCTTCTACAGCCTGTCTTTCTTTGGTTGGATTGAATTTTACATCGGTTTGCCAAATGTTTTGAATTTCTTCGGCGCTTTCCCAGAAACCTACCGCTAAACCGGCAAGATAGGCTGCTCCCATAACAGTGGTTTCTATAATTTCAGGCCGCACGGTGATGGTGTTCAATACATCAGCTTGAAATTGCATCAACATATTGTTTACCGTGGCACCTCCGTCTACTCGAAGTTCCTGTATTGAAATTCCAGAATCAGCTTCCATGGCTTTCAGAATATCCATAGTCTGATAGGCTATGGACTCCAATGCTGCTCTGGCGATATGGGCATCCGTACTGCCGCGGGTGAGTCCAAAAATGGTTCCCTGTGCATATTGGTTCCAATGTGGGGCACCCAATCCGGCAAAAGCGGGCACAAAATAAACGCCTTCAGAGCTTTCCACAGAACTGGCCAAAGGCTCAACATCCGAAGAGTTTTTAATAATTTTTAGACTATCCCTTAACCATTGGACCACCGCTCCCGCAATGAAAATACTCCCCTCAAGCGCATATTGGGTTTTTCCATTGATTTTCCAGGCCACCGTGGTCAACAAATTGTTTTCTGAGACTATTGGTTTTTCCCCAATGTTCATCAACATAAAACAACCTGTACCGTAGGTGTTTTTCACCATACCTTCTTGGGTGCACATTTGACCAAAAAGTGCAGCTTGTTGATCCCCAGCAATACCAGCTATTGGGATTTTGGCAGCAAAAAAATTGGGTCCTGTGTGTCCATATACCTCACTACTCTGTTTGACCTCAGGCAGCATACTTTTAGGGATGGTGAGAAGTTCCAAAAGTTCATCATCCCATTCCATGGTATTGATATTGAATAGTAACGACCGACAAGCGTTTGTAACATCAGTGATATGCAACGCACCTTGAGACATTTTCCAGATGAGCCAAGTGTCTATAGTGCCCAAAATTAAATCCCCCGCTTCCGCCTTTTCTCGCGCACCTTCCACATGGTCCAATATCCATTTCACTTTTGTACCAGAGAAGTAGGAGTCAATGACAAGTCCGGTTTTCTGCCGTACCATTTCAGATTTTCCTTGCTGCTTTAGTTCGTCGCAGTAGGCAGAGGTGCGTTTGTCTTGCCAAACAATGGCATTGTAAACAGGCTCCCCGGTATTTTTATCCCAAACGACAACCGTTTCCCTTTGGTTGGTTATTCCAATTGCAGCAATTTCCTCGCCCTTGATTCCCTTCTTACTAACAGCTTCGGCAGCCATTCCAGCTTGTGTTGCCCAGATTTCGGTGGCATCGTGCTCTACCCATCCAGGTTTGGGGAATATTTGGGTGAACTCCTTTTGTGATACTGAAACGATATTCCCTTTTTTATCTACAACAACGGCTCTTGAACTCGTGGTGCCCTGATCCAAGGCAAGGATGTATTCGCTCATATTGGTTATTTTAATGCGCTTGAAATTACTAAAATTAATCGGAGAAATTTGGGTATAACCAAAATAGAAAATTCATGAAAAAATATGTCGCGCTTTTACGGGGAATAAATGTAGGAGGACAAAAAAAAATTAAGATGCAGGATTTGCGCAATGCCCTGTCTAAAGGCAATTTAAAAGAGGTGCAAACCTATATTCAAAGTGGCAACATTGTATTTGAAACGGAGTCGAACGGGAAAGAAAACTTATCCGAAGAAATTCATTCATTGATAAAAAAAGACTTCGGGTTTGAGGTTCCCGTACTTGTAATTTCGGCGGATGAAATCTTGGAAATCATAAACCAGAATCCGTTTGCCGGCGATGAAGATGACAACAGACTATATTTTGTCCTTTTAAAAGAGAAGCCTCAGGAAGATAGGGTACAAGCATTTAATGAAATGAAATTTGAGAATGAGGATTTTCATGTTACCGACGAATGCGTTTATTTGGCCTGTAAAAAGGGTTATGGCAATGCGAAGCTGAACAACAATCTTGTCGAAAGTAAGCTTAAGGTTGAAGCTACTACGAGAAATTTAAGAACCTTGTTGAAGCTTATGGAGTTGGCAAATAAGACATAGCATAATGGCACGGGCCATTGGTCAGTTCAGTTGCCAAATTTTGAAGTTTAGCACCGTAGCGAACCCCACCCAGAGCAAATAGGGAATGAGCAATAGGGCTGCCAATTTACTTACGACCCGGAACCATTTTATGGTCAATATGATAAGGGTCAAAAGCACCAAGATTACCAAAAGTGCCCATAATGGACTTTGAAATCCGAAGAAAACAATACTCCAAAGTGCATTAAAAAGTAACTGAAAACCAAAGTGATACAAGGCAGTCTTAACCCAAATATGATGAAACCCTTTTGACCATACAATCCCGGCGGCAATACCCATTAAAATGTATAAGACCGTCCAAACTGGGGCAAAAATCTCGTTGGGAGGATTAAAACTTGGCTTATTCAAAGTGGTATACCAGGTATTGACCGAGCTTTGGGTGGCAAAACTGGATAGAAAGCCAATCAATAGGCAAATGACAATGGCTACAACAATGTTGACTATTTTTTTCTGGTTCATGACTAGTGCTATCCAGACTAAAATAACAATTTATTTGAATCTTGACCTTTGAGGGAAGGGGGCATGCGCTATATTTGTCCAAACTATTTTTAATGACCGAAAAGGACTTTGTTCCAGACCCGTACAAAGTATTTCCCAATGAGGGAAAAGTTATTTGGAAAGCTCCCAGCAACATTGCACTAGTGAAATATTGGGGTAAAAAACCCCATCAAATTCCTGCCAATCCCTCTATCAGTTTTACGTTGGATACTTCCGCGACTACCACATCACTAACCTATAAAAGGAAGAAAGAATCCAATGGAAGTATATCTTTTGACCTTCTGTTTGAAGGTAAAGCCAAAGAGAGCTTTAAACCCAAAATTCAAACGTTTCTTGAAAGGATTGAAACCTATCTACCCTTCCTGAAAGACTATCATTTTGTAATTGAAACTTCAAACTCTTTTCCGCATAGTAGTGGTATTGCTTCTTCAGCCAGTGGAATGGCGGCTTTAGCGCTTGGTTTATTAAGTCTAGAAAAAAATATGGTTGCTGAAATGGAAGAAAGCCATTTTAATAAAAAAGCCTCCTTTTTAGCCCGATTGGGTTCCGGTAGTGCTTGTAGAAGTATTGAGGGCAAATTGATTGAATGGGGGTCTCATAATTCCATTCCCGGGAGTTCTGACCTTTTCGGAACTCGCTACCCCTTTCATGTTAACTCCGTTTTTCAAGATTATCAAGATACTATTTTGTTGGTGCATAAAGGCCAAAAGCAAGTGAGCAGCACGGTGGGGCACAACCTAATGCATAATCATCCTTTTGCTGAAAGACGTTTTGAACAGGCACATGAGAATTTGGATAAACTACAACCGATTCTCGCTCAAGGTGATTTGGAAGGCTTCATTGAAATTGTTGAAAGCGAAGCCTTGACCCTTCATGCGATGATGATGACAAGCAGGCCCTATTTTATTCTAATGAAACCCGATACACTGGAAATCATCAACAAAATTTGGCAGTTTAGACAAGAAACCGGGCTCCCCATTTGCTTTACGTTAGATGCTGGGGCCAATGTGCATATGTTATATCCGAAATCGATTGCGGACAAAGCCTTGCAATTTATTAAGGATGAATTGGTTGCGCATTGTGAGAATGGACAGTATATTTGCGACCAAATTGGAACTGGGGCCAAAAGAATTAATGAAGAAGTTTGAAATGTTATCGATTTTTAGACGTTATCCATTAATTTAATCCCAAAGAAAACCTAACTAAACTAGTAACAACGATTTTTTGTTTATCTTTACTTATGAAAAGATTGAACAAAATGCTTTTCATCACGATTTAATCATGAAAGGGCCACTTTTTTACTCCAAAATTCTTCTTTTCGGTGAATACGGTATCATCAAAGATTCTAAAGGACTTTCCATTCCATATAATTTTTTCAAGGGAGCTTTAAAGACGGATGAAAATCCTTCGGAAGGTGCTAAGGCTTCCAATGAGAGTTTAAAAGCATTCGCCACCTATTTGGAAGAATTGGAAAATGAGAATGGAGCATTGGTATCTTTTGACCTTGATGCTTTAAAATCTGATGTCGAAAAAGGAATGTATTTTGACAGTTCCATTCCGCAAGGCTATGGTATTGGCAGTAGCGGGGCTTTGGTGGCCGCCATTTACGATAAATATGCCAATAATCGAATTACTGTGCTTGAAAACTTGACCAGGGAGAAACTGCTACAGCTGAAAGCTATTTTCTCTAAAATGGAATCGTTCTTTCACGGAAAGTCTTCCGGACTTGACCCTTTGAACAGCTATTTGAGTTTACCCATATTGATTAATTCCAAGGACAACATTGAATCCACAAGTATACCTTCCCAAAACAAAGAAGGAAAGGGAGCCGTTTTTCTGTTGGATAGTGGAATGACCGGGGAGACCGCCCCTATGGTGCAGATTTTCATGGAAAAGATGAAGCAAGAAGGCTTTCGCAACATGATCAAGGACCAATTCATAAAGCATACCGACGCTTGCGTGGAGGACTTTTTGAACGGAAACGTGAAATCGCTTTTTGGAAACTTAAAGCAGCTTTCCAATGTGGTTTTGGATAACTTCAAACCCATGATTCCATCAAAATTTCATGAACTTTGGCAGAAGGGTATCGAAACCAACGATTATTACCTTAAACTTTGCGGCTCAGGAGGCGGAGGTTATATTTTAGGGTTCACCCAAGACTTTGAAAAAGCCAAAAAAGCCCTTAAAGGACATCAGTTGGAAGTGGTTTACAACTTCTAATTCCAAAAAATGCTTAGTAGAAGAAATAAACTCTTGCTTTTTAAGCTATTGAGTTTGTTTTCTGTGGTTCGCGGTTATAATATACTGGTAATCACGCTGGCCCAGTACTTGGCATCCATTTA
>NZ_JANQIH010000084.1 GCF_028282265.1 Allomuricauda sp.
TAATTAAATATATATAGACTAAAATTCTGTTATTTATAAATAAATAGATTTATATTCTAAATTTTATATTTTTGTAGCTACACAATGGATTCTCATTCACCATGGAACTTGATTTGATAGACCGAAAACTAATTGAGCTTTTACAGGAAGATTGTAAGAAGACAACAAAACAGTATGCTGACCACCTCGATCTTTCCAAAACAGCGGTTTACGAACGCATCCGTCGGCTCGAACGTTTGGGAATAATTACCAAATATGTCGCTCTGGTTAATAAGGAGAAAGTGAAACGGGACTTTACTGTATTATGTCATGTTCGACTTGTGCAGCATACAAAAGAGAATGTTCAAAAATTTGAGCGTGAAGTTTTAAAACTTGATGAGGTATCGGAATGCTTTCATGTAAGTGGTGATTACGACTATATTCTTAAGGTACATGTGGAAGATATGAAGAGCTATAGAGATTTTATGGTGACCAAGCTTACCGTTATCCCAAACATTGGGAATACCCAGAGTTCCTTTTCCATAAAGGAAGTGAAAAGCAGTACTGCGGTTTTTCTTTAAGAAAGTTTAACCTAAATCGGTGTTAAAAGGGTGTCACTGTTGCAACATTCTCTATACTTTTTGGTTCTAATTACAACCTATCATCAATCAAAAAACTTTCTTTCCCATGAAATCTCGCATGCGCGTTTTCTTGATAGTACTGGCTACAACCGTTGGAGGACTATCACTCGTACTGTACACAACTCTTTCAGAGGAAGTAATCCTAAAGGGTATTAGTTATTGCGCTTCTTCAATATCTAAACTCACATATAGCGGCATTACCTTTTTCGTTTCCGCCTTTTTAGCCGGATTCTTAGCTTCTTTAATAGTGGTACGCGATAACGGTTGGCCACATTTTTTCATTACAACGATGATTGTTGGAAAAATGCTTTTCCTGTTGTTTTTCGGTTATTGGGCAGCTTCCTTTTGGGCCGTGACCGGACTTCATTTTTCTCTGGTGGCTGGTCTTTGGGCAGGATTTTACGGAGCGGCAAAGTTTCCTTTGGCGCCGATGTGAAAGCCTTCGGTTTAAAGCAAAAACATTCGTATTTTTACAGCTATTTTACAACTTATTTTAACTGTTCTTAGCTAAGATTTATGAATCAATACGATGTGGCCGTTATAGGCTCTGGTCCTGGAGGGTATGTTGCAGCAATTCGCTGTGCTCAATTAGGAATGAAAACTGCAATTATTGAAAAATATTCCACTTTGGGAGGGACCTGTCTCAACGTAGGGTGTATTCCCTCAAAAGCACTTTTGGATTCATCACATCATTATGAAGATGCCGTAAAACATTTTAAGGAGCATGGTATTGATATTCCTGGGGATGTAAAAGTGAACCTTGAACAAATGATTGCCCGAAAGCAATCGGTTGTTGATCAAACCACTAAAGGAGTACAGTTTCTGATGGACAAGAACAAGATTGATGTTTATGAAGGACTGGGAAGCTTCAAGGATGCGACCCACATAGATATCGCTAAATCTGATGGGAAGACAGAAACCATAGAAGCCAAGAACACCATTATCGCAACAGGTTCAAAACCTTCTACTTTGCCATTTATCCAAATTGATAAGGAACGAATCATAACCTCAACAGAAGCGTTAAAATTGAAAGAGATTCCGAAACATATGATCATCATTGGTGGTGGAGTAATCGGTTTGGAGTTGGGTCAAGTATACAAGCGTCTGGGTTCCGAAGTTACGGTGATAGAGTTCATGGACCGGATTATTCCGGGGATGGATGGTGCACTTTCTAAAGAATTGATGAAGGTGATGAAGAAACAGAAGGTGAAGTTCCATCTTTCCACCAAGGTAAAATCCGTCGAAAGAAAAGGGGACGAGGTAATCGTTAAAGCAGATGATAAAAAAGGGGAAGAAGTAAGCTTCTCTGGTGATTATTGTTTGGTTTCTGTAGGTCGCCGCCCCTACACCGATGGACTCAACGCAGAAGCTGCTGGAGTGAAAGTGGATGATAGGGGCCGAATAGAAGTGAATGAACATTTGCAGACCAATGTCTCGAATATATATGCCATTGGCGACGTGGTTCGTGGAGCGATGCTAGCCCATAAAGCTGAGGAAGAAGGAACTATGGTCGCAGAAATTTTAGCAGGACAAAAACCTCATATTGACTATAACCTCATTCCCGGTGTTGTATATACCTGGCCAGAAGTAGCCGCTGTTGGTAAGACGGAGGAAGAATTGAAGGAAGCTGGTGTGGACTACAAAGTGGGTCAGTTCCCTATGCGTGCTTTGGGTAGAGCTAGAGCAAGTATGGACATTGATGGTTTTGTCAAAATATTGGCCGATAAAAATACAGATGAAGTTTTGGGTGTTCATATGATTGGAGCCCGTTGTGCCGATTTGATTACTGAGGCCGTCACAGCCATGGAGTTTAGGGCTTCCGCAGAAGACATGGCGAGAATGAGCCACGCGCACCCGACCTATGCCGAGGCAGTTAAGGAAGCAGCTTTAGCAGCCACCGAAGACAGAGCCATACACGTATAAACTTTTCGTTACTCTTAAGGTCAAAGAGATTTCTGTTGCTTTTGATGTAGAAAGAGGCAGAGTGTTTTAGTTCTTCACGAAAGCGAAAACCCGATTTAGGAAAAGTTTGGCTCTTATCCGCAAATCACGAATGACGGGTTTTGAATGGTCGTACAATTCCGCGGTTTGTACCTTAGCGAATTCAAAAATCAAGGCAATGTTATCCTTGATTTCCTGTTCGTGTTTATTATATCGAAGAGCCAAATAGGTACAGAGAACCATAAAGGCCAAAGCTCCAGGTACAACGATTGATGGGGTTAAGGAATGGTTTAAAAAACGATAAAGCCCCAAGCCAGTAAAACTTCCGTATAATATTATGAAATGAATTACATAAATAGAAAGGGTGCTAGCACCGACTTTCAGAATGGAAGTATTGGTCAAGAATTGGCG
>NZ_JANQIH010000087.1 GCF_028282265.1 Allomuricauda sp.
CACCAAGGTGCACTTTCATAACAATTCCGGAATTATCGTTGAAGCCAGTGGAACCATTCAAATCAACGGCGCTCTGAGCGAGGATCAAGAACTATTGGAAAACGAAGTTGTTTTTGAAGGTGACCGATTAGAACCGTCCTTCGCAAATGTTCCTGGGCAATGGGGGACCATTTGGATTCGTCAAGGTAGCATCAACAATGTCATAAGCCATCTGACCTTAAAAAATGCCACCGTAGGTCTGCGGGTCGAAGGAGACAATCTCACTCCTGACCCTACCCTAACGCTTCGAAATAGTCAGATTTACAATAGCCTTGAAAACAATCTTTGGGCAATCTCAGCAAATGTTACTGCGGAAAACACGGTATTGGGTGGGGCAGGAAATACTTCATTCCTGATAAACCTAGGCGGGGACTATAGCTTTACCCATTGCACCATGGCCAATTATTGGAACAATGGTTTCCGAACTGGTCTTACGTTAAGCATGGACAATTTTACCGAAACTGATTCAGGTGGTCTTCTGGCAGAAAATCTGCAAGCCAACTTCCTAAACTGTATCGTGGATGGTTCTTCGCAAATTGAGTTTTCTTTAAGTGAAAATACCTCAGCGGCCTTTCAATACCGATTTGAACACTGTGCCCTTCGATTTAATGATACGTCCGGTGCTTTTGAAGGTAATCCACTTTATGATTTTGATGATATAACCCGGTATCAAAATATCATTTTGAATGGAAACATGGACTTTGAGACCCCCTTCGAAAATAATTTTCGAATTGGACAGGAATCAGATGCCATTGATCAAGGAAACAGCAATGTTATACCCCCCCTCCCCCAAGATATTTTTGGGACAGACCGAACAGGCAATCCTGACCTCGGAGCCTTCGAATTTTTGATGGCTAACTAGTTCGTTTCAAGGAAAATATCCACATTTTAACAAAAAAACCTTGATATTGAGGGAAAACCCCAATTATTTTAAGGGAAATCTGCAATGTGATTTTTTCAACCGTTAGTAACTTGCACTCAGTATTTTACCCCTTCATGGACTATAGCTATACCATAATAGATTCTAGTGCAAGTTCAAGGCTTCAATTGCAGGTTTATCTTGACGATTATGAGGACTTGGTTTGCGCAGGTACGGCACAAAATGCGATAGAGGGGTTGAACACCATTTTAAAATTTGACCCCGATTTGGTTTTGGTGAATCTCAATGAAGATGGAATGTCATATTTTCAAATGGTGACCGAGCTAAATCAGTACATGGGTACCCTACCTTTGATTATAGGTTACTCCACTTCAAAAAAATACGCCTACAATGCTATTAAAAGTGGTTTTTTCGATTATTGGATACTGCCCCATAACGAATTCGATGTTCGAAAGACCTTGTTTAGGTTGAGAAAACTTCATCCAAAACATAGCAAGCCTTCCACTATCTGTTTAAAATCGTACAACGACTACCATTATCTGGACACCAAGGATATTCTTTACTTGAAGTCTGATAACAATTCCACAGATTTTTTCATGAAAAATGGTGAGGTGGTAAGTGCCTTTAAAACCCTGAAGTCCTTTGAGGAGCAATTGCCCGAAAGTTTCATTCGCATTCACCAAAGCTATATTTTGAACAGCCGGTACGTGTCCCGAATCAACTACGGAAAGTCTATCTGTACCCTTAAAAACCTCAAGCAACGGGAAATTCCCTTCTCAAAAAAGTACAAGACCCGTATCGATTCTCTAAAGGAAATGCTCTCCAAAACCGCTGTGGGCACCTTGAATTAACATAATTCTTCCAAAACTCGACCAGTTACTCATAAACTACGGTCAATTACTAAAATGTGTCGACCAACGGACGTAAACCTTCGTCGGGCAAATATCTTGAACCCCGAAAGCTAACTTAATTCTTAACACATTTTAATTATGAAAAAAATATTTGGACTCTTGGCCCTGGCTGTTATGACTTTAGGAATTGTTTCTTGTGAAGCCGAAACCAGTATTGAAGAAACAGAAAGTTTATTTGAAACTATCGATGTGCAAGTCGACCAAGACTCGGTAGACGGAGCTGGAACGGTAGAAGACCCAAGAAACTAAAAACTTAGCCCATATTCGTATTTTAAAAACTACTTTTGAAGTTTTAATAAATTTGAATTAAGATTCACGGAATTGCTCAATAATACTGTACCCCAAATCTCGGATTGATTTGGGGTTTTTTAGTACCTTGTAGTAAAAGAAGTAGGTTTTTGCCCTATTTTTCAACCAAACGACTTTGAAACAGATACTCATTTTTTTCGGTATACTAGTTTTCTTTGGATGCAACAAATCTAAAGAAGGTGTTCAGTCTGAAATTAACCCTGAGATAGCTGGGGCACTTGCTAAGATTCAAATTGCTAGGGACAGCGCCTCTCTTCCTTTTCAAAATCGAAAGGATCTTCTTTCAACCTCATTAGAAACCTTAAACCGGTTTGAAAAAGATTCAAACTATCTTAAAAACCTTTCTCAACTAGCATTAGTCAGCTATCAAATCAAAGATTCAACAATGTTCCGAAAGGTCAACAAAAAGACCCTTGAGTTATCTAAAAGAAAAAAAGAATATAATATTCAAGGAGAGGCACATTGGGATTTAGGTTCTTTTTTCAACTATCATGGTATTAGAGACAGCGCCTTTTACCACTTCAGGGCTGCCTATCTTAGTTTTAATCAAATGCCTGTAGATTCTACTTCTCAATCTCGTAAAGCCCGAATGCTTTATCAAATGGCCCGAGTGCAAGATTATTTTAAAGATTACTTAGGTGCGGAAGCTAATGCGGTAAGGGCAATTAAGCTATTCGATAATCTAGACGATTACCGTCGCTTATACAATGGATATAATCTTTTAGGAGTGATTTCAAGTGGGCAAAAAAACAACGATAAAGCTTTAGATTTTTATAAAAAAGCTAGAACATACTTGGACAAGTTAAAATCTTCAAATATCAATCGTTCACTTTGGCTAAACCAAAATAATATAGCTCATGTTTTGTTAAGACAGGAGAAGTATCAAAATGCTATGAATTCCTACGACGATTTGTTGTCAGATAAGAATTTGTTTCAGGATTACACAAGATTGTATTCCATGGCTCTGGTAAGTCGAACTTTTGCCAAATCCCAAATAGGAGAACAGGGAAGCCACTTAAACCAACAATATGAAAGAGCGATTCGTATCAACGACAGTATCGGCGATTTTGGAGACCAAGCCCGAGCCAAACAGTTTTATGGGGAGTTGTTAGCCTCTCAAGGTGACACAGTAAAAGCACAAAAACTCATTAACGAAGCGCTACAACTTGCAGAGGATACTTCCAACAATGATAGGCAGCTCGAGGTACTTCGTTCCCTAACAAGTTTAGATGCAGAAAATGCTGTTGCATATTCTACCGCCTACTACAATTTAAGCGAGCAGATAAAGGATGAAGAACGCACCCAACGTGATAAATTTGCTCGTATTCGGCTGGAGACTGATGAAATCATTGAGGAAAACGAGCTGTTGTCACGACAGAAGCAGATTTACATTGGTATTGTAATAGGTCTTTTACTGTTGGGTATTTCCTTGTTCACCATCATATCCCAACGCATCAACAACAACCGACTTAAATTCCAACAAAAACAACAGGAGAGCAACCAAGAAATCTACAACCTGATGCTCTCGCAGCAAGGAAAGTTTGAAGAAGGCAAAAAATTGGAGCAGAAACGAATTTCTGAAGAACTGCACGATGGTATTTTAGGGGAAATGCTGGGCATTCGGTTGGTATTGAGTGGCTTAAACGAAAAAGACGATGATGCTGCCGTGGAACATAGGGCCGAACTCATTGAAAAACTACGGGGTGTGGAAGAGGAAATTAGAACGATTTCCCACGAGTTGAGTGATTCATCCTATCAAAAAATTTATAATTTTATGGTCTCCCTTGAAGATTTAATTCAAAATATTGAAGGGTCTTCAGGGATAGCTTGTTCTTTTACATACAACCCCCATTTTGAATGGGACGACCTAGAGGGGGATCTCAAAATTAATGCGTACCGCATTGTTCAGGAGTCACTTCAGAACTGTGTTAAGCATTCCCAGTGCGAGAACGCTTTGGTGAATTTTGAGATGGAAGATGGCGGACTTAAGCTCAGTATTTCCGATGATGGAATTGGTTTTGACATCAACAAAGGAAAGCGGGGCATTGGCCTGCGCAATATTATTTCCCGGGTCAAAAAAGTAAATGGCAAGCTTGATATTAACAGTGAGAAAGGGAAGGGAACCACAATCACGGTCACTTTTCCCATAGTGTTCACAAAAAGGGATGATTCCAATAATACGTTGAAGTCGAGAGAAACCGTAAATGCCTAAAATTCTGAGATGAGCAAAATCAAAACACTCCGCATATTAGCTATTGACGACCACGAAATGACCATGTTGGGCTATAAGTTCATTCTTGAACGTATCATTTTTGAAGG
>NZ_JANQIH010000097.1 GCF_028282265.1 Allomuricauda sp.
TTGTCTCCTGATAGGATTCCCAGTCGAAAGTTTTTGGCCAATGTCTTAAAGAGTTGCCCCACACCAGGTCGGTATTGATTCTTGAACACGAACCGACCCCTAAAGTTTTCATCAGTGCTTACGTATACCGAAGTCCCAGAATTTTGTTCAGGATGCATCTGTCCCACATAATTTGCAGAACCTATCTTGATGCTGTGGTCAGCTGATTTGGCCTTGAGACCCTTACCTTCCAATTCCAAAAACTCGTCGAGGGTAACAATATCATTAGCTTTCAATATGGAATACAATGACCTGCTCAGCGGATGATTTGATGCCCGCAAGGTTGTCTTTAAAACATTCTTTTCCGAATTGGTAAGTTCAACCCCTTCGTACAATATGGTATCTTGTTCGGTGGTGGTAATCGTTCCTGTTTTATCAAAAATGGCAGTATCCACTTTAGCCAAACGCTCAATAGTATTGGTGTTCTTTAGGTAAAATTTATGTCTGCCAAAAATGCGGAGCATATTCCCAAGAGTGAAGGGCGCTGCCAAAGCAATGGCGCAAGGACAGGCAATAATCAAAACCGCGGTGAACACATTAAGCGCCAAGGATGGCTGGTAAAACAGCCAAAAAGCTGTAGATATAAATGCAATCGTCAGCACAGCAATGGTAAATCGCTTACCAATACTGTCGGTCAAGGTTTGGAATGCACTCGCTTTGTCTTTTGAAAAAACCGAATTGCCCCAAAGCTGCGTTAAATAACTTTGGGATACTGATTTTAGAACTTCCACTTCCAACACCCCTGAGAGTTGTCGTCCTCCTGCGTACAGGCGGTCACCGGTTTGTTTTAAAACCGCCCTTGACTCCCCAGTCACAAAACTATAGTCAATCTCAGCTTGTCCTTTTATAAGGATACAATCCACAGGGATAATTTCATGTGCCCGTATCAATAATCTATCCCCCGTCTTGATTTTATCCACATGGATGTTTTCCTCATTCCCGGATGGGTGTAGCTTGGTCACTCCTATCGGGAAATAAGATTTATAATCTCTCTCGAAGGAGAGGAAGGCGTAGGTCTTTTGCTGGAAAAACTTTCCTACCAAAAGAAAGAAGACCAATCCAGTAAGGCTATCAAAAAAGCCGGACCCCAAATCGAATACAATATCCACCGTGCTTCTTACAAAAAGTGTCAAAACACCAAGTGCTATGGGAACATCAATATTCAGTCTTTTTGAACGGAGTCCACCCATTGCAGAGTGGAAGTAATCCCTGGCCGCATAAAAAACGACAGGAAGGGAAAAGGCAAACATCAACCATCGAAAGGTATGTTTGTACTGATCCAGCCAGAATTCCTCCACTTCAAAATACTCAGGAAAAGAAAGCAACATTACGTTGCCAAATGCAAAACCGGCCACTCCTATTTTATAGATAAGCGAACGGTCAACTTTTGATTTTTTATCCTTTTTGTCTTCTAAAGAGATATGGGGGTCATAACCGATACTGCTCAGCAACAGAACGAGAGCTTTTAATGAAAACCCGTCAGTCTTGTAAGTTACCTGAATTTGTTTCTTCGGAAAATCTACCTGAGAACTTATTATAGAGGAATGCAACCTCCCTAAATTTTCCAGAAGCCAAATACAAGAACTACAGTGGACCGCTGGAATACGGAGCGTGACTATTTGAATATCTCCTTCATCAAAGTCAAGAAGCTGTTGCACAATTTCTTCGCTTTCCAAAAAGTCGTAAGCCTGTTTGATGGTATTAGGGGAAGTCCCTGCCCTGGCCTCCAACTCATAAAAATGGGAAAGGTCATTTGTGGTAAATATCTCGTAAACCGTCTTGCAACCATTGCAACAAAAATCCTTTTCATCAAAATGAACGGGATTTGCATCACATGGATCACCACAATGATAACAAGTAACGTTTGTCATACACCTTTGCTTTACCTACCGCAAAAGTGAAATGGAAAATCGTGCTAAAACATGATAATTATCAGTTTACCATTCAAAGGTTAAGAATATTTTTGTGCCATCAGGTAAACCAAAACATTCTTATGGAGAGCAGATGCGAAAATTGTATCATACGACAGTTCAACGCTTTACGTGCCATGAGTAAAGAAGAACTGAAAAAAGTTTCAGATTCCAAGACCACAAAAAAGCTCAAGAAAGGAGAACCCCTGTTTGAAGAAGGGGAAAAGCTCAATGGGGTGTACTGTGTTCGTAGTGGAGTTTCCAAGCTATCAAAACTAAGTGCCAACGGAAAAGACCAAATCGTTAAACTGGCTTCCAAAGGTGAAGTCATCGGACAACGTTCCGTAATAGCAGAGGAATCAGCCAATCTTTCGGCTGTTGCCGTAAATGATATGGAAGTGTGTTTTATCCCTAAGGAAAGTATTACCAACACACTTCAGGTCAATCCCGATTTTACCCTTGAAGTATTACGACACATGGCCCATGATTTACGGGAAGCTGACGATGTCATCGTAAACATCTCCCAAAAAACTGTAAAACAACGTATTGCGGAAGCATTTCTGTACCTCAAGAACAATTTTGGGGAAGATGAGGAAGGCTTTTTGGCGCTTACCCTCTCTCGGGAAGATATTTCAAACGTGGTAGGCACTGCCACGGAATCTGCCATTCGTATTATTTCTGATTTCAAAAAACAGGGACTGATAAATGCCTCCGGCAAAAAATTAGGCATCAAAAACGAAAGAAAACTTCAGGAACTGGTGGATGGCTTTTAATTTTTTGAAGGTGATATTTATCATAGAATTCCCATTGTCTCAAAGCTAATTTTATACTGTACTTATTTTAATGGCATGCAACGAATCCTAATTCCAACAGATTTTTCCGACAATGCGTGGAACGCCATAGAGTATGCCATGCAGTTGTTTTCGAACAGAAGGTGCACCTTTTATTTGTTGAACACCTATACTCCTGTTATACCAAGTAGTAGATTTATGGCCAAGATGGTAGATGGTGTAAAAATTGTAGATGCCGTTCGCGATGCTTCGGAAAAAGGTCTACAAAGAACGGTGGAGCGCATAAACACCACTTTTGATAATCCCAATCACGAATTTGAGACTATTTCCTCCTTTAATCTTTTGACCGAAGAAATAAAAGATATCGTAGAGGAATTCAATATTCAACTTATTGTAACGGGCACCAAAGGGGCTTCAGGAATTGATGAAGTTTTTATGGGAAGCAATACGGTGAGAATCATAAAGAATACCAAAAAATGCCCGGTGCTCGCCATACCCCAACATTTTGAATATACCGCTCCTTGCGAAATCGCTTTTGCTACGGATTTCAATCGCTTTTACACTATGTCAGAACTCCAACCACTGTTGGATTTGGCCCAAATGTTCAAGGCAACCATTCGTATCGTTCACGTACAGTACAAAATAAAGGCGCTGTCTGAGCTCCAACAGTTCAATCTTAATATGTTGAGAAGATACCTTGAGGGGACAGAGCATTATGTTCATACCGTTTCTGAACTAAATTCCGTATCCCAGACCTTGGAAATTTTCTCTGAAGAGTTGGATATCCATTTGCTGGCTTTGTTGAACTATCAACACAGCTATATGGAAAAAATGACACGGGAGCCTATTGTAAAGCGGACTGCCTTTCATACACAAATTCCATTGTTGGTAATCCCCGAGTTGGGTATGGACGGGATATCTACATCCGTAGAACAGGAACAGGCGCTTTCCAATTAGTACAATTTTCTCAAAAAAGAACTCCTTTGCCTTCTACAGTCGAGGGTAATCGATCACTTTTTATCTTTACCAAAACAAATAGGATTATTTGGATTTGGAAAGACCTATGGAAAAAGAAGACCTTCTCGCCTGTCATCAGCGCATCAAACCCTTTATACACAACACGCCTGTTCTTACCTCACAATTATTGAATGGAATGGTAGGGGCCAGCCTTTTTTTTAAATGTGAGAACTTCCAGAAGATGGGCGCATTTAAAATGCGCGGAGGTGTAAACTCCATAATGCAGCTCACCAAAGAGGAGCAAAAAAGAGGAGTAGTCACCCACTCATCAGGAAACTTTGCCCAGGCACTTTCGTTGGCTTCTAAAAGTTTAGGGGTTCCGGCTTATATCGTTATGCCTTCCAACGCCCCAAACGTGAAAAAGGAAGCGGTAAAAGGATATGGCGGGCAGGTTATCGAATGCGAACCTACCTTGGAAGCCCGCGAGTTAGCTGCAGAAAAAATAGTAAATGAAAAAGGGGCTACTTTCCTTCATCCTTCGAATGACATGGATGTTATCCTGGGGCAAGGTACTGCATGTATGGAACTGCTTGAAGAACATCCCGACTTGGAATACGTCATTACACCTGTAGGTGGTGGCGGACTTATCGCAGGAACAGCGTTGGCCGCCCATTTTTTCGGTCAAAACTGCAAAGTGGTGGGCGGAGAACCCCTTGAGGTGGATGACGCCTATCGTTCCCTTAAAAGTGGTAAAATTGAAACCAACATCACCACGAACACCATTGCCGATGGATTAAAAACACAATTGGGAGACCAAAACTTTCCCATCATTCAAAAACATGTGGATGAAATTATCCGAGTAACCGAAGAGGAAATTGTTACTGCTATGCGCTTGCTTTGGGAGCGTCTAAAAATTGTTTGCGAACCATCGTGCGCTGTTGCTTTTGCAGCAGTGCAAAAAGAGAAAAATACCTTTTTGAACAAAAAGGTGGGAATCATCATTTCAGGTGGAAATGTGGATTTGGGCAATCTCCCGTTCTAGGCAAAAGTTTTGTTTTTCTTTAGGTTTTATAGATGGTCTGACGCTCAATTCCAAGTCTTTTCATCTTAGCAAATAAGGTCTTGTCTTTCATATGTAAGATAGCGGCTGCGCCGTTGGGCCCACTAACCCTCCCTTTAGTATGTTTAAGAACTTTGATAATGTGGTCTTTTTGGACCTGCTCAAATGTCTTTAAACTATTATTATCGCCAGTTTTCCCATTAATTGTTGGCAGCCAGCTTCCGGGAAAAAGTGTAGTGCCCTCTTCTAAAATTACGGCTCTTTCAATTAGATTTTCAAGCTCTCGAATGTTTCCTGGAAAGGGATACTCCATAAACTTATCAATCGTCTTTTTGGAAATCTTTCGAAAAGCCTTCCCCGCTTTTGCAGAGTATTTCTCTAGAAAAAACTGAGCCAACAACGGAATATCTTCCTTGCGTTCCCGTAGAGGTATATTGTGAATGGGAAACACATTGAGTCGATAATAAAGATCCTCTCGAAATTGCCCCTTTTCCACCATTTCATCCAAATTACGGTTGGTAGCGGCAATGACCCTTACATCAACCTTTTTCGTTTTGTTACTTCCTAGCGGGTCGAACTCCCCTTCTTGAAGTACCCTTAAGAGTTTGGGTTGCAGTTCCAAAGGCATCTCTCCTATTTCATCCAGAAAAATAGTGCCTCCATCGGCAAGGTCAAATTTTCCAACCTTTTCTGCCGTAGCCCCAGTAAAAGCTCCTTTTTTGTGTCCAAAAAGTTCACTCTCAATCAACTCGTTGGGTAGTGTGGCCATATTGACTTTGATTAGTGGTCTCTGATTGCGCTGACTATTCTGATGGATGCCATTGGCCAAAAGCTCCTTGCCCGTACCAGATTCTCCCGTAATCAAAACCGTGGTATCTGTTTTGGCTACTTTTTCAACCTCTTTGAGCACTTTCGCGTAGCTTTCACTGGTGCAAATAATATTGTCAAAATTGATGTTTCGCTTAATTTCGGTCTGGAGGTATTCGTTTTCCTGTTCTAATTGAAGTTTCAGCGATTTTATTTCCTCAAAAGCGTTGAACAAATCAATCTCTCTTTGTTTTCTTTCTGTGATATCGCGAATTACCGCACAATTGAGGTCTTCTCCTTCGAAACTAATATGGTTTGCCGTGATATCTGCTTGAAATTTGGTGCCATCTTTTCTACCGACCACCCATTCGAACCGCAGAACCTTGTTCTTTGCGATATCGTCCATGTGTTCTTCCCACCATTCCGCTGTAATTGACGGGTCCAAATCATAGATACTGAAATGGTCCAACTGCTCCCTAGTAAAACCAAGCACTTTTGCCACCGAATTACTGTAATGAAGCAGCTTACCCTGTCTGTTGTATACGTAGACCAAGTCTTCGGCATTGTCAAGAATGTCCTTATAGAGTCTAAGGGCATTTTGTCTTTCTTGCAGTTCGGTAACATCTTGATATGCTCCAATGATCTTGAATATTTTTTTTCCTTTCAAAATCGCTTGCCCTGCGCTTCTAATAAATCTTGGAGGCTCTTCCAAGGTCTCCAAAACCACATCATAGGCTTGTGCTTTTCTCATTAAGCCTTTAAGTAGATCCTGATATTCTTCACCATTTTTAAACCTATGCACAATACTACCGGGCAGTAGCTCTTCCTTATCTTGTACCCGCATTATTTTGAGGGCTTCCTCAGTAACAATCAGAGAGCCATCTTGTAAATTCAGCTTCCACCCCCCCACTCGGGTAAGTCTTTCTGCATGGTTAAGCAGATTGCGATAAAAACTGGACTCGGTAATCTCATTGATTAGCGCAGAGATGTAATTTTTTCCATTATTTGAGAAAAACTGTGCAAAAACCTCTACCTCATACAACTTGCCGTTCTTCCTCCGGTGGGTATCCTTAAAATTTACAATCCCATTTTTCTGCACGCGGTTCCAATGGTCATTCCACTCGTTTACTGTCACGGTAGGATTCAAATCGAATACGCTAAGCTGCTGTAATTCCTCCTTCCTATAACCTAACTTTTTAAAAAACAGATTATTGGCATAAACGATTTTACCATTCTCATCGAACCAGATGACCTCATAGGGAAGCTCTTCAACCAGACGTTGGTTGATAATCGCAAAGGGGATGGAATCATTCATAGTTGTAAAGGATTGGCTCCTTAAAAATACGTTAATAATTCTCATATATGAGAAAATTCAATAAAAATAGAAGATTAAATTTTGATGAATTGTCTCGAAACCCCTGTAAATATTGGAATTTTCGTTTTGGCACAGGATTGGACTAAAGAATGTCATATTCGAAATTATCATGAAACGAAAAGAGTTTATTCAAAACATGTCTTGGGGAGGAATTTTGGCAGCACTTGGAGTGGGCAACTACCTCAAAGCAGCATCAAATTCTTCTTCAAATCAAAAAACGGATGTCAAACAATTAGGATTTAATCATATAAAAATCATGGAAACAAAAACAAATACCACTGTATTACACAAAGCCGATACCCGAGGAGATGCCAACCACGGATGGCTTCATTCAAAACATACGTTCAGCTTTGCCAATTATTACAATCCAGAGCGAATGAACTTTGGTGTACTTCGCGTGCTCAATGATGACAAAGTAGCTGCCGGAATGGGTTTTGGAAAGCATCCTCACGGCGATATGGAAATCATTTCCATTCCCTTGGAAGGTGATTTGAAACATATGGACAGTACAGGCCGTAGTGAAATTATTAAACAAGGTGATGTTCAGGTTATGAGTGCCGGTACTGGCATTCAGCACAGCGAAATGAACGCTAACAAGGACAGAGAAGTCAAATTCCTTCAAATATGGGTAATGCCCAAAGAAAGAGGTGTTGCGCCCAGATATCAGCAAATCACTTTGGAAGAAGGCGCGCGGGACAACAAACTGCAACAAGTTCTTTCACCTAATGCTGAGGATGAAGGCGTGTGGATACACCAAGACGCTTGGTTCCACCTCGGAAAGCTTTACAAGGGTACCGCAGTCACTTACGATATTAAAAAAACAGGTAACGGAGTGTATGCCTTTATCATCGAAGGCGATGTAACCATAAATGGACAAAAATTGGAAAGAAGAGATGGCTTTGGCCTCTGGGATATCGATAGCTTGGATATCACAGCTGACAGCAATGCCGAAGTATTGTTGATGGAAGTTCCAATGGACATTAAATAATCAAAACGAATATAAACACGTCTGAAATGACACTAATTAAATCTAAAATGAGAACCTTTAATTTATCTATGCTGGCATTATTGGTAAGTGCCGTAACCTTTGGACAATGGACGCAGTATGCCCCAAATCCCGTGAATGACCCAGCGAACGCAGCGGAACAAGTTTTAAATCCAGCAAACCATGCTTTGCTCCTTATCGACCATGAAGGTCAAATGGCCTTTGCTGTTGAGTCCCAACCCATTGAAGAATTGCGTAATAATGCTGGATTGATTGCTGGTGCTTCAAAACTGTTTGAAGTGCCCACAATTATCACAACGGTTGCCGAAAAACAATTTTCAGGACCAATTTTTCCAGAGATTAGGGAGTACTATCCCGATGAGTCAACTTACATCGATAGAACGACCATGAATTCGTGGGAAGACAAGAATTTCGTGAAAGCGGTAGAGGCCACAGGAAAGAAAAAACTGGTCATGGCCGGTCTCTGGACAGAGGTATGTATCAATCTTGCTGCATTGTCCGCACTTGAAGATGGATACGAAGTATATGTTATCTCCGACGCCTCTGGGGCAGTATCACAAGAGGCGCATGACATGTCCATGGCAAGAATGATTCAAGCTGGGGTCATTCCAATGACCTCCATGCAATACATGTTGGAGGTATATAGAGATTGGGCGCGCTCGGACCAATATATAGAAGTGAACAACCTAGCCAAAAGATACGGGGGAGCTTATGGTCTTGGTATTGACTACATCAAGACGATGCAAAAGTGGGCGAAAGAAGAAGAAAATAAATAAGAAGCCCTATTATGTCAAAAGACCCCCTGGAGTCGGGGGTCTTATATCCAATCAAGATGAAAAAATTTCTAACACTATTTATAGTGGCAGTGATGCTGATAGGCTGTAACAAGTCTACTAAAAAAGCTTCGGAAACTGCTGACTTGGTTGTCACCAATGCAAAGGTTGCGGTGATGGACATTAACAGAACGATTACTGAAGCCATTGCCGTAAAGGATGGTAAAGTCATGGCTACGGGTACTTCTGAAGAAATCAATGCTTTGGTAGGTGACAGCACCGAAGTTATTGATGCAAAGGGCAGAACTTTGATTCCAGGTTTGAACGATTCCCATTTGCACTTGACCCGTGGCGGAAGATTTTATAATGCCGAGGTGCGCTGGGACGGAGTAAAAACCCTAAAGCGTGCTCTGGAAATGCTGAAAGAACAAGCCGCTAGAACTCCCGAGGGACAATGGGTTCGGGTTATAGGTGGATGGAGTCCTTTTCAATTTGAAGAAAAGCGATTGTTCACCATGGAAGAATTGAACGAAGCTACTGGGGATGTACCGACTTATGTCCTATTTCTGTATAGTCAAGGATATTTAAATCAGGCAGGTTTAGATGCTTTGGGAATCGATGAAAATACCGAAGCCCCAAAAGATTCTGAATTTCAAAAGGGTCCTGATGGTAAACTAACAGGAGTTTTAATTGCAGACCCCAATCCAACCATTTTATATGCCCGAATAGGGAGTTTACCACCTTTGACACAAGCAGAAATGGAAAATGGCACAAGACAATTCTACAGAGAACTAAACACATTTGGAATTACCAGTGGTATTGATGCAGGTGGTGGAGGACATAAATTTCCAAGGGATTATGTCGGCACTAAAAAACTCGCTGATTCAGGGAAAATGCCCATTCGCCTATCTTATTATCTATTTCCCCAGAATAAGGGTGCGGAATACGCCGAATTCAAGGCGTGGATGCTCAACAATAAAGTCGGTCACAATGGCGAAATCCATCTGGCCCATGGGTATGAATTGGAAGGTGGTGGTGAATTTTTGGCATGGAGCGCGGGTGATTATGAAAATTTTCTGGCACCACAGCCAATGTTGAACAGAGACAGGCCAACTTGGAGAGAGGATTTAAAGCGCGTTGTTCGTTTGCATGTTGATAATGGATGGCCATTCAGAGTGCACGCCACCTATGGTGAAACCATTTCATTGATGCTGGATGTTTTTGAAGAGGTAAATGAAGAAACCAACGGTAAACTGGCCTCAAAACGATGGTTGTTTGACCATGCCGAGACCGTACAAGTAAAAGACCTGGAGCGCATCAAGGCTTTGAATGGTGGTGTTGCCATACAAGCACGTATGGCCTATGCTGGGGAATATTTTGTGGAACGTTATGGTCCTGAGAAAGCGGAAGAAGCACCACCAGTTAAGAAAATGATGGAAATGGGGCTTCCGGTCGGTGCGGGGACAGACGGCACACGTGTAGCAAGTTATAATCCTTGGCCCGCTTTGTATTGGTTGATAACCGGGAAAACAGTTGGGGATTTTCAATTGGCATCTGAGGAAAATCAATTGACCCGTGAAGAAGCTTTACACTTATATACCAAAGGCAGTGCTTGGGTTTCTAATGAAGAAACCGTAAAGGGAACTCTGGAAGACGGTATGTTTGCTGATTTCGCCCTTCTTTCTGATGATTATTTTACCATACCAGAGAAACAAATCAATGATTTGACTTCCGTATTGACTGTGGTTGATGGAGATGTTGTTTACGGCGCAGAAGAATTTGCAGATATGAGTCCAGAATTACCCGAGGTAATTCCAGACTGGTCCCCAGTAAAATATTTCGGAGGATATCAGAGAAAATAATTAATAAAACAAAATAGATATGGAAACAGCAGTAAAAACTAAATGGAATTTAGATACCGCCCATTCAGAGATTGGGTTTAAGGTAAAACACATGATGATTTCGACCGTAACAGGTCACTTTGAGGACTTCAACGCCACGGTTGCAGCGGAATCTGAAGATTTCAAGGATGCAGATTTTGAGTTTGCGGCAAAGGTCGACAGTGTCAATACGAAAAATGCCGACCGAGATAATCATTTAAGGTCAGATGATTTTTTCAATGCGGAAGCACATCCTGAAATGACCTTTACATCCAGCTCGTTCGACGGCGATAAAATGGTAGGTGATTTGACAATAAGGGATGTGACCAAAACCATTGAATTGGACGTTGATTTTAACGGTATTGCTGTTGACCCCTACGGTCAGACAAAAGCAGGTTTTGAAATTACTGGAACCATCAACCGAAAGGATTTTGGCCTTGCCTGGAGTGCAGTGACCGAAGCTGGTAGTGTTGTGGTTGCAGAGAAAGTAAAATTGGTGATCGACCTGCAGTTCATTCAAGAATAGGTCGTACATAAAACAAGTGGTTTGATACCAACTTCGAAAATGAAAAATTGGCTTCAAATCACTTTGTTTTTCTTTTTTTGGATATTTCAAATCAATGCTCAAGCCGAGGGTGAAAACCAGTTCGATTTCGGTTTGCTACGTCAAAATGATGGTATTTCAATCCCATCGGAAACCAATCCTGGTTTTTATAAAAACCTAAAACAATTGAACCTTGGCAACCAAAGCTCTTTAAGCTTTGGAGGTAGCTATCGTTTTCAGTCCGAAGCATTTATCAACGAACAATTCTCTAGTGAGGTGGACCAAGATGATATTTGGTTCCTGAATCGGTTTCAGTTTCATTCCCACTTAAGAGTAGCTGATAAATTTGAGTTTTTTGCCGAACTCAATTCGAGTTTGATTGCCAGTAAAGCTAACTTGGCGCCCGTGGATCGGGATGAACTGAGCTTTAACCAACTTTTTGTCCGGTATCATTTTAGCCCCAACTGGAATGTGTTGGTGGGTCGCCAGAACATGCGCTTGGGCAGTGGACGCTTAATGGATATTCGCGAAGGACCCAATGTGCGTTTGTCTTTTGATATGGCCCAAATTCAATATCAAAACGATAAAACCGAAATAACAGGCTTTTATGCTGTACCGGTTATCGTGGGAGAAGGTGTTTTTGACAATAATGCCCTTGATTTTCAGGAATCAGTTGGTGGGGTGTATTGGACACAACACTGGAGACCAAATTCCGGCACGGACATCTATGCCCTTTATAAGGAAGAAGAGGCGAAAACCTGGGATTCTGGAACGGCTGATGATAATCGACTCAGTTTGGGCTTACGCCATTTTGGCAAGTGGAAGAAATTGACTTATAACAACGAGTTTGTATTTCAAACCGGAAGTTTTGGCGACCAAGATATAAGAGCTTGGACCGTTTCCTTCAATATTGAACATCCTGTTCCCATTTTAGGAGAGAAAAGTGCTATCGGACTCAAAACAGAAGCTATCAGTGGTGATACCAGTGATACCGATGATTCTTTAAACACTTTTGACGGACTTTATCCTCGTGGGGCCTATTTTGGAAGGGTAGCCCGAATAGGACCTTCCAACCTAATTGACATTCACCCCTATTTTGACACTTCAATTGGGCGGTTCAATTTTGAATTCGACTATGTGGCCTTTTGGCGTTTCTCAAGACAGGATGGGGTTTATGGACCACCTCTAAATTTACAATATCCTTCTATCAATCAGGAGCGATTCATTGGCCATCAAATAGGGACAATTACAGCTTTTGAACTGAACAAATTCATCTCTCTGGAACTGGAAACCAACTTAATTTTTCCAGGTAGCTTTTTAAAAGAAAGTGGTTTGGATGACACTTTATTTCATACCGTATTTACGGCGGAGTTTAAGTTTTGATTGAGTTCCCCAACTGTTCCCGCACGTATTAGTTTTCATTCAAATACTTATGTACCATACTGATGGACATAGAGCCCTCTCCTACCGCAGAGGCAACTCTGTTCATAGCACCACTTCTTACGTCACCAGCCGCAAACACCCCTGGCACACTAGTCTCCAATAAATAAGGTGGCTTTGTATGTTTCCAGAGCATTGTACCCGATTCATTATCAAGTACTTCTCTTCCGGTAACCAAAAAACCCCTTCCGTCCTTTAGAAAATCATTCCCTGTCCAGTCGGTATAGGGTCGAGCACCTATGAAAATAAAAACAGCCCTGGCTTCATTTTTTTCCTCTGAATCTGAAGCGTTGTTGCGAAGAACTACTTGCTCCAATCGAGATTCTCCGATAGCCTCAATGATTTCCGAATTAGGAATTACCTCGATGTTTTCAGTGTTATCTATTTGGTCTATCAAATACGAACTCATAGTGCTTTCCAAAGAATCCCTACGAATTACAATGTTGACCTTTTTGGCATATTTGGATAGGTACATCGCTCCTTGCCCCGCACTATTTCCACCCCCCACAATGTAGACATTGCCATCTTTACAGGTATGCGCTTCGGTAGTTGCTGCGCCATAGTACACCCCTGCACCGGTTAACCCTTCCATACCCTTATTGGGAAGCTTCCTGTAATCCACTCCCGTAGCAATGACCACGGCCTTGCTTTTCAGTTCACTTCCATCAGAAAGGGTCATAATCTTGTAAGAATCCCGGACCTCAATTTTTGTGACCTCAACCGGGGAAAGAAATTCAATGCCAAAGCGTGTAGCCTGGGTAATTGCCCTTCGGGCCAAGTCGGACCCGCTCAGCCCTTTCGGGAATCCTAAATAGTTTTCGATTCGCGAACTGGTTCCTGCCTGTCCCCCTGGAGCTTTTCGGTCAATCAATAAAGTTTTCAAACCCTCACTTCCTCCGTAGACTGCGGCAGCTAAACCTGCCGGACCTGCTCCTATGATTACAACGTCATACAATTCCTCCTGTGCCCTTACGTTCAATCCCAATTTTTCGGCAATCTCCGAGAGACTTGGATTCTTTAACAGGTTTCCGTCCTCAAAGAAAACGGCGGGTAGGTCCTTTGAACCCAAGGTATTGAGTTCGACCAATTCTTTGGCTGCATCTTCATTTTCCACATTCAAAAATTGGTAGGGAAACATATTTCCGGCCAAAAAGTCCTTAATGTTATGGGTATTGGGAGAAAATGGATATCCCACAATGCGCAGTCCAGAAAAAGGAGGCGAATAATTGGCCAACCAATCTTGTAAAACATCATCTATCACAGGGTATAGTTTCTCCTCAGGGGGATTCCAAGGCTTAAGCAGGTAGTAGTCTAACTGTACCTCATTAATGGCCTTTATCGCGGCATCGGTATCGGAATATGCCGTAAGCAAGACCCGTTTTGCCTGGGGATAAACCACTAGGGCTTTCTCCAAAAAGTCTACCCCCAACATAGTAGGCATACGCTGGTCAGAAAGAAAAAGAGCCACCTCTTCTCCTTTGTTCTTTAATTCTTGAATAGCTTCAAGCGCCTCCTGTGCAGAGGTTGTGGCCATAATACGATAGTCATTTCTGTATCTGGAACGCAAATCCCCTCGTATGGCAGCCAAGACCTGTGGGTCATCGTCAATGGCAATAATGATTGGTTTTTTCACGAATTCTCTTCTTCTTGGTTATGATTAATGGGCAAACAGACCTCAAAAATGGTCTCGCCTGGTTTGGATTTCGCCTTGAGCTGTCCGTTGTGTTGTTTGATAATTTTTAGAGCTACATCCAGTCCTAGACCGGTACCCTTTCCAATTTCCTTGGTAGTAAAAAAAGGTTCAAAAATCCGGTTGAGATGTTCTTCCGCAATACCATGTCCATTATCCTCCACAAAAACATACACGAAACTACCTGCAGCTTTGGTCTTCACCTTGATTTCTCCCCCTTCGGAAGGGAGGGCATCAATGGCGTTGTCTATCAGGTTGGTCCAAACTTGGTTTAACTCACCAGGTAGACCATGAATTTTCGGTACGTTTTCATCAAAATCCTTTACCACTTTGTGTCCCACCTTGGTAATCTTATGATTTAAGACATTGAGCGTACTCTGTATT
>NZ_JANQIH010000100.1 GCF_028282265.1 Allomuricauda sp.
CAAACTCCGTTCCTGAAAATTTATGGTCATTGGGATAGTTTGGGTTTGCAGAATCATCGAGATTGTTACCATCATTACCAGCGGCGTGGACGATAAGAACATCCTTTGAGGCTGCATATTTTATGGCATCGTAGACCCATTCTGCGTTCGGGGAAAACGACTTTCCAAAACTGCAATTGATGATTTTTGCACCATTGTCCGCCGCGTAGCGGATGGCAAGGGCGATATCTTTGTCATATTCGTCGCCATTTGGGACAGCCCTTAGGCTCATTATTTCAACATTGTTGGCAACGCCATTCACTCCCAGGCCATTGTTTCTTTCCGCGGCAATAATCCCAGCAACGTGGGTTCCGTGACTTTCATCGTCAACGCGGTTTTTTGGATTGCCATTTCCATAAGCCCTATCATTGAAATCATACGGATTGTCTCCAACAACAGTTCTCCCGTTGAATTCTTTGTTGAGGTTATAATTCACTTGCTCTGTAAAGTATTCAATCCCTTCCGTTAGCTCTTCAATAACCGTTGGTATATCATCCCCGTAAGCGAACATTTGGGTCAAAATGGCAATATTCTGTTCCATTTGTTGGTTTTTGGGTTTTATGGCGAGCAATTCGTCTTTGGCATATACCTTTTTCCCTAATTCAGTTTGAACGGCCTCGTCCGCGCCTTTGACGACTTGTAATATTTGCTCATATTGTTGTTTGTTCTGAACGGCTTTTGGATACTCGTCATCCAGCTTGAGCCGAGCCTTGGCACGGCTGGACGCATCGCCGATATCTAAACGGAGCATACGGGCGTATTCCAGCTGTTCATTGTAGGATTCCCCGAGGAAGTTATATCCATGAATATCGTCGATGTATCCATTTCCATCATCATCCTTACCATTACCGGGCTTTTCGCTCTTATTCGTCCAAAGGACATCATCCAAATCTTCATGCTCCAAGTCAATTCCAGAGTCAATGACCGCAACAACGACTTTTTTTCCTTTCTTATTTTTTATAATTTCTTTGTACGCTTTGTCCACACTCATCCCTGGGATTGTATCCGTAATCAAATCAGAATGTCCCCAAGTCTTTTTCTCAGCCTCGGTCAATTCAGAAACCTTGAGCGGAACCTCGTCAATATTGGCTACCGGTGTGGAGATTAAAGTTGTCGATCCACATCCTGCCAGAAGAAGGGAAAATGAAATAGTTCCTAGATAAAATCTCATGTATGTTTTTGTCATGTGTGCGTATTTATAATTCTTTAAAACTGCTTTAACTGTTGAATATTTCGTTGAAAGAGAACAATTCGTCCAACCGAACGCCTTTTTCTGTATGCTTTAAGGTACATAGTTCATTGTGGGCATCGTGCTCAAAGAAAAGAATGGTTTCGTTTTCAGCGGCATCTTCCAAAAAAGGCTTTTTTTCTTTTAGGGTAAGTAGGGGTCGGGTATCATAACCCATGACATAAGGTAAGGGAATATGCCCAACAGTGGGCACCAAATCGGCCACAAAAACCAAGGTTTTATTTTTATATCGAATAAAGGGCAACATTTGTTTGTCGGTGTGGCCGTCCACAAAAAGGATATCAAAACCCAATTCGGAGTTTTTCAGAAATTGCGAATCTCCTCTTTGAATAAAATGGAGCTGTCCGCTTTCTTGCATTGGGAGTAGATTTTCTTTTAAGAAAGAAGCCCTTTCCCTCGCATTTGGGCTGGTGGCCCAGTTCCAATGGTCTTCATTGGTCCAGAATCGGGCATTTTTAAAGGCAGACTCATAACCTGTTCGGTCAGAATTCCATTGGATGCTACCTCCGCAGTGGTCAAAATGAAGGTGGGTCATAAAAACATCGGTAATGTCATCCCTGTGAAAACCATGTTTTTTCAGAGAGCCATCCAAAGAGTGGTTTCCCCATAGGTAATAATAGCTGAAAAACTTTTCCGATTGTTTGTTCCCAAGGCCCGAGTCAATCAAAATCAGCCGCTCCCCGTCCTCTATTAAAAGACAGCGCGCGGCAAGATCAATCATATTATTGCTATCAGCTGGATTGGTTTTGGTCCAGAGAGATTTAGGTACCACCCCAAACATGGCCCCTCCATCCAGCTTGAAATTTCCTGTCTCAACGGGATAAATTGTCATTGAAAAAACGAAATGGCGTGCAAAATAAGAAAAGCAACACGTATTGCCCCAAAAATGAGGAGATTATTGAGCCTTTTTTAACAAAATGCTTCACCGTAATCTTCAAAATAGCCGGGAAGATGGGATTGGTTAAATTGATGGAGCACTTTGGAAGAAAAACCCTATTTTAACAAAAAAATGTTTAATGCTAGAACTCGCGGGAATCATTATATTGGGAATCATTGCACAATGGATGGCATGGCGATTGAAACTGCCCGCTATTTTGCCCTTGATTCTGATAGGCCTATTGGTTGGCCCGATAGCTACACTATATACCGAGGACGGGTCTAAATTGATTGAGCCTATTTGGAATGGTGAAAAAGGACTATTCCCCGGTGAGGGACTCTATTATTTTGTGTCGTTGGCGATCAGCATTATTCTTTTTGAAGGGGGATTAACACTAAAACGGGCCGAAATTGCCAATGTGGGACCCGTTATCACCAAATTAATCACCGTCGGAACCTTGGTCACTTTTTTTGGCGCTGGGATTGCCGCACACTATACTTTTGGTCTTTCTTGGAAGATTTCCTTCCTTTTTGCAGGGCTTGTTATAGTTACGGGACCTACAGTAATTACGCCAATTCTCAGAAATATTCCCTTAAAGAAAGATGTATCAACCGTGCTTAAGTGGGAAGGGATTCTTATCGACCCCATAGGGGCATTGGTAGCGGTTTTGGTTTTTGAGTTCATAAGCGTTGGCGAAGGACAAGCCTTTACAAAAACAGCCTTGATTGAATTTGGAAAAATCCTTCTTTTCGGAACCACCTTTGGTTTTACGTTTGCCCATGCTTTGGCCTTTGCCATTAAGAGGGATTTCATTCCACATTATCTCTTAAATGTTGTATCGTTATCAGTAGTGTTGTTGGTATTTGTTGAATCGGATGTATTTGCCCACGAATCAGGTCTTTTGGCCGTTGTGGTCATGGGTATGGTATTGGGAAACATGAACCTACCCAACTTAAAGGAACTGCTCTATTTTAAGGAATCACTCAGTGTTCTTTTGATTTCGATTCTTTTTATTCTTCTGGCAGCCAATATCAACATTAGTGACATGAAGTTGATTTACAACTGGAACACAGTGGCCCTGTTTGCCATCATTGTCTTTGTCATAAGGCCCATAGGTGTTTTCCTTAGTGCACAGGGCTCAGATTTAAAATTCAACGAAAAGCTCTTTATCGGATGGGTGGGCCCCAGAGGTATCGTGGCTGCCGGTATTGCTTCGCTTTTTGGATCTAAACTATTGGCCAAAGGAGAACCAGGCGCTGAGTACATCACCCCTTTGGTTTTCATGATTGTTCTAGGAACCGTTTTATTGAATGCCACAACGGCAAGACTCTTTGCCAAATTAGTGGGTGTGTTTTTAACAAAATCTGAGGGCATTCTTATTGTCGGCGCCTCTAAAGCTTCACGATTGATAGGAAACTATTTAAAAAAGAACAATCGACATGTGGTGCTTATTGACAACAATCAAAAAAATATCGAAATGGCCAAAAAGCTTGGGCTAGAGGCTATTACCGCTGATATTTTTTCAGATACTTTGACCGATAACATTGAACTAAACGATGTGGGTTACTTAATTGCACTAACGGGAAATACCGACATTAATAAATTCGCCGTCAGCAAACTTGAAAAACAGTTTGGGGAAAATGGAGCCTTTCGATTGGCGAGCACAGAGGAAATAAACAATCCTGAAGGTGTTACCGAAAACGGTCTTTTTTCTCCTTCCTACGATTTCATCAAATTGATGGAGGCTTCAGAAAAATATCCGACTGTGAATGAAGTCGATATCAAAAACAAGAACCATTATGAGGAACTTATCGAGATGGCCGATTCTGATTCTGACATAGTTCCTATTTTCACCAAATCCCCATCGGGATCAATTGATATCATTCCATCGAATCAAAAAAGCTTTAACCCCAACGGTGATGGGTTCAAGCTTGTATACCTTGGTAAGGTCTTCGACGAAGAGAAAACTTCCTAAAAACACACCACAATCATTCCGTGAAGGACGCTAGATTGAAATCCGTCAATTGAACGCCCTTATTTATCAATTACAATTGTCCGGACAGGCAGAAATCGTGTTGCTTTATGAAAAATTCAAATCATGAGAAATGCAATTTTTCCCTTCGTAACAGCGATGGCAATGGTTTTGATGGGATGTTCGAATGACGACTCCAATTCTAAATGCGAATCTTGCACTTCAAATGCAGGGACAAAGTTTGAAATCTGCGATAATGGAAATGGCACATATGATTTCAGTGATGGGACGGAAACGGAGCAGATAACGGAAGAGGAGTTGTTGGGGTTTACCCCAAAAGAAGCTATAGAGCTGGCATGTGCACTTGATGAGTAATCGTCAATTCAAAACAAAGAATGAAGCCGAAATAGGATTCGAATTCTCTAATCATTCAGTTTCAAGACAGCCATAAAAGCTTGCTGCGGAATTTCAACATTACCTACTTGGCGCATACGTTTTTTCCCTTTTTTTTGTTTTTCCAACAATTTTCGTTTCCTCGAAATATCACCACCATAACACTTGGCCGTAACATCTTTTCGAAGCGCTTTGATGGTTTCCCGGGAAATGATTTTGGAACCAATAGCTGCCTGAATGGGAATATCAAACTGCTGACGGGGAATCAGTTCTTTCAACTTTTCGCACATTTTTTTCCCAATGGTATGTGCATTATCAAAATGGACCAATGCAGATAAGGCGTCGACAGGCTGTGAGTTCAAGAGAATATCTACCCGTACGAGTTTTGAGGTTCGCATTCCTATTGGGGTATAATCGAAGGAAGCGTACCCCTTTGAAACGGTTTTCAATCGGTCGTAAAAATCGAAGACGATTTCGGCCAAGGGCATATCGAAAATAAGCTCAACCCGCTCTGTGGTCAGATACGTCTGGTTTTTGATTTGTCCTCTTTTTTCAATGCAAAGCGACATAACATTGCCCACAAAATCTGATTTGGTGATGATGGTTGCCTTGATGTAAGGCTCCTCTACATGGTCCAAAGTTGATGGGTCTGGCAAATCGGAAGGATTGTTTACTACAATGACTTTTTCAGGGTTTTTGGTAGTAAAGGCATGATAGCTCACATTGGGAACGGTAGTAATTACAGTCATGTTGAACTCTCGCTCGAGTCGTTCCTGAATAATTTCCATATGTAACATCCCCAGGAAACCACATCGAAATCCGAACCCAAGGGCGGCACTGCTTTCTGGAGTAAAAACAAGGGAAGCATCGTTCAATTGAAGTTTTTCCATGGAAGAACGGAGCTCTTCAAAATCTTCGGTATCCACAGGATAGATTCCTGCAAAAACCATGGGTTTCACATCCTCAAACCCCTCTATGGCATTTTTGGTAGGTTTAGCCGAATCAGTAATGGTATCACCCACTTTTACCTCACGGGCATCCTTTATCCCGGTAATCAAATAGCCCACATCGCCTGCTGAAATTTTGTTTTTTGGAATTTGGTTGAGCTTTAGGGTGCCTATTTCGTCTGCAAAATAGTCTTTGCCCGTAGCTACGAATTTAATTTTTTGCCCCTTTGTTATTTCGCCGTTTATTACTCTAAAATAAGTTTCCACGCCCCGAAACGGATTGTATACCGAATCGAACACTAGCGCCTGCAGCGATTCCTTTGGGTTTCCTTCTGGTGGAGGAATTCGCTCAATGATGGCTTCCAAAATAGCTTCAATGCCAATACCTGTTTTTGCACTTGCTGGGATAACCTCATCGGGGTCGCAGCCCAAAAGATCAACGATGTCATCGGTTACTTCCTCAGGATTCGCACTTGGAAGGTCGACCTTGTTCAAGACTGGAATGATTTCTAGGTCATTTTCCAGGGCAAGATATAGGTTGGATATGGTCTGTGCCTGAATGCTCTGGGCTGCATCAACAACCAAAAGCGCACCTTCGCAAGCTGCAATGGAACGAGATACTTCATATGAGAAATCGACATGGCCCGGAGTGTCAATTAAATTAAGAACATAGGTTTCACCTCCGTAGACATACTCCATTTGAATGGCATGACTTTTAATGGTAATACCCCTTTCGCGCTCCAAATCCATGTTGTCCAAGAGCTGATCTTGTTTTTCGCGCTCAGATACCGATCCGGTGAAATCCAACAGACGATCGGCCAACGTACTCTTCCCATGATCTATATGGGCAATAATGCAGAAATTTCGAATCTCTTTCATATCAATTTACACACTTCAAAATGCCTTACAACACAGTGCAAATATAGGTCTTTTAAGCACCTGCAAATGGCTTTTTTAAGATTAAGGGACAACCTTACGAACATCCTCTCTAAAATATTTTATTAGATTTGAATTGCAACCCCAACTGAAAGAATGATACGCTCAACCTCATTAATACTGTTCTTTGTTTCAGTCTTTACAAATATTATTGTAGGGCAGACCTTCCAAATAAAAGGCAAGGTCGTTGATAGCGAAAACCAACCGATTCCTTTTTCAAACGTTCTACTTTTAATGGCGAAGGATTCAACTTTCGTTCAAGGGACTTCGGCAGGCGATGACGGAAGGTTTGTTTTGACAGAGGTGCCACCTAATCTTTATTTGTTGCAGGCCAGCTATGTGGGGGAAGGCTCTTTGCCTTTGGCTCTTGACATAACTTCAGATGTTTCCCTAGGGGCGTTGGTAATTCCCTCGACCCTTACCAGTTTGGAAGAGGTGGTGGTTTCCGCAAAGCGACCAACCGTTGAAAGATTGACCGACCGCTTGGTATTTACTGTAGAGAATACCGTGGTCTCCCAAGGAAGTTCCTGGGATATTCTAAAAAGCACTCCAGGAGTTATTGTTAATCAAGAAGAATTATTGATTCGAGGACAAGCGGCCACTGTATATCTAAATGATAGAAAGGTACAACTCTCAAGTCAAGAAGTCCGCGATTTACTGGAAGGGTTTTCTGGAACAAATATTAAATCTGTTGAGGTAATTACCAATCCATCAGCCCGCTACGAGGCTGAGGACGGCCCAATACTGAATATTGTAACGAACAAAAGTATCATACCAGGGTATAAGGGAAGTATAAACGGAAGCTATACGCAAGCTGTTTTTCCGAAATACAATTTTGGTATGAGCCACTATTACAAAACGGACAAACTCAATCTGTTTGCAAACTACTCCTTTAACGCTCGAAAGGAGATTCGAAAAACCAACAAGGGCATCAATTTTCTAGACGGGAACAACGAACCTTTCTCACTCTGGGATACCGATTATGAACAAATAGATACCTCTACACCACAAAATGCCAGCGTGATCTTGGATTATGAATTGAACGACAGGAACAGCATCAATCTTACCTCCAATTTGGCATTTAATCTTAATCAAGACAGGGATAGGCAGCTGGACAACATTATCAGAAATGCACAGGGTCAAATAGACTCCACTTTTAACACGTCGAACATCACTGGTCTGGACAACACCAATTTGGCGGTTGACCTTACCTTTGTGCATAAGCTGAAAAAACCAGGTGGCAGCCTTTCCTTCAATGGACATTATACCTTTTATGATGCCAGTTCCCTTCAGAATCTGAATTCCGCTTATTTTGACCCAAATGGCTCATTTATTCGGGATTTTGGTTTTGATTCTGATTCGCAACAAGATATCGAGATTGTTACAGGTCAGGTTGACTATGCCCTGCCCGTCGGCAATGGAAGTATAGAAACTGGAGCTAGGGTTTCTTCTGTTTCTTCCGATAGCAACATAGATTTTTTCAATTTCACCGGATCGAGCGATACGGTTGACGCTTCCCAGTCAGACAATTTTATCTACGATGAAAATGTATATGCAGCATATTTTAGTTGGGTCAAAAACTGGGAAAAATGGTCCATGAAGGTGGGTGTGAGAGGAGAGCTTACTGACGCCGAGGGCACATCCTTGACCTTAAACGAAACCAACACCCAAGATTTTTTTGAACCTTTTCCCTCGCTTTATCTTCTGTACTCACCCTCCGAAAAACACAGTTTAGCCTTTGATTATCGGAGAAGTGTCGACAGGCCGAGGTATAACGACTTGAACCCATTCCGTTTCTTTTTTAATGAAAATGATTTTGAGGAAGGAAACCCGAGACTTTTTCCAAATTTTGGAAACAGTTTTAATCTAAATTACACCTTCAACAGCGAGTTTTTCTTCGATGTCTATTATAGGGACAATGGCCGTAACATAGCGGATTTGGTCTTTCAGGACAACCAGAACTTGACCCTAGTGGAACTAAAACAAAATGTGTTGGACAGTAAATCCTACGGTCTCGATTTTACGGTTAGTAAA
>NZ_JANQIH010000107.1 GCF_028282265.1 Allomuricauda sp.
GATGTTGCTGGTATCGGCAAATATTTTCTTTTGTATTTCCTTGTTCATTCCTATACCGGTGTCCCGTATCATTATCTGCCACGAGTTTTCCTTCTCTTGGGCTTCAATGGTGATCAATCCATTTTCAGGAGTAAATTTTATGGCATTACTCAAGATGTTTCGAATAACAATATCAATTTGGTTTTGGTCTGCCCATGTGGGAACACTTTCAGGCATTTGATTCATTATTTTTATCGATTTGCTCGCTGCAACCTCCGATAATAACTGAATATTACCACTAACCAGTTTTTCCAAATAAATACGCTTGGGCTTTGTTATCACACCATTTAATTGGGTTTGCCCCCACGAGAGTAGATTGTTAAGGGCAAAAGAAATGTTTTCAACATCTCCCCGTAACTTAGGAATGAAGGATAAAAACTCACCCTTGCTTATTTCCCCTTCGGTAAAAAGTTTGAGCATTCCCTGAAGCGCACCAATTGGACCGCGAAGATCATGACCGATAATGGACAACAGCTTTGTTTTTGTGCGGTTGATTTCGTTAAGTTCAGTTTCGCGTTCGCTCACCACTTTTGATTTTTCCTTAAGCTCACGGTTCAATTTTTTCTGAATGCTTTCACTGCGTCGTATTAAAAACAGTACAGTGGACAGAATCAATACGGTAAGAATGGAAAAGTAGATGTAGTTTCTTTGTTTCGCCAGTGCTTGTTGGCTTGCATCAATAAGTTCCTGTCTTTCCTGTTGGTATTGTAGTTTAGTTTCCAACAACGACAGACTTTGTTGATTTTTATCCTTTGAAAGCGAGTCCGAGAGCTTTTTGAACGTTTCCATATACGATAGCGCCGCTTCATGTTCCCCATTCTTTTTATGAAGCTTGTACAGGGTTTCCGAACAATCTATCAATCCTTGTAGTGACTTTATCTTTTTGGAAAGTCTGAAACCTTCATTGGCGAACTGCATGGAAAGGCTATCACGATCTAATCCCAGATATACATTGGCCATGCCATTGAACAACTGTATCAGTTCACGTTCGTCATCCAACTGATTTTGGTGCAGCATGCTACTTTGGTCAAACCAATAAAGGGCCCATTGGTATTTCTTTTGTTCCAAATAAATGCTTCCCTTTACTTCGTAAGCATAGGCAAGCCAATCGTAAACTTTGTATTTTTCAAAGGTGTTTATACTGCTATTGATATTGAACATGGCAAGTTCATAGTTCTTTGCATCCTTATAAAGGGAAGCCATGTTACTTTGCGTTTCGGCTTTTACGATTTGATTGCCCAGTGCTTGGTTTATTTGCTGTACCTTATCATAAAAGACAAGAGCATTCTTAAAATCTTTTTGATTGGCGTATAGTGCTGCAATATTTTCATTCAAAATGGAAAGCATGTGCTTGTCTTCCGTTTGATTGGCTAAATCGATTCCCTGTAGATTGATGCTCAGAGCTTCCGCATAGTTGCCCATGTAGGCGTAATCTTGACCTAGGGCGTTAATAATACTTAGTTCAGATTTTTTGGCCCCAACTTTTCGGGCAATGGCTATGGCCTCCTTAAAATAGCTGAGGGACTTTTCTTGATCACCTTTATCAGAATAGTAATTACCCAAATATTCAAGAGCCTTTACCTCACCACAAGCGAAGTTAATTTCCCGGCTATATTTGAGCACGCGAGTTGAAATGGAATAGAGGCTGTCCTTATTGATAAATCGGTACTCTTTGGCAAGATTCGCTAAAAGCTTTATGTGGGTTGTGTCTTTGACATTGAATCTGTTCGTTGATTCAAGACGCTTCAACCGATATGCTATACTGTCCTTTTTGTTATCCTGGGAAAAGGATGGGTAAATCAAAAGAAGGGGAATGCTAAAAAAGAGAAACTTTTTTAACAGTGCGATTAGGTTATTTGTGGAAGCGATTTGGAACATTAAAGCTAAAACACTAATTGTGCAAAAATAAAATGCTCTAAAACATTAGATGATTAATTGTTGTGAAACGCCAAAATTTGTAGGTCTACGTCGTATAAAAATGTCATTTATCGAATTTTGCCAATATCGAGGCGAATTGCTAGTTTCCTTTGGATGTTTTTGGCCCATTTTTTTTAAATGGGTGACCGCCCATTATTTCTTCCAAGAAGGGAAAGAATTGGGAAGCGAAACCAATTTATTTTGACAGAAATGATAAAAACGTTTACCTTTGCATCCGCTTAAAATGGTGGTTGTAGCTCAGTTGGTTAGAGCGCTGGATTGTGGTTCCAGAGGTCGCCGGTTCGAACCCGGTCTTCCACCCCTCACAGCCCCCGTCAATACTGGCGGGGGCTTACTTTTTCCTACTATTTTGGAAATTCAGAGGTTTCTGGTTTCAATGAGTATGTAAACGAGTATGTAAATGGGCAAAATCGCCAAATCAATATTTTTTAATATTCTGATTACCAATATTTTAAATTTAAGAAAAGGTGAACCTCTAGATTCGGAATCTATAGGTATAGATCTATCGTTGCTCAATGATTTTACAATTTTTCATAAAAATTATATACAATAATATTCAAAAATTATATATTTGTGTTGTTGATTATAATAGGATATGGAAAATACAAGAATTATTAAAAGAAAATTGGCGTCGTTAGAGGGATGTCAGATGGATTTGAAGAAAGAACTGCCAATGATGTTCAAAGCTTTTAAGGAAGCAGTAGAAATGTATCAGCAGGAAATAGTAAAAACCCCTCCTGAAGCACGAGCAAGGGCCTTCGAAGCCTCACTGCTTAATTCAAAAATGATTCAATCTATTCAAGCGAACTTTCCGAGAAATTGGAAGTTTGGTAGATATAAGAGGTTTATTCTCAACGTTGAGGGTTATACTGTACTGTTTAAGAAGCTCAATGGTAAGAATATGCCAATGAATATCAAGACTCTTCATTCATCAGCTATTTCCAACCAACTTCAAACTTCGCTTTTTGATAACTTGGAGTTGTCAATCAATCCCATCTTATTTTTCGGATATAAAAAAGACAGATTTGGTGGTATTTTTGATCCCAAGCTGGTCTATATTGATGAAGAAAAAGTCCAATGGATTTTGGATGAGAAAATGGTTGAGAATACATTAGACGTGGTAAAAATTATTCCACAAAGTGTTAGTAAAGCCAGACCTACATTGAAGAAAGGTTTGGGAGAAATAAAAAGAGCTTCAAACTCGGATAATGAGTAAAGAAAACTTTGAAACCAATAATGAAATTTCATCATAAACAGATAACATTTGCCCGTGAATACAGGGGTTATTCTCAATCACAGTTAGCATCAAAAATTCAAGGTCTTTCACAGCCGAATCTATCAAAATACGAAAAGGGATTTGACTCCCTGTCAGAGGAACTTGTGCTCCGTATTTTGGATTATTTAGGTTTTCCAAAAAAGTGGCTTCATCAGAGTGTTTCAAACATCTCTGAAAATGCTCATTATAGAAAAAGAGCTACACTTACTAAGAGGGATAAAACAACAATTGAATATGGGAACCGGTTGGTGGGCTATATTGTTGATCAAATGTCGGATTCAATTGATTGGCCTGATTTTCAACATGTTCCGATGGATCTTGAAAAAGGTCACACACCAAAAAGCGTTGCAAGATATGCTAGGAAAGTCCTGGGTCTAATTAATGGCCAGCCAGTGACAGATATTTGTTCATTACTAGAGAGTAAAGGGATTGTAGTAGTGGAGATAGATGCACATGAAAAATTTGATGGTGTATCTTTTGTCAGTGATGGTGGCGTCCCTGTAATTATTATCAATAAAAATTTCGATAATGATCGGAAACGAAGAACTTTGGCGCATGAATACGGGCATATTTTGATGCACTGTTTTTTTCCAGTGCCGGTACATAGAAACGAAAGTGTTAGAGAAAAGGAAACAGAGGAATTCACTTCTGAGTTTTTGATGCCGGAGGAACACATAAAAAAAATGCTCGTAGGTTTAAAACTGAAAGATTTAGGTGAATTAAAACGATATTGGTTGACCTCAATGGCTTCAATTGTGAGAAGAGCAAGAGATTTAGAATGTATATCACAAGACACTTATACGTATTTTTATATTGAATTGAGTAGGGGAGGAAAAAGAAAAAATGAAGGTATAGATGTCTACATTGATGAACCAAGTCTTTTTAAAGAAGCATATAAACTGCACAGAGATTCATTAGGATATTCAGATGACGATTTGAGTAGAGCATTTAGTTTGCCCAAGGATGTAATCACAAAATATTTAAATCCCCCTAGGTTGAGAATCATTCGCAACTGAAAAGTAAAAGTTATGCTGACATTACCAGTCAAAACATTTGGTTTCAACTAATGGACAAAAAATAAGAGTACTTCAATTAATAGATTTATGGATAGTCTTAAAGATGTTTATAGAGAAATAGGAGATTTGCAAGAAGAGCTTAATGAAGCCTATACAAAAATTGGAAATCTGGAAGCTGATATAGAAGAGCTCAAAAAAGAGATGAAAGAGCTAAGAATTTACGTGGATCAACAAACTTCGTAGTGAGAATGTTGGTAGCTTCATAAGCATCTTTATTCGGTATCTTCAAAAGAAAATAGCAAGAATGAAGCATTTCCGGTTTTTTTGGAAACGAAAAAATCGTTTTAAGTACTCGAATGGAAACAATAGTAACTCAAACGAAACAATGCCAACATCACCTGTCAAAGTAGTTTTTAACTGTTATCAAATGCTCAATCAGAAGGAAAAGAAAGAAGTGCTTCGATTAATAAACCAAGATTTGAGCAAGGATAGGGAAAATGAAATTTTCTCTGGTAATTCGGTGGAGCACATGACTAAAGAGGAGCAGGAAATGCTTGCTTTTGTAAGACACGTAAAGAACACTGTGCCGTACACAAAGGGCGCAAAAAAATCACTTTAAATAAGGTACTCTAGAGAGTAAGTCAAATGAGTATGTGAAGAATTTTTTGATTGAGTTGCTGTAGTAAGAAATTTTGTTTTGAGTGTAACACTTTAAACGGCTTCTATTCTACCAAAATCCTTGGTTTTTGTTTTAATACTAAGTCGTAGGAATAGAAATCTTTATTAGATTTCAAATTCTTTACTACTAGTTCGGAAGTAATTCTTACCGGAGGATATTCGCTAAGAATGAAGGTCATTTGTAAGTGGTCAAAAGTAATTTCACTTACTTCATTGTTAGGATTTTGCCTTCTCACCGTAATAACTGCACTTCCATTATCGTATTTTGTCCTCAAAGAAGCCAATACATTGCCCCATTGGATTGGATTGTGAAATTCAAAATTCAGTGCCAAAGTATCACTTTCATTCTCCACGTAAGTATTAATTGATTTTACCGAATGTAACATACCTCCTGTTGTACTTACAAAGCCCGAAGAAGATACCAGGAGTTGGTCAGTAATATACTTGTCAATAGTGAAACTTAGATGCCCAAAAGCAAAAGAGTCAAATTTTGATGTTGAAACATCATCTTGAAAAAATACACTCCGTACATTAGATGAAAAAAAACCAATAGCTCTTTGTTTGTCTGATGTCTTGGCTAAACTATCGCTTTGTTGTTTTTCCTTCCACATCAGGTTTCTAGAGTGCTGTATATCAGATTTCCTCGTGAATAAATAGATTTTAGGATTGCTTTTTCTTTCAAGTAACGACAAGGCGAGTATTTTATCGTTTTGTTCTCTTAGATTTTCTATTATTAGTTTCTGAGCCTCACTTTCCGACTTTTGACTAAAAACACCAAACCAACCTATTACGCCACCAAGTGATGACAGAAAAATCAATGCAACAAGGTACCTGTTTACTTCTAACCATTTTTTGACACTCCATGAATCATTATTTTTTAAATCCTTCAAATTGGAAGTGATTCCCGAAATTGCAGCGACCAAAACTCCAATTATGGCTAAAGTGCTCATTTTTGAATTAACCGTTTATTATGATTCCTAAGTTACATTTTATTGAATTGATTTTACCCTTACCTTTCTCAATTCGCATATTATCCTCTACAACAAGAAGAAAAAATAGGAATATATGGGAGTATGTAAGTGAGTTTGTAAAAGAGTTCTCGGGGGATAATTTATTTTTTTATTATGTTGATTTTCAGTTTTTTATGAATTATTTTTTTCTCCAAAGAATTGTGGTTCCAGAGGTCGCCGGTTCGAACCCGGTCTTCCACCCAAAGAAAAGCCCCTTGAGAAAGGGGCTTTTTTAGTTATTAAAAGGCACTTCTTATACTTATTTGGACACTTTGTCTACCACAACTTTATCGGCCCTATTTGCCAGCTCCCATGCGGTATGAAACACCAATTTTGTACGGTTTTCTAAGAGATCATAGTTGATTTTATCCGCTGTGTCACCAGGTCTATGGTAATCTTCATGGGTACCATTAAAATAGAAGATGATAGGAATGTTGTTCTTCGCAAAATTATAGTGGTCACTTCGGTAGTAGAAACGGTTAGGGTCGTTTTCGTCGTTGTAGGTGTAATCGAGTTCTATTTGAGTGTACTTTTCATTAACTTCTTCAGAAAGGTTGTGCAGTTCGGTACTAAGTTTATCAGAACCAATTAAGTAAATGTAGTTACGGTTCCCTTGACGCTTTGGGTCAATTCTACCAATCATATCGATGTTTAAATTGGCAACGGTTTGTTCGAGCGGTAATATGGGCTCATAATCGGTATAATATTTAGAACCCAACAAGCCCTTTTCCTCTCCGGTAACATGTAAAAAAACAATGGACCTTTTGGGGCCATTACCTTCATCCTTGGCTTTTTTGAAGGCTTCGGCAAGTTCCAATAGCGCAACAGTTCCCGAACCATCATCGTCAGCTCCATTGTTGATTTGTCCATCCGCATTAACACCAATATGGTCTAAATGGGATGAAATTACGACGTACTCCTCTGGCTTTTCCTCGCCTTTCAACAAAGCAGCAACATTCTCTGAATCAATTTGGTCGTTTCCGCTTGAAACTTTTAGATTGATTTTGGCGCTGATCACAGTAGAGGTGTGATTTTCATCAATATCGGTCAAAAGAGTCTGTGCTGCTGCATTGTCAACAAGAACAAGGAAATTTTCGCCGGCTTCTTCCTTCAAAGACATCCTGCCGCTTTTATTGTTCTTCATGTATGCAAAGTACCCTTTGAAACGAGGATAGTTTTCATTGTCATAAAAGAATACACCTTTAGCCCCTTTTTCTACAGCAAGCTTGCTTTTCTTTTCCATGGCTTCCGACATATTGCTCCAGACCGATTTTTCCAAAGTGCCCGATAATTTGTACGTTCCATCATCGTTACTGGGTTCTCCCGCTTTGATAAGAACAAGCTTTCCGTTCACATCAAGATTTGTATAATCGGAATATGCTTCTTCCTCGATTCCATAAGCTGCGTAGACAATTTCAGTGTATTCGCCCTCGGCCGCATTGAATGTAATTATCTCTTCTCCCAGACCAAATGCTGAATCGTTAATAGTTACAGTTCCTGTGGGTACACTTGCAACTTCCAAAGGAACTTTTTGAAAATAATCCCCATCCTTTTTTGCGGCGGGTATCCCTAACTTTTCATATTCTCCCTTTAAATAGGCCACGGCCTTTTTCTGTCCGGGTTTACCGGTTTCCCTTCCTTCAAATTCATCGGAAGCATAGGTGTATAGATGTTCTTTTAGTTCATCTTGCGTAATGGTCTGGGCATAGATTACTGGATCAACCTCTTTTTGGGTTGAGCTGTTTTTTCCAGCAACCGATTTTTGTGAAGAATTACAGGCCGAAACCAAAGCAAGAAGTACCAATAGCATCCTTTTCATGTGATGGAAATTTTCAAAATTTACCAAAAGTAGTCAAAAGAATACAACTGCATGGGTGTGAACCCATTTGCTTAAGGTAATTATAACAGATGCCGTAATTTATCTTTACAGGAGGTCGCACCAAATGGCACGATATCCCTATCTTTCGTTGGCGAAAAACTTAAAATTGAGTCGTTTTATGAAACCACATGTTTTCAAATGTATCGATGCCCATACCTGTGGAAACCCGGTCAGACTTGTGGTTGACGGGGGTCCGGAATTAGTTGGCGATACCATGGAAGAAAAACGGCAGCATTTTTTGAAAGAGTTCGATTGGATTCGTAAAGGACTTATGTTCGAACCTCGAGGTCACGATATGATGAGTGGAAGCATATTGTATCCCCCACATGACCATAATAATGATATAGCTATACTTTTTATAGAGACGAGCGGATGCCTACCCATGTGCGGACATGGCACCATCGGAACTATGACGATTGCTTTGGAAGAAGGCCTTATTCAACCCAAAATACCCGGTAAAGTGCGGATGGAGGCCCCGGCCGGTTTGGTTGAAGTGGAATATAGCATGATAGGTAAAAAGGTAGAGTGGGTCAAGATAACCAATGTGCCTAGTTTTTTGGCGGAAGAAAATCTTGAAGTTGATTCCATTACTTTGGGAAAACTTAGTTTTGATGTGGCCTATGGAGGCAATTTTTATGCGATCATTGACCCCCAAAAGAATTTCTCAGGAATGCATGAGTATTCCGCTTCGGAACTGATTCAATTTTCTCGGGAAGTAAGGGAACAAATCAACACAGAATATAAGGGGAAATTTGTTCACCCTGAAAACTCAAATATAAATAGGGTGTCACATGTTTTATGGACAGGCGAGCCGATGAATTCTTCTTCCTCGGGAAGAAATGCGGTTTTCTATGGGGACAAGGCCATAGACCGTTCACCTTGTGGAACGGGAACTTCGGCCCGAATGGCGCAGCTGTATGCCAAAGGCAAGTTGAAAGTTGGGGAAACCTATGTTCATGAAAGCTATATCGGATCTACATTTATAGGCAAAATTGAACGGGAAACTTTGTTGGCTGGAAAAAAAGGGATTGTTCCAAGCATAAAAGGATGGGCCAAGGTCTATGGTCGCAATACAATTTCCATTGACCCTGCCGATGATCCCTATGCACATGGTTTTCAAGTAATTTAATATGGGGAAAAAAGTTCTAGTGGTCGGCGGAGGTATTGTTGGCCTTTCGTCAGCTTACTTTTTGATGAAAGAAGGTCATCAGGTTCAACTCATTGACAAATCTGCCATGGATTCCGGGGCATCCTATATCAATGCGGGCTACCTAACACCCAGTCATATAGTTCCATTGGCTTCCCCAGGAATGATTTCAAAAGGATTGCGGTACATGTTCAATTCTTCCAGTCCTTTTTATATGGCACCCAGATTGGACTTTGATTTTTTCAGATGGGCTTGGTATTTTAAAAAGTCTTCCACGAAGGAAAAGGTTAAAAGAGCCATGGTTCCGATTAGGAATATCAATTTATTGGGAAGGGAAATCTTTGAAGGTTTGAAACAATCAGATGACTTTGAAAATTTTCATCTTGAAAATAAGGGCCTTCTCATGATATATAAAACCGAAAAAGAAAGGGACCATGAACAGATGACTGCCCAAAGTGCCGAAAAACTGGACTTGGAAGTAAACCATCTCGATTATCAGGCCCTACAAAAATTAGAGCCCCATATAAAGTTGAATGCCCTAGGTGCATTTCATTACCACTGCGACAGGCATACCACTCCAGCTTCATTCATGAAAGCCTTGCAAAGAAGCCTTGAAAATGGTGGGGTCACCGTACATAAGAATGAGCAGGTGATAGACTTTGCAACTGAAAATGAAACCGTTACGTCTTTACGAACCAATACAGCAGATTATGAGTTTGATGAATTGGTGTTGGCTTCAGGGGTTTGGACTTCTAAACTGGCCAAAAAACTCGATTTGAAAATTCCGTTGGAGGCCGGTAAGGGTTATGGAATCAATGTGGCTTCATCAACGGGTATTTCAATGCCAGCGCTCTTGTTGGAATCGAAAATTGCAGTCACCCCTATGGACGGCTTTACGCGATTTGCGGGTACCATGGAGTTCTCAGGAATCAATAAGACTATAAAAAAGAATAGGGTAGAAGCGATTGCCACGGGGGCAAGTAGTTATTATCAAGGATTGCAAATTGATGAAGAAGATAAGAAGAATGCGGGTTGTGGACTTCGTCCCGTTACACCCGATGGTCTCCCCTATATCGGTAGGACCCAAAAATTAAAAAATATCATTGTTGCAACGGGCCATGCAATGATGGGATGGAGTACAGGGCCAGCAACAGGAAAACTGGTCTCAGAGCTGATATCGAACAAAAAACTTTCAATGGATATTCGGCCTTTTTATCCAGAACGGAGGTTCTGAACAAATTACGATTAAATTAAATTTAGGTTTTGGCATCGGTTTTGATTTTATTATTTAAACCTTCCTGCTAATTTTGCAACACGATGACAAAATCAATTTTGCTTATAGGCTTTATTTTACTTTTTACTTCTGTCCTTAGCTCCCAAGAACTTCAAATATTCAAAGTTGAAGATTTTGACTTAAAAGGAAAGGTGAAATCATGCTTGGTGATTACCGATTATGGCAGGGAGTCGTTTCAGTTTGATGAGGAAGGCCGTTTAGTGAGTACGGTCACCCAATACAATGATACCGACCAAGACATTACGTACTACAAATACGACGGAGGCGAGCTCATTGAGAAAAGAATGGAGAGCTACAAGGACAATATTTTGGACGTAACCACTTCTATGGTTAATTTTTATACGATTGATTCCGTGACTCCGAGAAAAGTCCACGAAAAGATTATTTCCTATGATAAGGAATTTCTTGAGCAGCAAGATTATGAGTACGATGAGGAAGAAAAATTGACAAAAATAATCTCCTCCAATCCAGATGGGGTTGATGAGATTACGGTAACCTACGAATCAAACAAAGGCGAAAATACCCAAAGCTTTTTCATTAACGGTGTAATTGAAAAATCAATACGAACGTCTACAAGTGGCGCAAATGATTCTGCAAAAAAAATCATTCTAAGAAAAGAGTTTGTGGACGGTGAACCCAATGAAGCCATAGAGGAAGTATTTGAACCTTCTGGAGCTCTGGCATCCAGGGAGTTTTTCTTGTACAATACTCAAAAAAAGCGCTTCGAGTCTGATAGAAAACTTATATATGCTTACGATGCCAATGGCATGTTGACCAAGGAAACTACCCAAACCAATAACTCAAAAGCTGTAAAGGAATATATCTACCAATTCGACAGCAGTGAGGAAAAAAATTGGATACGGCAAATCATTACCCCGGGAAATAGCTATACGTCCCGTAAAATCGAGTACTACGCTGCCGAGAAAAATGATGACACACCCAATTGAATCATTTTTCTTCTCAAGCTTCCATCAAAGAATTTTATAGTAGACGTGACTTTACGAAATGGGATAGCTTTGCGTAATTTTATCAAAAAAGAAGAATGACTGAGCATAAAGAAAAGATTCTTGCCATTTGCAACCAAATCTGCAAGAATACCCTAATGGAGACCCTGGAGATAGAGTATGTAGATGTTGGTGAGAATTTTTTAACAGCGAAAATGCCTGTCAATCCTCGGGTGCACCAACCCGACGGGGTTTTGCACGGTGGGGCTTCAGTGGCCTTGGCCGAAAGTGTCGGCAGCGCTGCTTCCTACGTTTTTTTAGATGGAAAACAATTCTATGTGCGAGGAATTGAAATAGCGGCCAACCATGTGAAATCGATTAGGGACGGATTCGTGTATGCCAAAGCTTCAATTATTCACAAAGGAAGAACTACACAGCTCTGGGAAATCAAAATCACAAACGATGCAGGCGATTTGATTTCCAATTGTAAATTAACGACCATAGCACTTCCCAGAAAATAAGT
>NZ_JANQIH010000110.1 GCF_028282265.1 Allomuricauda sp.
GAAGGATAGCGAATTGGGCGGTACCCATTCAATTCAAATTTTAGAAGCAGAAGAAATAGGCAATACCTCCATGGTTCAATTTTCAATTCCGATGGATTCAGGTGACCCCTATGATTTTAAACATAAAATAAATCAAGAGTTTTGGCTCATTTTGGCGTATTCGGTAGCGGATGATTTTGGACATCATTCCCGAGTACGAAAGCATATTCCGTTTAAACTGGAGTATCCCGATTGAAGCAGGTGTTTTTTGTAACTTTCAATAATGCTTAGAAAACTACAAAAGAAAGATATTGCCATTTATTTGGTTTGGGTGTTTGCAGCTTTATTTACAAGCACCCAGCTCTATTTAAAGACCTTAGATGCTGGAGGTGAGGAAAGCTGGCTCAAGCTTTTTTTGATACAATTTTTGGTCTGGAGTATCTGGGGAATGCTCAGCCCCTTCATTTTTTGGTTGGGAAAACGTTTTAGGATTGACCGACAGACGTACTACAGCGGTATTCTTTTGCACCTTGCGTTTGCTATTGTATTGGTTCTATTCTATTTGTCCATTTATTCAATAATCTGGAATTTCTTAGGAATCGGCTCTTTCTCCTGGGATACCTTTAAGCTTTATTTTAAGGTGTTCTTTCTAAACCTGTTTCATTGGCATTTTTTTATCTACATGGCGATAATCGGTATTGCCCATGCCATACAATACCAAAAAGAATCTGAAGAAAGACAAGACAAGGCCAAGGATTTGGAAAGGCAGCTTCTAGTAAGTGAATTGAACACCTTAAAAGCTCAATTATCGCCGCATTTTTTGTTCAATACAATCAACAATGTGGTAAGCACCGTGGAACAGGGCAAGAATAAAATTGCCTCGGGAATGTTGGTTAGGCTAGGCTCTTTCTTAAGGTCAACTCTGGAAGAATCCAAACATGATTTAATTCCGCTAAAAAAAGAAATAGCCTACTTACAAGAATACCTTGAGATTGAAAAATTCAGAAATTCCCAATTGAATGTTGTGATTCACCCACATGATGAACTGGACCATTGTCGGGTGCCAAACTTCATTTTACAACCCTTAGTGGAAAATGCAATTAAGCACGGTATTTCGAAAACCAATGAGGCCAAACGAATTGAAATAGGAGTCGAAAACCTAGGAGAGACTATTAAACTATGGGTATATAATGAAGGACCTTCATTAACAGAAAAAGCTTCAATCAAAAAAGGAGTGGGTTTAAGCAGCACGGTTTCAAGACTTCAATTTGTATATGGCGATAGCGCACAGTTTAAATTGCTGTCTGTAAATGATGGTGTTTTGGCAGAAATACGTCTACCCTCCCAAAAAAAGTAGTTCAGCTAGATTGAACGCTTCCTTTGGCCTTATCCATTTCTGACCGACCAAGCCCACAGGACTAAAAGTGGTTGTCCGATCACCAATCTTGACCAAGAAATCCATTCCTCAATACAAAGACCGTTGGGTACGCAAGATCCAATAGTGATAAAATAAACATGAGATGGCACTAGTAAAACCAACAAGATAATAATTCCAAAAGCACTCCACTTTCTGGTCTTTCGGAACAAAAGAAGAACACCCAAAAAAATCTCAATAATGCCAACCAAATAGTTGGTAAAAATTGGGAATGGGATAAACTCAGGAATCAGTCCGTAGTAAAAATCTGGATTAAGGAAATGATTCATGCCTGCAAAGAGATAAAAAACCACCATTGCATAAAGTCCTAGCTTACGCATTGCCCAAGGTCCATTTTCTTTCTACGTGCACTTTCCTTAAAATAAGAAAAAAGGGAATCCACCAAACAAAGTCATTGGTTATTAGGGTATAGATAAACTCAAAAGGAACCGTATCATTTATGTAGTTAAACACAAATCCCAAAGGGCCAAAGATTTTCCCTAAAAAACCAACCGCCACAATGGGCCAGTGTACCATGGGATTATGGGAAGCCCACCAATAGCCAAGTCCATAAACACCAATGACCATTCCCATCCCCTGCCAAACCATGGGGTGGTTGAGAGGTTCCATCCCAACCAGTTCAAAAAAGTGATTTGGTAAGAAAATGACCCACGAACCCCAGAGGATATTATAAATAGCAGCGAGTCTTAAGGTAAGTTTCATAACGACTCCAATCTTTCCCAAACGTAATCTGATCCCAAACGAAAACTCCCAACGTGGTCAAAATTGCACTCCATTGGTGCTAAAATTGACAAAAAAGGCTCTCCGTTTTTATTCCTATACAAATGATAGGTATGACCGACCATAGGTTGGAAACTGAACTTTGCTGAATAAACCAGATTGTTATACTCAAAACGCTCCTGAAGAGCTTGATACTTTTCCCTTATTTCTTCATATTCCGCGGCTATAGCGGTGTTTACCATTCCTACACCCTTGTTCTTCCAAGGTGCAAGATTTTCGGTTTTAATGGCCGGGGCACCCACGCTTGTCGCATAGGGTTTTAAGAAAGCATCATACTTTTTTTCCTCTTCATCAAAGACTACGTTATCGGGCTTTTTATCTTTCATTGCTAAGAAAAATCAGCGTGTAAGTTAAGCCAAATTCTTGGTGATTTTAGAGCTCATAGGGTTTGTTGTGGAATAGTAAAAATCAATGAGCTCCCCATCGGGTCCAACCAAATACTTCTGAAAATTCCATCGAACCGTGCTATTCGTTTTTCCGTTGAGACGTTTTTGGGTCAACCATTGATAAAGCGGATGTTGGTTTCTTCCTTTTACCTGAATTTTTTCTGTAATGATAAAACTGACCCCATAATTCATCTCACAGAAGTTTTTAATTTCTTCAGATGAGCCAGGTTCCTGCGAACCAAATTGGTTGCATGGAAGTCCAATTACCATGAGTTTTTCATTGTACTCCCGGTACAGTTTTTCCAAATCTTTATACTGTTTGGTAAATCCGCATTTAGAGGCAACATTTACAAATAAGATATGTTTGCCCCTAAACTCGGAAAGGTTAATGGAATTGCCATTAATATCACTGATAGGAACATTGTAAATATTGGTAGACAGCAATATTGCTCTCGACTCAGGTTGTTCGGCAAAAGCTTTCTTACTGATTGATCCGAGGAACTTCAAATTGGATATATTTAATTATTGATATAGTTGTACAGCTCTTGAATCTTTTCAGGCGTATTGAATTTTCCTCCATAAAATGAAGTCACTGTGGCCGAGGTGTCATCTTTAATTCCTCTTGAAGAAACGCATAAGTGTTTAGCATCAATAATTACGGCTACATCCTCAGTTTCCAGAACAGTTTGTAGTTCCTTGGCAATCTGATTGGTCAAACGCTCTTGTACTTGTGGTCTTTTTGCAAAATATTGCACAATCCGGTTCAACTTTGAAAGTCCAATGACTTTTCCTGACGATATGTACGCCACGTGTGCTTTTCCCATAATCGGGACAAAATGGTGCACACAGTTCGAATAAAAGGTGATATCCTTTTCCACCAGCATTTGATTGTACTGGTACTTGTTTTCAAACAGGGCAACTTTGGGTTTGTTGGCTGGATTAAGACCTGAGTAAATTTCGTCAATAAACATTTTTGCCACCCGTTTTGGGGTTCCTCTCAGTGAATCATCATTAAGGTCCAACCCCATTACATCCATGATTTGTGCAAAAAGCTGTGCGATACTTTCCTTTTTTTCGTCATCACTTAGCTTAAAAGCGTCGGGTTTCATGGGAGTGTCAATCCCGCTATATAGATGATCGTCCCCAATTTCTTCATCAGAAAGACTATTCAATATGGCATTAGAATCTATTAGTTCTTCCAACAGTGTGTCTTGGTTTTTCATAAAAAGATTTCAATTTAAAAGAAGGGAAGCAAAACGCGATAATCTAAACTTCCTCAGTATTTGTCGTAAATCTATTCATTTTGTTTAATATTATTTGTTAAAGTTTAAACAAAAAAACTAGGTATGGTATAAACTGTCGCTGGGATAAATAAATCGATACAGATGGGGTGATGTATTTTTTTGGAAAATACCCATACTCGGTTCAGTATTCTTCGGCAAATCCCAAAAGAAAAAAACCTCAAGAAAGATTTTCCTTGAGGTTTTACTTGTGGGCCCTACTGGATTCGAA
>NZ_JANQIH010000149.1 GCF_028282265.1 Allomuricauda sp.
AGATTATCCCTTGTGTTGTCATCTTCATTGTTCCAAGGTCTAACCGGTCCGAACATGTTGTATTTAATATCCGTCTTGAAGTTTAACTCTTCCTGAAGATAATAGTTAATGGCCGGTGTGAAGCTATGGAGCCATGATGTGATTTCAGAGTTGTAATCAGGTCGTTCCCCAAACAATTGTTTATCTATACCTCGGTACCTGCTATCCAATCGTCCAACAGTATACCCTCCTTTATCCTTCAATAAGTTTTTCCAGAAGAATCTGGTGGGAACCACTAAGTTTTGATCTAAAATGTCCTTTTCTTTTAGACCGGAAAAGTAAGCCATTTTTTTGGCTACTTCTGTTCTTTCTGAATTGGGAATAAAACCTCCTTTAGCGATCGCCGGTATTAGCGTATTGATTGTATACTGCTCTGCTTCGGGAAGAACTTCCAGCAAATCTTTACTTTGTAAATCAGATGGCAACGCTTTATGATGCCATGCCGCTGCAGTAAAATAAGGTAGATTCAGTGCATCAGAAACCGGTCCACCAACTCGGATTACTTTATAATCTGCAGGGGAAACCATAATGACACCATTGAGGTACATCCATTGCTGGTTTTGAAGAGCTAACGAAAGTCCCATGACCCTTGTCCCTCCATAGCTTTCACCAATAATGTATTTAGGCGAACGCCAACGATTATTTCGAGTTACAAAAGTGTTCAGCCATTCGGCTAAGTACTTAATGTCTGCATTGATGCCAAAGAATTTATCCCGGTCTACTTTATCGCCCTTTTCTGGAATAGTTCTCGAGTATCCCGTATTCGCAGGATTCACATAAACAATATCAGTTACATCCAACACCGAAAAGGGATTTTGTTTTACGCCATAGGGTTGAACGGGGTAACCCTCATCATCTATCTTTAGAATTCGTGGCCCTGTGTACGCCAAGTGCATCCATACTGAACCAGAACCAGGGCCGCCATTGAAGGAAATCAATAGAGGTCTTTCATCTCGATTTTTAACATTGTTTCTGGTATAATAGGTATAATGTAATGATGCTATTGGTTTGCCCATTTCGTCCCAAACCGGTTGCGTTCCCGTAGTCGCTGTATAACTAAAGGTAGTCCCATTCACAGTAACGTTATGCTGCGTTGTTACCGTAGTATCAATGGGAATTTTTCGGTCTTGCGCATGAATGTTGGGAATAAGGGTCAGAAAAAAAAGAAGTGTAAAGATTTTCCTCATTTTAGTTGAATTAGTCGTAGCTAAAAATAACGAATCTGAGGGACTTTTTGAAGATGTTATAATTTTTGTAAATGTTTGGAAACCAAAACAAAATGGGAGCATAAAATGTATCTTTAAAGGACTTCAATACCAAAGAAATGGACAAAATAACCCGTAGACAATTCGGAACTACCCTGGCCAAGGGAATAGGAGGTGCCGCTCTGGTGGCCGCCTCCCCAGTGAACTGTATGGTTTCTTCAGCAAACCAAAAGAAAAGATTGGGTATAGCGCTTGTTGGACTCGGAAGCTACAGTACGTATCAATTAGCCCCAGCCCTGCAAGATACGGAGCACTGCTATTTGGCAGGAATTGTCACGGGAACTCCTGCCAAAGAAGGCGTTTGGGCGAATCGATATGGTATTCCAAAGGAAAACATCTACAACTATGACAATTTTGATGGGATTGCCAATAATGATTCCATCGATGTGGTTTACGTGGTTCTTCCCAATAGCATGCATGCGGAATTTTCGATTCGGGCCGCACAAGCAGGGAAACATGTGATATGCGAAAAACCTATGGCAATGAACGTTGCTGAATGTGATGAAATCATAGCTGCCTGTAAAAAAGCAGGTGTTACATTGGGAATGGGATATCGTCTTCATTCCGAACCATATACAAAAGCAGTCAAAGGATTTGTCAAGGACAAAACGTTTGGTGCCATTAATTACATTTCTGCAGATGCGGCGTATCGTTCTATGTCGAACCCGAATCAGTGGCGATTGAACAGAAAACTGTCAGGCGGAGGTGCTTTGATGAATATGGGTGTTTATGCTATTCAAAGTGTAATCTATGGTACCGGAGAGAACCCCATCTCGGTTTCGGCACAAGAGTTTAGTACCCGACCTGAATATTTCAAAGAAACCGATGAAACCATTACGGCTCAATTCGAATTTAAAAGTGGGGCCATTGGTAATATCATGACCTCACATAACGTTAGAGCCAATCGCTTGTTTGCATCCTGTGAAAGAGGGTGGTTCGAACTAGATCCGGCAAGTACCTATATTCCACTTGCTGGCCGCACTTCCCGGGGAGAGCTGAATTTTAAACAAGAAAGTCAGCAAAAACTCCAAATGGATGATTTTGCCAGCCATATTTTATTTGGAACTCCCAATGTGGCGCCTGGTGAGATGGGCAGACGTGATATGGTCATCGTTGAGGCCATTTATGAGTCCATCAAAAGAGGCGGACAAAAAATGGCCTTGAATTTTGAACCAACATACGGATTTGGAGGATGATTCACTCCAAGAGAGACTGATAAAGTCTTTCTCTAATTTCTATAAGTTTAAGATGTAAAGGACTCTCCGTAACGGTGCCGATATTGATGGCAATGAACATATAAAGGTGTTTATCGGGAAAATATCGCAGCTCGCAACCAGCACCCAATCCACCCCCTGAATGTCCGTAGAATCTTTCACCAGCTACTTCATTGTGGGCTAAACCCAAGCCATAAGCGGGCTTTTCATTTCGCATTACCCAGGTCATCATTTCCTTTAGGGTCGCTTCCTTTAGAAGCTCTCCTTCCAAAAGACCTTTTAAAAACAAAATCGCCTCTTGGGTGGATGTTACAATGCCATCATCACCTACCATATGAGCCACATTTTGTTGTTGAAGAAAGGAAACATCTTCCAAAATCCCATTGCTATAGCGATCCCAGTAGCTATTGGGAAGTTTTTCATCCTTCAATTTTTCAGGTGAGATTTGATAATACGTGCTCTTTAAATGTAAAGGCTCAAAAACTTGGGTTCGTATGAAATCACCATGACCCCCAGTAATGTTATCCACAATCATAGAGAGCAACACGTAGTTGGTATTTCGGTAAGAATATCGGCTCCCCGGTTCAAAATCAAGATTTTTACCTTTTATATAAGTGATATAATCTTCGCTTTTGAAAACAGTTTCCGGGTGCTGTAACAGGGTAGTGGCATAATCGGGATCAAAGTTGTATTCAGGTATGCCAGAAGTATGGTTCAAAAGCATTCGTACCGTGATTTCATCTGCACGTTGAATCATTTGGGAGACATGCGAATCCAAATGTTTTGTAATAGGATTTTCCAATTGAAGTTTACCAGTTTCGTACAATTTCAAAACGGCTACGGCCATATAGGTTTTGGCAACGCTCTGAAGATAGTGAAGGTGGTTGTCGGTCATAGGTTCATTTGCCTCTAAACTCGCCAATCCCGCACTGTGAAGCCACCACCCATTATCATCTAAAATAGCTATGCTTGCACCAGGACATCCATTTTGGACAAATTCTTTAAGTATTTCTGAAACCTTTTGACTTTTTGGATGATTCTCATTTATTGAGATTGAATTCTTGTTCGAGGTTTTGGAAACCTGCTGTGCCCAATTGTTTTGTATGAGCATCAGACTGAAAATAATAAGGTAAACTGTTTTTTTCATGATGATGGGAATTTAATCTTCAAAGTGAATTCTTGAGCCTATTTCCATAATGGTAAAAGGTACCACAGGAACGCTCTTGTTGTAACTGGTAGCAAGTATGAACTGATAATTGGCAAAGGGAGATACATAGGGATTCTCACCGAAAGTATCATATCCAAGACCAATTCCCGCAGGAACCACAAACATGCCTTTTCCTTTTTTACCTACATTTTCCCAGCCATTTGGGGTAGGTTCATAGGAGTCTATGGGCCTTTTGGCAAAAAGGTAACCCACCCCCAGCTTAACTTCTCCGAAAGTATCTGAAAACAAGTCGGGCCTCCAAACCGCTTGGGAATGAATCAAGATACCTCCCCCAACATTTTTGTTTCCGTACCAGGAAATTTTGAACTGTTGTACCCAATCCCGTTTTCCACTATGGCTCACTTCGGTCCCAATACCTATTCCAATGTTGGAAAAAAGCTTTTTATTTTTAAAGGGTAGGGAAAGAGAGTTAAATTCAATACTGACAATCAAAGGGAAGTTCCTATGATTATCAGTAGAAACACTTTGCGCTTTTGTACTTAGAACCAGAAAAAAACTGGTCAAGGATAGAATAACTGTTTTCATTTTTTGATTGATTTGACGATACCCCAAAGGTATAGCCGGCAATAGGGGAAAACGATCTTAAATCAAGGGGTTTTTCCGTGAAGTGTAGCATTTTTTGACCTGAAATGTCAGCTGGGTGTCCGAAACCAACGTTTAAATGTGGGTGCTTTTGTACGACTTACTGGAATTTCTGAGGGGAGTTCATCTTTTTCCAAAAGCACAACACTGATTTTTCCATTTTCCAGTTTGGTAAAACCGGTTATCATTGCGCGATGCAGAATATATTGTCTGTTCAATCTGAAAAACAGATGACTTGGGAGATTGGAGGCTATTTTCTCTAGAGGACTGTCCAAATAGAATTGCTTTCCCTCATTGGAAAACAATAGCACAAAGTCTTTCTCAACGGCAAATCCGATAATGTCATCAAACGGAATGCGTGTTTCATTTTTGCCCTCCTTTACCAAAAAGCCATTTTGTAGTCTTTGTTTTTCCAAAAACGCTTGTTCCTCGGTACCCTGCCATTTGTAATAATAATGAATCATAATGTAGACAGCGTTGATTACGAAAAACCAAATAGAGATAATAAATAGGTCATGGGAATAAAAACTGGGATGCGCCCATTTGCCTTTGACGATTAGACTGGACAACTCGGTCAAGAAACTGATAATAAAGAGGCCTACTATGGTGGTCAGCAGAAATTGAACCGTGACACGTTTGATAAATCCATCGACATAGGGCATCCTATTGTCAAGCCATAATATCACCTTTCTTGCTCCCAACCAGGCTACATACCCAGTAAGAGTGTCCAATGTATAGGTAAATATGAACCACCAATTGAATTGAACATTGGAATATGTCAAATAATAATTAAACCCGCTTATAAAGGGAATGAGAATTAGGAAAAGCGGAACATCAGGATAATATGGAGAGGATTTTTTTGAGCTCATATTTTTCAATCACTAATTTAAAGGAAGAGTGTTTAAGAAAAAGTGTTAAGCCATCTATTTAGATTCTTTAACAAGATAAACAAATGGTTAATAAATTATTATCCTTTAAGTTAACCAGATAAAAGTCATATATATTAGAGAAAAATATTACAAAATTGCTTTTATCAATACTCTAAAACAATCTAACATGAAACATTCGTTCTTTTTTCTTTTCACCTTATTTATCGGGTTTCAACTATCATTCGGTCAGATAGTTTCTTGGCACTCTTATAAAATCAAGAACCTATCGGATAACTCTGAAACCAACGTCTCAAATAATATGACATGGGATTTAAGCAATGGCGCAACCATAAATATCAAGGCTACCGGCCAGGCAGGTGACGACATTACATTTACCTTAAGTAATGGTCATACCAGAAGCACTGAGTATTCTGACCCATATGCCTATCCTTCCAGTGGTTGGTCCCCGCAAATTGGTAGCGTTGATTTTACTGTTAGGCATTTTGTTGATGGTAATGATGATGGCACGGACTATTTTACAATCAATTTTATAGACAGTAGTGCCTCTTCGGGAGGAGGTGGATATTGGACCCAGACCGGTTCTGATATTCACTATAGCGGTGGCAATGTTGGAATTGGAACAAATTCTCCTATTTACGCCCTGGATATTTTTGGTACCACTGAAGTATTTCGATTAGGCGATTCTACGAATTTCCTTCTGGTCAGAAACAATCTTGCTGGAGCAAATGAAATAAGAAGTTATGGGTTAGGACTTGAAATAGAGACAAGAAATTCCCAAGATATCTCTTTCAACAGCAACAACGGCACCAACAACCTGCTTACCATTAAGGGTGATGGAAGTGGAGTTGGTATTGGGACTACTAACCCTGGAACCTGGAAACTCGCCGTAAAAGGAAAGATAAGAGCTGAGGAAATCAAGGTTGAAACCGGCTGGGCCGACTATGTTTTTAAAGAAGGCTATGACCTACCCACACTACTGGAAGTGGAACGACATATTAGGGAAAAAGGACATTTGATCAACATTCCTTCTGAAGAGGAGGTCGCCGAGAACGGTGTTCACCTAGGCGAGATGAATAAGCTTTTGTTAGAAAAGATTGAGGAAATGACCCTTTATATACTTCAGTTGGAGAAAAGAATAGCTTCCTTGGAGACAAACTAAGTGTTTTGATATTTTCAATTTACAAATGGATAGTTGGAAGAGTCATAAGACGGTCGAATGACTCAGATCCGGGCTAATTTTTTATGACTTTGGATGGACCTGAATGTATGGTTTCAGTTCCAATCCCTTATGCTATTAGGATTCTTCCCGTAGAAAATGGTTTTCCATTTTTGTTTAGGCGTGAAATTTATCAGAAAATCATTTAAAAACTTGAAAATCAAGTATTTATAATCAAAGTATGGGATGGAACTGTTCCAAATTCTTCCACCGGATTTAAACAAGTCCAAACTAAAGCCAGACCCATTCTAAATAATAACGTTCGCTTAACCATTTAACCTTAAAATGAAGTTTAGTTTCATTTAACACCACGTTCACTTAACAGGCTCTAGGGTCCAACCATGGTATTTTTGTTAAGAATCCTATAACATAATACTTTCTAAACCTAAAAAAACAAATGAGAACACTTAAAAATTTGTTGTTGCTTTCTGGTTTGGTCGTAGCCACCTCGTGCGATCAAATCGATGACTTTATCGGAGGTGGAGATGACGATGGCGAACCTGAAGGAACTATGTTCGAAAACAAGTCTTCCTTAGAGCCCTTGGTGGCTCTCATGCCACAGTTTAACTTCGTTGAAGCCTATTCCTTAATTAGTTCAACCGATGTTCTTGAAAACGGATATCGTTTTGTTGGGGCCGCTGATGGTGCAGGATTTTTAAAAGACCCCAACAGCGATGGATACCTTTATATTGTTAATTCAGAAGACGACTACGCGGTTTCTAGGATCGAATTGGATAAGTACTTGACTCCGGTAAAGGGAGAATGGTTACTTAATTCTGGAGTTGCTGATTTTGCACGTCAATGTTCAGGAACCATGTGGGAAGCTGACATTCATGGAGGTTCTACGGATTTGTTCCTATCCGCTTCCGAAAATTATCATTTTGATGTCAAAGGGATTGATCCTTACATTGCTTCACCAACACCGACAGCAGATTTCGGGTTGGATGCTTTGGGTGAATTCAATTGGGAAAACGCCGTTCCACTCCCACAAGGGGCCTATATTGGTAAGACTGTTATCATCGGAGGAGATGATGACTCAGATGGATCCGAAGGACAAATCACGTTATACTATTCCGACAATGGTGATGCTGATTTGACTGGAGGTGAGGTTTATGTTTTGCGATTGACAACTGTCGATTCAGGTACCGTTGACGGTGATGGTAACCCTGTTGCAAAGAACGCAGAGCTAGGTGTGATGTACAATGAATCCAACATGGTGTTGGGAGAGACATATGATTTTGAGTTCGTAAAGATAGAAGATGGGGCAAGTTTGACCAAGAGTGAAATGGAAGATGCCTGCGTAGGGGTTCAGGCTACACAGTTTATGAGAGTGGAAGACGTGGACTACCAAAAAGGTGACTCTGCAAACAATAGAAACTTATTTGTAGCGGTTACGGGTAGAGGTCCTGGTAGAGGAACATATAACGATTGGGGTACGGTTTACAGATTGGAATTGGATACAGATTCTCCTTTCACAGGAAAAATCACTCAAATTATTAGTGGTAATACAGATAGCAATAACATGGATGGCAATTTAGCTAGTTTGCAAAGTCCTGACAATATCTGCGTTACTGAAAACTTCGTATATGTCCAGGAAGATCCCAACTCTTTCTCAAGAGGTCACTCCGCTTATATTTATCAATCCGATTTTAATGGTAACAATATCAAAACCGTTTTGGAATTTGTTGTTAGACAAGATTTGGATCCAACAGGAAGCACAGGCTTTAGCGGTGAATACGGTGCTTTGGAAGATATTTCTGATAAAGTAGGCGTTCCTAATACGTTCTTGTTAAATCTTCAACCTCACTACTGGCAAAGTGAAGATTTCAAAAATGTTGATGGTCACAACTTTGAAACCCGTCCAGAATTTGTACCCGGTAGGCGACCTTTTGAAGATGACCAAGGAGGACAAATTGTAATTTTAAGAGGGCTTCCAAGATAAAAATTTAAGTTTTGGTAATAAGACCTCCATTGAATAATGGGGGTCTTTCTTTATAAAAAAATTGCTGCAATGAAACAGATTCTGATATTTTCAACATTCTTCTTTTTATTAGTTGGCTGTAAAGAGCAGCCAAAGGTTGAAACTCAAATTCTGAAAAAGAATGATGTAACACTGGTAGATTGGAAACCTGCTCAGGATTACTACTTGAAACATATTACTGAAGCACTCCAAAAGGTGCAAGAATTGGATAGCTTACCAATGACTGGGGAAGAAACGCGTAAAAATTTTGAATCTATTCGCATTTCTTTTAAGAAAGCTGAGCCCTATGCTTCATACCTCAATCCTGAAATTGGGCATAGGTCCAATGGACCTGCATTGCCCATTGTTACAGATGATACCCAACGCGTTCTACTTCCCATAGGATTGCAAAAATTGGAGGAAAGCATTTATGAAGGTGAAGAAACTGAGGAACGGTATCGACAAGAAGTCTCAATTATGCAAGGGCTTCTACGAAATTTGGAAAGCAACGTAAAAACCAGGGAAGTGACCCCTCAGCGATTTTTTATAGCGACCCATCAACAACTTATGCGTATTATTAGTTTGGGAATTGTCGGATTTGATACTCCTGTTAGTCTGCTTGGGTTGGAAGAAACCATAGTTTCCCTTGAAAGTCTAAAGGAAGTATATGAACTGAGTATTCAAGACCTAATTAAGCAAAAAAATCAAGTTTTGGATTCCTTATTTACTACCAATGTTTCCAAAGCAGTCGGGTTTATCCAATCCAATACGGATTTTGAAAGTTTCGATAGGTTTACCTTTATACGTGATTACATGAACCCGATAACCCGAAACTGGGTAGACATTCGGAAGACTGCTGATATTTGGAAACCTGTCAATAACAAGCCTTTCAATTTTGACGCACCCACTTTCTTTGAAGCAGACGCGTTCAATTTGGAGTTTTTTACTCCTCCAATAAATCGAAACCCTTCAGAAAAGCGAATTGCTCTGGGGGAAAAACTATTTTTTGACCCAAAACTATCCGAAAATGGTAAAATGGCTTGCGTTACATGCCATAATCCAAGCAAGGCTTGGGCAGATGGAAGAATTGTGAACCTGGATAAGGATGGAAATCCATTACAGCGGAATACACCAACTCTAATCAATGTGGCCTTTCAACGCTCCTTTTTTTGGGATGGACGTTCACCCAACCTAATGGACCAGATTACCAATGTTTTTAATAACGATGATGAATTCGATAGTTCCGTACATCAGTTTTCAACTGAGATTTTATCCGACACCACATATCTTTCTTTATTTAAAGAAGCGTATGGGAGAATCCCAAAAAGAAATACGGAAATTATTAGGGCGATTTCTTCTTATGTATCTACTCTAAACGCTTTTGATTCAAAGTTTGATCGCAACATTAGAGGAGAAGAAGACTCTTTTAGTGCCGAAGAAAAATTAGGGTTTAACTTATATATGGGCAAGGCCTTGTGTGCAACTTGTCACTTTATTCCATTGACAAATGGAACTGTTCCACCATTTTTTGCCGAACATGAGAAAGAGGTGATCGGAGTTCCTGAAACAGCGGCAAACGAACAGTTGGATGACGACCTTGGATTTTACTCCCTGCCTAACTCTGATGTAAGGGTTTTTTATGGTATGTTTAAGACCCCTACTG
>NZ_JANQIH010000156.1 GCF_028282265.1 Allomuricauda sp.
TGGGCCATTGGGTTGCGGCCCTGCCGCGGCCGCTAAAGCAAATTGATAATTGCTCAACCCAGGAGCAAAAGGTGAATCACCATCGGGATCATCAAGAGCGGCTTGACCCACAGTGATAAAACCGACACCATTGGCATTTTGATATTCCCCATTTGAGTGTGCCATTTCCGACATTTGTGATAGGGAACAAGACCCCGCGGCAAATGGACTATCACTTTGCTCGTGAACCATCACAAAGTCCGTTGGAATCACGCCCTTTATATCCCTTAAAATACGATGCTGTTGTGTTTCCATAATGGCTGCATTATAGGTTAATCCAGCACCATAACTAAAACCCAATAAGTTCATTCGGCCAAAACCCTGTCGTGTCAATCCTCGAACCAAGCGTGCAATGGCCATAGACTTTAATATATGTCGTGTATCTTTTGTGTTCCCCCAATTTTGAAAAAAAGAAAAATCCGTGGTTTCCAGGGGTACCAAAGTCCAGCCCAAATCAATGCCCCAAACGTCAATGTTGTTTGAAGCTAGGTAAAAAGGAGAGGAATTTTGGGCGTCGGGATTTTCTATTCCTGGACGCAGAAAAATATCATCAAAATCCTGTGATGAGCCATGTACCATGAATACATTCCCTTTGGTCCTTACAGGTCTATACTTTCTGGATTCCCGAACCACTCTATGGATACGGACTACATCATAAGGTCCATTGCCCAAACGTACCATGATTTGATAGTGGGCGATATCTGCAGAAAGAGAGGACCTGGTAATCTTCAAAATGCGACAACTTCTGTTGCTTTTATTGGCTTTTGCACCTCTAACTGCCTCTGAAGCGGCAAGTGATGTTGTTTTATTGGTAATTGCAATTTGTTCACCATCAAACCCGGCCAAGGAAAAGAAAGAGCCTTTTGAGTTTTCTAGATTTTCATTTTTTTGGGCATCGCTGTCCTCAAAAAATATCAAATCACCTTCGGCAGCCTGCTGTAAGGCATCATTTAAATCTTCTTGGTTTTCTGTTAAGATGATCGACTCAAACGTAAGGTCCTCAATAAAGTCTACCCATTCGCCGTCTTCAGCTTCAGAATCAATAGTGATGAAATTCTGTTCGTCGTCGTTGTTGCATCCGATGGCCATGATTACGGCCACCCCTGCTAAAAATAAAGACATAAAATTCCAGGAAAACAATTTTTTAGTTTTCATAATTAATTGATTTTAAGGTCTATAAGACCCAATTAAACATTAGAGAAATGATTGGCCAATCAATTAGCGAACGCTTATACCAAAGGTCTGGAAAAGTATATAGAGCAAAGTTTGACTATGTAGTGAATAGTTCAAATTTTGGTTTGAATATGTTGAATTTTTTAAATTATGTTGCAGTTGGGGAAATAGGGGGTAGATTTAGGTCTTCCAGAAACTGATGAAATCTTGGGTCTTTTTTAAACGCTTGTGGACCATTCCAAACCCTGAGCCAAGGGGCGAAAACATCCAAGGGCTTTTTCGACAACCATTTGAAGGCCTCATCAAAATCACCGAGATGTGCGTAAATTAGGGTCAGTCCAAAGGCTTCCCTCGAGCCCACTTCACCTCCCTGCAGTTTAGAAGCAATCTCAAGTGCATTGTCTTTATCCCCGATTTTAGCATAAGCAATTCCCAGTTCATATAAGGCAGCAGGATTGATTTCAACGGACTTTTCAATGGCGCTAATCCCTTCTTGGTGCATTCCCTTTTCAATGTAAATATCACCCATAGTCCTCCAAGCTGGCCCGTATTCCTTATCAATTTCAAGAGCTTCCTTTACTTCGTCCATCGCCTTTTTATGATTGCCCATCCAAAGATGCAGCAGACCCATATCTGAAGTAATCAAGGGTGCCAAGGGGTCCAGTTGTTTGGCCAATTGATGTTCTTTTAAAGCCTCCTCCCACTTTCCCAAAAGAATAAGATACCATGAGTAGTGGTAATGGTTATAGGGCAGGTTTGGATTCAATTTTTCAGCAATTGCAAATGAACGTTCAGCGGCTTTCCAATCGCGTTCGTAGTAAAGTTGGATCATTGCCAGTGCAGAATGCGCCTTAGCTGATTTAGGGTCCAGTTCCAAGGCTCTCAGAGCTGCTGCTTTTCCCCTTCTCCACGGGGAATTCATGGGGTCGGGACCGTGACCCAAAAGGGCATATCCTTCGGCCAGGCCAGCATAGGCAAGCGGATCTGCCGGGTCTATCTCAACAGCTTGGTGCAGGTAATCCAATCCCTTTTCAAAATCCTCGGCATTCGATTTAGTGAGGTAATACATTCCTCTTAAGTATGCTTTATAAGTCTCTGGATTTGTATTCTGCTGTTGCTGAAATCGTTCTTTTCTCTCTTCGCCAAGGGTAACCTCTATGGAATTGGCTATGTCTTGTATCGCTGTCTTTTGAATTGATAGGATTTCATTGACATTATTATGGTAATCTTTGGCCCAGATGTGCTTTTCTTCGGGGAAAACATCAATCAGTTGCAGTTGCATTCGGATACTGTCACCGTTATAGAAAAGCGAACCTTCAACTAAATGTTCGGCGCCAAGTTGCTTGGCAATAGCTCGAATGGGCATTTCTTTGTTTTTGAACTGAAGTGTCGATATTCTCGAAATAACTCTCAATCCTTTTATCGTTCCAAGTTCACCAATCAATGCATCGTGTATGCCATTGGTCAAATATTCTTGACCAGGGTCTTCTGATAAATGTTCCAAGGGAAGAACCGCTATGGATACCTCCTTTTCATTTTCTGCTGAATTGTATCCCTTTATTGAAAAAAAACCTGCTAAAAGTAAAACCATTGCTGCAATGGCAATAGCCCATAGGTTTTTAAAGAGGGGCTTTCCCTTGCTTGAATCAATTGGTTTATCCAATTCCACTTGGGAGGAAGCTTGTGTTGCTTTTGGAAGGTTTTTTTGATATTTCACCTTCCCGGGAGGATAACCGTATCGTTCATGAAAACAGGTATTGAAATAAGAGGTGCTGTTAAATCCAACCCTGTAGGCAATCTCAGAAACGTTGGCCACATCGTGCTGAAGCATTTTTAAAGCTTCCCTAAGTCGTATTTCCCGTATAAATTGACTGACGGACTTCTCTTTTATCCGCTTTAGTTTTCTGTGAAGTTGTGAACGACTTGCCCCATAGGTACGAGCCAACTCTTCAACACTGAAATTTTCATTTTCAAGGTTGGCAAGTATAATTTCTTCGAGCCTTTCGATAAAATTTTCATCTTGACCCTTATAATCTGAAGAAGTCATTCTGAACAGTCTTGATGGACAGGGGAATATTTAAAGATAATAAATTTCGATGCCAAAAGACTGAAAGCACTATTGGGAACTATTTTTTAAACCCTCCAAAAAAGAGGAATTGGCAAGGCAGATTAAAAAGAGGATGCAATAATCAAGAAATGTTCATTTTCTTGATTTACATCAGGTTAGATTATTTTCATCATCTGTCTAGCCATTTTTTGAACTCAATTGATCTTACCCTACTAACAATTAGCTCACCATCGAAAGTTGGTCTTAAATCAACTTTTAAACGACTATTAAAATAGCGATGAACAGACTCAATGGACTCAATATTGGTTATGCAATTTCGTGTGATACGAAAAAAATCATTCAGATTGATTTGCTGTTCCAAATCCGAAAGGCTATGGTCAATCATTTTGCGCCTCCCATTTTTGAGAACAGCAAAAGTTGCGGTTTCTTCGGCGAAAAAATAGGCTACTTCGTTAATATTGATAAAACTGATTCGATCACCCATTTGTACAGAAATACGTTGCCTAAAACTATTTTTTTGAAAGTAGGAAACCAATTCTTGCAAATCAATGTTCGGTTTTTCCTTGGTGAACAGATTTTTGTATTTATCCATAGCACTTTTCAACTTAGCTCGAGAGATGGGTTTCAACAAATAACCGATTGAGTTCTCTTGGAAAGCCTGAATAGCATATTTGTCATAGGCCGTGGTGAAAATAATGGGAGCTTCAATTGAAACATGTTTAAAGATTTCAAAGGATAAACCATCGGATAGTTGAATGTCCATAAAGATCAGGTCAACCCGGTTTTTTTTGAGCCAGTCAATTGTTGATTTTACCGAGGCAGTTTCACCAATCACGGAAATATCGGGGAAATGCTGGGTCAATTCCGTTTTTAAATGATTCCTTGAAAGCCTTTCATCTTCTGCTATCAATACTTTCATATCAGAGGAATTTTGATAATAAACCGATCACTTTCATGATTAACCACAATTTCAGAACTATTTACAATCCTATATCTCTTTCTGATCATGTTCAACCCTATTTTATTCCTTTTCGAAACCACAATTTTTTTATTGAGGTTGTTGCTTACAACAAGCTCATTTCCTTCTGATTTTATATCAACGACCAAGGGGGAATTTTCATCAACTATATTATGCTTAACGGCATTTTCAATTAACAATTGAAGCGTCATCGGAATTATCATTTTACTCAAAGCTTCATCATCAATATAAAAATTCACTTTCAGTCCTTCGTCATATCTTGATTTGAGTATTTCAACAAAGCTCTGTATGAATTCAAGCTCATCTTTCAATGGAACCAGATCTTTTTGGTCTTGGGAAAGTACGTAACGATAGATTTCTGAAAGATTCTGAATGAACAACAGGGCGTTATCTTGATTAGATTTTGTCAAAGCTGATAGAATACTCAAACTATTAAACAAAAAATGAGGGTTGATTTGGTTCTTAAGCTGCACATATTTTAAGCTGAGGTTCTCTTGATTGAGTCTTTCATTCTCAATTTCCTTCTCCTTGCTCGCTCGTATTTGAAAGTGTATTTCAAGAATCGTAAGGGTAAACACTCCGATAAGCAATCCCATCACAAAAGTGTCACCAAAAATGTTCATGTGTTCCTTTAGTTCGAACTCATTGATGTTTTGGGTCAGCAGTATTAATATACCCATTGCAAAGACCAGTACAACCGTGATGAAAAAAATTGAAACAAGTTCTAATAACAGCTTTAGGTAAACCTTCGAGAAAAAAAAGCGATTCAATAATCTTACAACCTTGTAAATAAGAAAGGTATTCACAAGAAGTACCGGTAAATTGAAGAAAAAATCGTGAACCAATTTTGAAAAGATACTTCCTTCATGCTCTGTCAATAACAACCGAAAATATAACAACAGAAGAAAGTAAAGGACAACCCCTATAATAGAGGTCGTCCATACCATGGTTTTATTTGACTTCATGAAATTCTTCATTCAACTTTGTAGAATATTCAAAATTAAAGTTCTAGGGCAACACCCAGATTAAAACCTATCCAAGCGCTTAACATTCTGTCCTCATTGATATCTTCAAAAATGGTGTATGGAATGTTTAAAGTTCCAAAGTTACCATCAACTTCTTGATCCGTGATATAGGTATTAAAGGATGGCCCGGCAATTACCTTAAATCTATCATTTAGAGAATACTGAAAATTAAAATCAAGTTTACCCAAAATATTCAAGCCAGACCATTTACCATCGTAAAGAATGTTGTTGCCGCTTAATTCCAATGAAATGCCATGTTTTTTGGCAAACGAAAATAAAGATCCAAAGCCCAAACCAGCACTGTAGACATTTTCATCTTTAAATCGAGAGTAGCCTGTTTTGATAATTGTATAGAATTCTCTTGAACCGAGCTTAAAACTAGCATTGGCCCAAAGTGTTTCTCCACCAGCAACTTCTACAGCCTTATAACCATTTTTTACAATATTAATAAGTCCGACCGGAGTTCCACTTGAAATTGAATCTGAAACATTGATCAGTCCAAACTGAACCCCATTGAGTCTTTTACTATAATTGAACAGCCCTAGTTGTAGACCTTTGTGCTCACCATTAACAATGTTTGTCAATCCCATTTGGAGCCCTTTGGAATTTTGATTAGCAATATTGGAAATTCCGGAAATCTGGATTCCTTGGGTACTTCCGCTATTTATATTTGCCAATCCTCCAAATTGAAATCCTTTGACATCACCTTTGTTATAATTGACCAGGCCGCCAAATTCAAATCCGTTTACCCCGCCATTAAGGCCTACTAATAGATTAAATGATACATTATTGGCGTAGTCCATCGAATTTATTCCGTTGGTACCCAATGGATAAACAAATGTAATTTGTGCTTTTTTACTTCCTGCATTGTCCTGAGCGTTCGTTGGGACACACCACCCCAGTAATAGAATAAGTATTACCGCTCCCTTTAACTTCTTTTGCAATCCCATTTTATTCTTTTTTTAGATTTTCACGACAAAAGTCATGGGATTGGTAACTATTGGAAAGCACTAATTACTGGAGATAAGAATCAGAACTATGAACTTTAATATACTTTGAATGAATTTAAATCATAATACATGCATTTGCAGTTCGGTACACTTTATTGACAATCAATTTGATGGCAAATGGTGTCATGTGACTTTCACCTCAATGTTAAGAGTTCTGTTTTCCAAAAAAGAGTTGTGGTTAAATAGCGCACATGAAAAACGATAAACGTTGGTTTTTGAAGCGCTGAGAATTTTCAAAGTACCTAAAAACCTTGTGTTATGTGTAAAGAATAAGGCTATTTCTCGTCTTACAAAGCAACATAGATGCTTTTGCCAATAACCAACCGATATGTAAAACCTTCCTATCATGTTTTTTTTGCGGAATTCCTTAACCCTGTTTTTAGTAATGAATATTTCCTATTCCTACGCTCAAGAAGGGTTTATGTTGGGCGTTGGGCCGACGCTTACTTCAGAAAATTCTCTATTAGGGACAAATGCTAGAGTTTACTATGGTACATCTCCAAAATTTTGTTTTGGACCGGAAATTTCAATCTTCCCTTATCAAAAAACTACGGATGAGGTTGAAGAACGCCTTTTTGAAGCGAACCTCAATGCGCATTACCTTTTCGAGTTTGCCCATCGGTTTGAGGTTTATCCACTTACTGGAGTTAATTATACAATTGAAAATGAAAGGTCTGCAACAGATTTAGAGGAAGAAGAACATTCCGCTGCTGGAATAAATTTTGGATTAGGGCTACACTACAGCTTTGGCCAGGTGCTTGTTTTTAGTGAGTTCAAGAGTGTTGTCGGAGAATTAAACGATGAGTTTTTTACATTGGGAGCCGTTTTTATGCTTAAAAAATCAGGTGCAACTGAGAATCATGGTGATTGAGCTTCCCCTAGAATGTGAACTTTAAATCACCTAATTGCAATAGTCCCCAATCCTTTGTTTTACGATTTCCATAAATGGAAAGTCCATTACCTAGGTAATGGACTTTCTGCTTTAAATGACCTCCGCAGGATTACATATCCTTTAAACTCCCTTTTGAAAATGCAACCTTCTATTGCTGTCGCATTACGGTTTTGTTTTTCTTTCAGCCTGCATAAGCTATTCGCTTTGGACGCTTCCGGAAAAACAAAACCCTGCATTTTCATACAGGGTTTGCGCTTTAAGTGACCTCCGCAGGATTTTCTTCACTACGCTTTAACGTCCTGACAAAGCTCCGCTCTGAAAATGATTCAAACAAAAAAACGCTCAAGCAAGCTTGGCGTTTTTTCTTATTGAACCATTTATTCGTGACCTCCGCAGGATTCAAACCTGCAACCTCTTGAGCCGTAATCAAGTGCTCTATTCAGTTGAGCTAGGAGGCCTTAGTTTAAGGGCTGCAAATATATTTCTTTTTAACTTTACTGCAAAACCGAAGAAGTCAAAAAAATATGGATTTAAAGCCTTTTGTTCGGGATGTTCCGGACTTTCCCGAGCCCGGTGTGGTTTTTAAGGATATTACCCCTTTATTCAGTAATCCGACTGCTTTAAATTCGGCATTTGAGGGACTTTACTCATTGGTCGATGGCCATCGTATTGATAAAGTTGTCGGCATGGAGAGTCGTGGATTTTTCTTTGCCCCAATGTTGGCCAACAAGCTTAAAGCCGGTTTTGTTCCTGTTCGTAAAAAAGGGAAATTACCCTATACCACGATAAGCGAGTCCTACAACTTGGAATATGGCACGGACGCTCTTGAAATTCATATAGACGCCATCCAAAAGGGAGATAAAGTATTGATTCACGATGATGTATTGGCAACTGGAGGTACCGCGGAAGCCGTTTGTCGTCTGGTCGAAAAACTGGGTGGTGAAATAGTTCAGTTTAACTTTTTGATCGTTCTTGATTTCTTAAACGGAAAGGACAAATTGAAAGGTAAGGAAATAGTCTCCTTACTGAACTATTGATTGTTCAACGCTTTTCGCGTAACATAGTAGCGCCATCCTATTATAGCCAACTGTAGTTTGCTGGCCTTGGCCAAATCCAATCCTTTTTTGGTATACGAAGGCAGAACGGCCTTATTGATTTTTGCCAATAGTCTGTAGAACACTGTTTACGTGTAGATTTGGGTAAAGATAGTCAACTGGGTGAAAATAAGGGCGATTAATGATAAGCCATTTAAATCAGCCTCATGAGACTAACTAGTTTTCGGTTGAAGGACCGTGTGTTTCCAGAGAAAGGACAAAAGGTGAATTCCATAGGGAACTTCACCTTGTTTGTGCCTTTTCCGATTGATTGATTTTGATTGATGATGTTTTTTGATTGATTTTGCGATTGTTCGTTTGATGATTGAAGGTAACCGGTTTAAGCTTTCGTCATAAAAATAAAATTTCAATGAGTTGGAGCAGTAGCAGTACAAAAAATTTTACGATTGTTATCATTCTTTAGATGAATTTAATTGGTTGATAAAACAGATGTTAACCGGTTACAGATTTGAATATAGAATGATAAACATCATGTTTCCAAGAATTTACATTAAAACCTATGCAATTGAATACAAGATTGTAGTTAAATAAATGAAACACTGCTTGAGATTTGTGTGACCTCCTTGGATAAAACTTCAAATTGTAACTTTAAAATTCAATAATGGTTTCAAAGTATAATATTTATAGGGCCATTTTTGACCATTTTTCAGAAACCAAGGAGCCTTTCGTTTAAAAAGCGGTCATTTTTAACGTTTTCATTTCAGCTGGATTTTAAAATTGAACAAAAACTCTCAGTCAGAGAAGGTGCCTTTTGGTCAATTTTTTCACTTTCAAGAAACCATAGTTCATTTATTGCAATTGTGCTGTTGAACCAATGAATCTTCGGCTATATTTGCTTCAAATTTCCGAATTGGGCGATTTTCTATTTATTATTCTCGGACTTATCCTACTGATTACTGGAGGAAACTGGTTGCTTAAATCGGCCGTGGCTCTTTCTCTGCGTTTGGCTATTCCCAAGATTGTTATCGGAATGACGGTGGTTTCTTTCGCTACTTCCGCCCCTGAACTCATTGTTAGTATTAAAGCAGCACTGGATGGTTTCCCCGACCTGTCCTTAGGTAATGTCGTTGGTTCAAATATCGCCAATTTGGGACTTGTACTCGCTATCACGGTTTTGCTGGGAAGCATGGAGGTACGGAAAAGTTTCTATACCACCGATTGGCCCGTTATGATGGTTGCTTCTCTATTGTTCATGGGCTTCATCTACTTTGATGGTGTATTGGAACGCTACGAGGGTGGTGTCATGGTAGCCTTTTTGTTCTTGTTTCTGGTATATCTGCTCCGATTTCAAAAGGCGGCGGTAGTTGATGAAATGCCAGAAGATGACATCCCTTTGCCGATGTACAAAACCGTTCTGTTTTTGGGGATTGGTGGAACGGCTTTATGGGGAGGTTCCGAATTACTTATTGATGGTGCTGTTGGCATGGCTTCAGCTTTTGGTGTAAGCGATCGAGTAATTGGTATTACCGTGGTTTCTGTCGGAACCAGTATTCCTGAATTGGCCGCCTCGGTAATTGCCGTACTCAAAAAGGAAAAGGCAATTTCTTTAGGGAATCTAATTGGTTCCAATATTTTTAATCTTTTGGCTGTTTTGGGAATCACATCATTGATCACTCCAATACAGGTGGTTGACCAAGGATTATTGTCCAATGATATCTTTTGGATGTTAGGCATCTCATTTTTGATTCTCCCCTTAGTTTTCTTCCCGAAAGGACTGCGTTTGGGATGGCGGGATGGTATTGTTCTATTGGTTTACTACTCGATATTTATTTATCTTACAGTAAACTAAAAAAGAGTCCTCTTGTCAGTCTTAACCAAGCATCTTTCTGTTTGCTTTATTTTGCTATGGGCTTTCCCGTTATGGGCTCAGCGCGACTTCATACAAGGCCAACTTTTGGATAGCAGTACGGAAGAGCCAATAGTCTTCGCGACCATACGAATCAAAGGAAAGGCCCTAGGGGTTATATCAAATCAAGATGGCGGTTTTCGCTTTCCCCTAGAATTTAGGGAAGAAGGTGATAGTTTGATTATCTCAAGTATGGGATATGAAACCAAGAGCATTTCAATTCTAAGTCTTATGCAAGATGAATTGAATACTATAAAACTGACTCCCGGAGTGATTGAACTAGATGAGGTTTTGGTTGAAGGAGAGCGGGCAAGAAGAAGAAGACTTTTGAGCGCAAAGGGAATAGTCCGTAAAGCGATTAAGGCCATACCTGAGAATTACCCCACAAGCCCATTTTCAACCGTGGGGTACTATCGGGATTATCAATTAGGAGAAGGGGAATACATCAATTTGAACGAAGCCATTCTTGAGGTCTTTGATTTGGGCTTTGGGGAGCTCGACAATCTCAACACAAAAGTTCAGATTTACGATAAAATCCAAAACTTCGATTTCAGGCGTGATACCATTGCTGATAATAAATATGGCAGCAGCAAAATGTCAAAAAAAATAATTAACAATGCCTATTTGTTTGATTACGGAGGGAACGAGTTTACAATTCTTAGGGTCCATGATGCGATTCGAAACTATAAAATTGACACTTATGATTTTGTAAATCGACTTGAGACCGACTTCTTTAAAAACCATTTTTTCCGAAAGCAAAAAGATACCTATTCAGAGAATGAAGTGCTTTATACAGTTAGAATTACAAAGACACTACCAGGTTACTTTGTGTCTGGTCTTTTATACATCTCAAAACGGGATTTTGCTATCCATAAAATGAAGTATACGGTCTATGAGGAAATGAAATACTATGTATACGAGGGTGGTTCGTTGAACTTTAAAAAAAACATAGATAAACGCGAAAAGAAACAACTCTTTTTTGAAATCATTACAGAATATAAAAGGGGAGAGGACAACAAAATGTATTTGAACTATATCTCTTTTCACAATGATTTTTGGCTCATTGAACCTCCTGAATTTGATATAGATGCCATAGTTTTGGTGCCAAATTGTCAATGTTTTGAAGTAAGGTTTACCGACGAAGTTGACCCAATTTCGGCGGGTGATAAAAACAACTACAATTGGAGTTTTAAAGGAAAGAAAATCAAGTTCAAAGAAATTGTTGTATTTGACAAAGCAGTTCGGCTTTTCCCTGATTTGACTGCAGAGACTTTTAAAAACATGGCTTATACGCTTTCGGGCCAGAGAAAAAACCCAAAGAAACCTAACAGATTTTTCAAAACGGAAGTCTTAAACCTAAGGGATAAGGAGTTAAAATACCTGCTGAGGCAAGACAAGTACAGAAGATTTCAACAGTTCAGGGAATACTTTGTTCAAAAAATCAATCTGGGTGCTAGGGCTCCAAAAGGGGTTCAGGACTATATGGACAAGAATCGACCAATTTTTGAAGACCAACCCGTTTCAAAACCCGCTGACTTTGAAAATTATTGGATGAACACGCCTTTACAAAGGGATAAAAACTAAAAAACCGCCCCAAGGAAAGGACGGTCTTTTACATTATCTAAATCAACAACTAATTTATAGGCCTAAACATCGGCAGATTTAACTGTGGTGATGATTCGGGCAGCAACTTTGTAAGGGTCGGCATTTGAGGCAGGTCTTCTGTCCTCTAACCATCCCTTCCATCCACTTTCCACAGTTGCAATCGGGATTCGGATGGAAGCCCCACGGTCAGAGACTCCGTAGCTAAATTCGTGAATTGACTGGGTCTCATGAAGACCGGTCAGACGCTGATCGTTAAACTCTCCATAAACCGCTATATGCTCTTCGGTAACAGGTCTAAAGGCCTCGCAGATTTTATCATACGTTTCCTTTTTTCCAGCATTTCTTAAGGTGCTGTTCGAGAAATTGGCATGCATACCTGAACCATTCCAATCCCCTTTGATTGGTTTTGGATGGTATTCAATATAATATCCATAATCTTCAGTCAATCTGTCCAGCATATATCGCGCCACCCAAATTTGGTCACCAGCACTTTTGGCGCCTTTGGCGAAAATCTGGAATTCCCATTGTCCGGCGGCCACTTCTTGGTTGATGCCCTCAAAGTTCAATCCAGCCTCGATACAAAGGTCAGCATGTCTTTCAACCAAATCACGACCCCAAGTGTTTTTACCACCTACGGAACAATAATATAATCCTTGTGGGCCTGGATAACCACCAATTGGGAAACCTAAAGGCAATTGGGTTTCGGTATCCATGATAAAGTACTCTTGCTCAAATCCGAACCAGAAATCATCGTTTTCATCATCGATGGTGGCTCTAGAATTGGAAACGTGTGGAGTGCCATCAGGGTTCAATACCTCGGCCATTACCAAATATCCATTCTTTCGCGCTGGGTCTGGGTAGATAGCAACTGGCTTCAATAGGCAATCCGAGGAACCACCTTCAGCTTGTTGTGTTGAACTTCCGTCAAAGGACCAAATAGGACAATCCTCTAATTTTCCGCTAAAATCTTTTTCAATCTTCGTTTTACTTCGCATGTTGGCAGTTGGTTCGTAACCATCCAACCAGATGTACTCTAATTTAGATTTGCTCATAATTCCGGTAGTTATTTGTTCTCAAATTTATGATTGACAAAAATATATTTTTCGATGGATAATATTCATTTTGAAGGGGTAAATTAACATGATGAAGCAAATAATTTATATTACCCCTGTTTTTGGAAGGGTTAGTTAAAAAAAAAGTAATAATTCACTCTAATATTATTAAATTGTTAATTGTAGCTTTGCTGTCCCTTTATTAAACAAGAGATTTATGATGAGATTTGAAGCGCTAAAGGAAAGTCGTAATAGAAGCCCTAGAACTTTGGAACAGCCCGGCAAACGTTCCGAGCTGTATGGCAAGAATGTCTTCAATGATGAAAAAATGCTTCAGTTTTTGACTACGGAAGCCTATGACAAGGTGAAGTCCGCTATTTTTCAGGGCACAAAAATTGATAGGAAGATAGCTGATCAAGTTGCTGAGGGGATGAAGGCATGGGCGCTTTCGATGGGTGCCACACATTATACGCATTGGTTTCAACCGTTGACCGGTTCAACCGCCGAAAAACACGATGCCTTTTTTGCGGTTATGCCCAATGGGAGGGCGATGGAAAAATTTGATGGGGCTCAGTTGGTGCAACAAGAGCCCGATGCCTCAAGTTTCCCTAGTGGTGGTATCAGAAACACTTTTGAGGCACGGGGGTATACCGCATGGGACCCGACATCACCTGCATTTATTTATAAGACCACCCTTTGCATACCTACCATTTTTGTAGCCTATACGGGAGAAGCACTTGACAACAAGGCTCCATTACTACGCGCTCTACATGCCGTTGATGAGGCAGCAACCGATGTGGCGCAGTATTTTGATAAAAACGTAAAAAAGGTATATGCCACCCTGGGTTGGGAACAAGAGTATTTTCTAATCGATAAGGCGTTGGCCAAATCCCGTTTGGATATTACCATGACTGGAAGAACCTTGGTGGGAAGCCCAGCTGCCAAAGGTCAACAATTGGATGACCATTATTTCGGAGTGATACCCAACCGGGTACTTAGCTTTATGAGCGAGTTGGAAAGGGAATGTATTAAAATGGGAATCCCCGTGAAAACCAGACATAATGAAGTGGCACCCAACCAATTTGAACTCGCACCGATGCACGAGGAGGCCAACCTTTCCGTAGACCATAACCTCTTGTTGATGGACGTTATGGAAGTAATTGCGGATAGACATAACTTTATGGTCCTTTTTCATGAAAAACCTTTTGCAGGAGTCAATGGTTCGGGCAAGCACAACAACTGGTCCTTGGCGACCGATACCGGTGTTAATCTTCTTAGCCCGGGAACCACTCCCATGAAAAATCTACAATTTTTGACCTTTTTCGTGAATACTATAAAAGCTGTGGATACTTATGAAGAACTCCTCCGTTCTTCCATTGCTTCCGCGAGTAATGATTATCGCTTGGGAGGAAACGAAGCTCCCCCATCCATATTGTCCATTTTCATTGGACAACAATTGACCGATGTTCTTGATGAATTGGAAGGGGTATCAAAGGGGAAACTATCACCCCAAGAAAAAACGGAGCTCAAGCTCAACGTAGTCGGCAAGATTCCTGAAATACTTCTTGACAATACCGACCGCAATAGAACTTCTCCCTTCGCTTTCACAGGAAATAAGTTTGAAATGCGGGGTGTGGGGGCAAAGACCAATTGCGCCAAACCCATGACCATTTTGAATTCGATTGTTGCCAAACAGCTTACCGATTTTAAGAAGGAAGTGGACGCACTTGTCAACAAAAAAAATCTTAAAAAGGATGAGGCGGTTTTTAATGTGCTGCGTGAATACATCAAAACTTCAAAACGAATTCGGTTTGATGGTGACGGATATGGACGGGAATGGCAAGAAGAGGCCAAACGCCGAAAACTGAGCAATAATAAAAATACCCCAGAAGCACTTCAGGTTTTGACCTCCAAAGAGAGTATAGCCCTATTCAAGGATATGGATGTTATGAGCGAAGTGGAGTTGAAAGCGCATCAAGAAGTGGAGCTGGAGACTTACATTTTTCATGTTCAAATCGAAGGAAGAGTTTTGGGCGAAATGGTTTTCAATCATATTTTGCCTGCTGCCATCCATTATCAAAATATGTTATTGGAAAATGTTCGTGGCCTAAAGGAAGTATACGGCGCTGCCCATAAGAAAGTAGCAGAAACCCAGCTGAACCTGCTCGAACAAATCGGAACGCACATGACCGAGATTAGAAAATCCACTGATGAAATGATTGCCGCTCGAAAGCGAGCCAATGCCTTGTCAACCATAAATAAAAAGGCTCAGGCATATTGCAATAATGTGAAACCCTATTTTGAAACAATTCGGGAACAATCGGACAAGCTTGAAAAACTACTGGCTGACGATTTATGGCCATTTGTGAAGTATAGTGAGCTACTTTTTAGCAAATAGCCTAAAATCCATTCGAGTATCATTCGACCTTTCTCTATTTTTGCCCAAACCTAATGTATGTCCTCAGAAAATAGCAAACGGTATGCCCAACGGGGGGTTTCAGCCTCCAAGGAAGACGTTCATAACGCCATTAAAAATATTGATAAGGGCCTGTTCCCTAAAGCTTTCTGCAAAATAGTGCCCGATTATCTTACCGGTGATGATGAGTATTGTCTTGTGATGCATGCCGATGGTGCCGGTACCAAATCTTCCCTTGCTTACCTCTACTGGAAAGAAACTGGGGATTTATCTGTTTGGAAAGGGATTGCACAGGATGCACTGATTATGAATATCGATGACTTGATTTGTGTTGGGGCAACCGAGAACATTTTGTTGTCTTCTACCATAGGCCGGAACAAAAACCTGATTCCTGGTGAGGTGATATCCGCAATTATTAATGGTACCGAAGAATTGATTTCAGACTTACGAAAATTTGGGGTCAACATCCATTCAACCGGAGGTGAAACAGCAGATGTTGGCGATTTGGTGCGGACCATCATTGTAGATTCCACAGTGACCACCCGAATGAAACGAGCTAATGTCATTGACAATGCTAATATAAAAGCCGGTGACGTCATTGTCGGTCTGGCCTCTTTTGGGCAGTCAACCTATGAAACGCAATATAATGGAGGTATGGGCAGTAATGGACTTACTTCAGCACGACATGATGTCTTTGCAAAATATCTATCGAATAAATACCCAGAAAGTTTTGACCCATCCGTACCTGAAGAATTGGTGTATTCGGGCAATACGAACTTGACCGATAGTGTTCCAGATTCTCCGATTGATGCAGGGAGGCTGGTGCTTTCACCTACGAGAACCTACGCCCCGATTGTTAAAGAGCTTTTGAAAAAATATAACTCGGAACACATTCACGGAATGGTACACTGCAGTGGAGGTGCACAAACCAAGATTCTTCACTTTGTAGATGACCTTCACGTTATAAAAGACAACCTCTTTCCGGTGCCCCCACTTTTCAAATTGATTCAAGAGCAATCGGGAACGGGATGGAAGGAAATGTACCAAGTTTTCAATTGTGGGCATCGATTGGAGCTATATGTAGATGAGTCAATCGCCCAAGATATTATCGAAGTGTCCCAAAGTTTTGCCGTGGAGGCCCAAATAATTGGTAGGGTAGAGGCCAGCTCACAGAAAAAATTGACCATTGAAAGTGTGCATGGCAAGTTCATATATTGAGATACGATTTACCCAATTTCTTCGTTCTTTTTAAATAATCTCACTTTAATGCTATGGAAAGAAAAGATTTTTTAAGAAGTCTTGGTGCGGGTGCTGCGTTTGCCTTGACTTTTCCCTGTGTTCACGGATGTTCGACCGACTCTGAAGATTTGGAGCAGTTTCCTGAACCTGAAGGTGTGGACTTTACCATCGATTTAACCTCCCCAGAAGCTGCACCTTTAGTGGATAATGGAGGTTTTATTTTAGTTTCTTCCAGCCCTGATTTGGGCTATACTGATATTGTAGTTGCGCGTAATCTGGAAGGGATTATAGTTGCTGCCAGTCAAATCTGTAGTCATCAACAAACCGAAGAGGTTCGCTTTTTGGCTCAAGATGGTGGTATCTTCCGATGTTCCACCCATGGTTCAAGGTTTGACCAAAATGGGACACCTCTAAATTCAATAACCAATAATCCTTTAAAAGTTTTCAACGCAGAGGAAGAGGGAGATACCGTAAGGATTTTTGAGTAAAAAAAACGTGATGCGACTTTTATTGACATTTATATTTATCATTTCTTGTGTGTCTTCCCAAGCGCAATTGTGGCATAACACTTTCGAAGAAGCCTTGGCCAATGCCAATTCTGAGGATAAACCTATTGTTTTGGTATTCTCGGGTTCTGACTGGTGCGGCCCATGTATCCGCTTTAAAAAGAAAATCTTGGAATCTGACGATTTTAAAAGCTTCGCTTCAGAAAACTATGTGATGTACAATGCAGATTTTCCCAGAAAAAAGAAAAATCAGTTGCCTTTGGATAGGTTAAACTCCAATAAGTCGCTTGCTGAAAGATATAATCCCAGAGGTTTTTTTCCTTTGGTGGTTGTTTTGAATGGAAAAGAGTCTATTTTGGGAAAGACAGGTTTTGATACCAAAAAATCGCCTCAAGAATACATCGCCCTTTTAAACAATTTTGTAAAATGAAAACTTCCTTGCTCCTTTTGTTCAGCTTTTTTTTTGCGCTGGCCCAGGGGCAAGATGAAAAGCACGTAACGGTCCGTAAAACGATGAAGTTGATGGGGACCCGGTTCGAAATTACCGTGGTAGCTCCGAATGAGGATATCGGTTATATCAATATTGATGAAGCGGTTTCTGAAATCAAACGGATTGAAAAGGTGATTTCTTCTTGGGATGAAGCATCCGAGACATCCCTAATTAATAAAAATGCAGGAATCAAACCTGTAAAAGTATCCTCTGAGCTTTTCAACCTTATAGAGCGTTCTATTAAAGTCTCTGAAATTACCAGTGGAGCCTTTGATATCACGTATGCTTCGATGGATAAAATCTGGAAGTTTGATGGAAGCATGGATAAAAGACCCTCAGAATCCGAAATCAAAAATTCTGTCTCAAAAATTGGCTATCAGAAAATTGTTTTGAATGAGGAAAATCAAACGGTCTTTTTGCCCGAAAGAGGAATGCGAATAGGTTTTGGTGCTATTGGAAAGGGATATGCCGCTGACAAGGCCAAGGAGTTATTAATTTCAAAACAAGTGAAAGCAGGTATCATCAATGCATCTGGTGATTTGACCACCTGGGGAACCAAGGCTACGGGGGAGAAATGGCTCGTAGGCATTGCAAACCCACTAAGTAAGGATAAGGTTTTCAGTTGGCTTCCTGTGGTGGAATCGTCCGTGGCGACATCTGGCAATTATGAAAAGTACATCATGCTTGATAATAAAAAGTACTCCCATATAATAGATCCCAGGACCGGTTATCCCACACGAGGAATTAACAGTGTTTCCGTTTTTGCCAAGTACGCCGAGCTATGTGATGCCATGGCCACTGCAGTTTTTATAATGGGAAGGGATAGCGGAATTCATATGGTCAATCAAATTGATGGGGTTGAGGTGGTTGTGGTCGATGCGGAGAATAAAATCCATAAGAGTTCAGGCATTGTGTTCGAGAAAAATCAATAATTTTAGAATATGGCAAGGTTGCTTTTAATTTTATTGCTCTTGGTTTCGGTCAGTTCGTGTGTAGCTGTAAGGGAATACGATATGATTTATGTGAACGATGCCGAAATGTTGTTGGGAGCAAGGGCTTCGGAACGTTTCGAGACCAATTTCCAAATATATCGCGAGGCATCTGCCGGGGCCAACGGAGGTAAAACCGGTGGTGGCTGTGGTTGCAATTAATAATCATTCTTGAGAATGTCTTTCCACCTGAAGCTTAGTTTCTTTTTAGGATTTCTTTTTGTCATTTCGATAAGTCGAGGTCAACAAACCAATGCTACCTATACAAAAAGAGTGCTCGAGACCAGTGAAATAGACATGCTTTTCAGTTACTATTCGCAGGATGGTCAAAATGCTGCTGTGACAGGGGGTGAAGGAACCGAAGAACTGACGGATGTTACTTCGACCTTGGTTTTGAGAATGCCTTTAAATGACAATGATATCCTAACGGTGGATGTGGGACTATCTGCTTATACTTCGGCATCTTCAAGCAATGTGAATCCACTTGATGGAGGAAATTTGAACACTTCACCTTTTGATGCTTCTTCCGGGGAATCGCGCAGGGATCTTTTGGCCTATATCAATCCAAGCTACCAACATAGCTCGGATGATAGAAATACTATCTGGAGCGCCAATGGGTACTTTTCCAATGAATACGACTATGTTTCCGTAGGTTTTGGTGGAAGCTACACCAAGCTCTTCAATGAAAAAAATACAGAGGTAACGGTTGCTGGCAACGTGTTTTTGGATAAATGGAACGCCATCTACCCTATTGAACTTCGCGAAGGTTTTTTTGATGATAGAATTACTGGGAACGGGACCTATGCACCATCATTTACAGTTTTTGATAATGAAAGCAGAAACTCGTATTCAATTTCCCTTACCCTTTCGCAAATTTTGGGTAAACGGTTGCAAGGTGCTGTTTTTACCGATTTGGTTCTTCAAGACGGTCTTTTGAGCACCCCATTTCAAAGAGTCTATTTTGGGGATTTTGAAGATTTTTTTATCGATGATTTTCAGTTGGCCGATGACGTGGAACGACTACCTGATTCTCGATTCAAGCTTCCTATCGGGGGAAGGTTGAACTACTTTTTAAACGATTTTTTGGTCCTGCGCTCCTATTACCGCTTTTATTGGGATGATTGGGGCATAGTTTCCCACACGGCCAGTTTGGAGACTGCGGTGAAACTGTCTGACAAGTTTACGGTCTATCCAACTTACCGATATTATAATCAAACTGCAGCTGACTACTTTTTCGCAAAGGAAGAGGCCCTTTCCACTTTTGAATTCTACACTTCTGATTACGATCTATCCAATTATGATGCGCACCAATATGGAATGGGGATTCAATACAAAGATATTTTCGCCAATACCAAATTGTTGACCTTCGGTCTCAAAACTATCGATTTACGCTTCAATCAGTACGACCGAAGTGATGGATTAAATGCGTTCATCGTTACACTGGGTACCACTTTCGTTGGCAATTAGCACATCACACTTCAAAAAAACAATCCATTCAAAAATTGTAAATTCGTAGCCTTAACGACGATTGATTTATGCTTGACAAGCTTAACATTATAAAACAACGTTTTGATGAGGTTTCAGACCTTATCATTCAACCCGATATTATTTCAGATCAAAAAAAATATGTGAAGCTCAATAAGGAATATAAAGACCTGAAAGTGCTTGTTGATAAACGCAAAGAGTACATTGATCTCACGAACAACCTAAATGAAGCCGAAGAAATTCTGAGTGACGGAAGCGATGCCGAAATGGTTGAAATGGCCAAAATGCAAATGGAAGAGGCGAAAGAACAGCTTCCAAAACTTGAAGAGGAAATCAAGTTTCTGCTGATTCCAAAAGATCCGGAAGATGAGAAAGATGTTGTAATGGAAATCAGGGCCGGAACAGGTGGGGATGAAGCCAGTATTTTTGCTGGTGACTTATATCGCATGTATGCAAAATACTGCGAATCAAAAGGATGGAAGACCAATATCATCGACCTTAGCGAGGGTACAAGTGGAGGTTATAAGGAAATCCATTTTGAAGTGAGCGGGGAGGATGTCTATGGAACGTTGAAATTTGAAGCTGGTGTGCATCGCGTGCAACGGGTTCCGCAGACTGAAACCCAAGGGAGGGTCCATACCAGTGCTGCTACCGTTATGGTAATTCCCGAAGCGGAAGATTTTGATGTTCAAATTGACCCGAAAGACGTTCGAATTGATTATTTCTGTTCTTCAGGTCCAGGAGGTCAGTCTGTAAACACGACCTATTCTGCAGTGCGACTAACCCACGTTCCTACAGGTTTGGTAGCCCAATGTCAGGACCAAAAATCACAACATAAGAACAAGGAGAAAGCCTTTAAGGTCCTACGTTCTAGACTATATGATTTGGAATTGGCCAAAAAACAGGAGGAGGATGCTGCCAAAAGAAACTCTCAGGTAAGTAGTGGAGACCGCTCAGCAAAGATTAGAACCTACAATTATCCGCAGGGAAGGGTTACTGACCACAGAATTGGTCTAACCCTATATGATCTTCAAAACATAATTAATGGAGATGTCCAGAAAATCATCGATGAACTGATGCTGGTGGAGAATACCGAAAAACTAAAAGAAGCTTCTGAGATTTTCTAATACATGACCACCGATTTTCTCTTCGAGCAAATAAAACTTAAGAAATCCTTTCTGTGCATTGGATTGGATACGGATCTGGAAAAGATTCCTCCCCATCTATTGGAAACCGACGACCCTATTTTTGAATTCAACAAAGCCATTATCGATGCAACGCATAACCTTTGCGTAGCTTACAAGCCCAATATTGCCTTTTATGAGGCCTATGGACTTAAGGGATGGAAATCGTTGGAGCGGACCATGGAGTATCTTAACAGGAATCATCCGGAGATTTTTACAATTGCTGATGCCAAAAGGGGAGACATTGGAAATACAGCTTCACGCTATGCGGAGGCTTTTTTCCATACTTTGAATTTTGATTCCATCACAGTGGCCCCTTATATGGGAAGCGATTCTGTTGAGCCTTTTCTGGAGTATCCGGATAAACACACCATACTTTTAGCACTTACATCCAATACCGGTGCTTTTGATTTTCAAACCAAACAATTGGGCGATAGGGAATTGTACAAGGAAGTCTTGACTGTTTCCCAGAGCTATAAAAATTCTGGGAATTTGATGTATGTGGTTGGGGCGACCAAAGCATCCTTTCTTAAGGAAATCAGGGAAATTGTTCCTGATAGCTTTTTATTGGTTCCAGGAGTGGGAGCCCAAGGGGGCAGTCTGTCCGAGGTTTGTAAATTCGCATTGAATGACCAGATTGGCATTTTGGTCAACTCTTCCAGAGGAATTCTTTATGTTTCAAAAGAGGAGGATTTTGCGCTTAAAGCGCAACAAGCCGCAGAAAAACTTCAAAGCGAAATGAAGACCTATGTGGAAAAGGTCTTATAAGCTTTATGCCAAACTCTCCAAGATTTTCTTGATGCCCTGTGCTTTTCTGGCAAAAAAATCGCCAAGACTCGTATTCACATATGTGGCATCAGAAGCCTTTTCAATGAAGTTCCTATATCTGAATTCCAATGTGGAAATAGCATGATTTCCGCTTGTAATAGGTTTTACCGTTCCAACTCTACAATACTGATTCGTCATCATTCTAAGATTTGTTATATCAAAGATACGCTGAAAGCATGGGTTTAGATTACTGAAAGCCGGTGTATACAACTAGAAATCAGGTACTTTATCTAAAATTTAACGTTGAGGGGTCTTTCTAACTCGAAAATTGTTAATTCTTTAGAAAAAAATTAACGTACATTTAAAAAAAATCGGATTGCTACACTATACGACGTATATACACGAAACCTCTGATCAATGGGTCACTTTCGTTCATGGTGCAGGAGGTAGTTCCACTATATGGTACAAACAGGTTCGGGATTTCAAAAAACACTTTAACGTTCTTCTTTTGGACTTGCGTGGTCATGGAAACTCCAAACCCAATATCAAGGATGCCTTCGATAAAAAGTATACGTTCGATTCCATAACAGAGGACATTGTGGAAGTATTGGACCACGAGGGAATAAAAGAGTCACATTTTATAGGGATTTCCTTAGGGACTATTTTAATTCGAAATCTTGCTGAAAACTACTCGAATAGAGTCAAAAGTATGGTCATGGGAGGTGCAATAATGAAACTCAATTTTAGGTCTCAGGTTTTGATGCGTTTGGGTATTATCTGTAAATCAGTGGTGCCGTATCTGTGGTTGTACAAGTTCTTTGCCTTTATTATTATGCCCAACAAAAATCATCGAGAATCACGGCTTCTTTTTGTTAGGGAGGCAAAAAAATTATACCAGAAAGAATTCATAAGATGGTTTAAGCTTACTTCAGAAATAAACCCATTGTTACGATTTTTTAGAGCAGTGGACATTAGAATACCTACTTTTTACATTATGGGGGGAGAAGATTATCTTTTTTTGCCCACTATCAGAAAAGTTGTGAAAGCACACCGGGATTCCACCTTATTCGTAATTGAAGATTGTGGCCACGTGGTCAATGTTGAGCAACCCATGGTGTTTAACCAGAAAGTAATTCAATACCTTCATAGTGTAGGACATAAATCATGAAAAAGGCATTACTTCTACTTTTCGGTTTAATCTTGTCTACTGTAAATGCACAAAACAAAGAATCCTGCAATTGTTGTTCAGCTGTTCAAAAGGCTTTTGATTTTTGGATAGGGGACTGGGTAGTGACCAATCAGGGAGATGGTACACTGGCAGGTTACAGCAAGATAAGAGGAGAAGAAAAGGGATGTGTGGTAAAGGAAAACTGGACCAGCGCAAAGCCTGGATACACGGGAACAAGCTTGAACTTCTATAATCAGGCGACTAAAGAATGGGAACAATTATGGGTAGATAACTCTGGAGCGTTCTTGAAATTGAGAGGCAACAAGGAGGAGAATAAAATGGTTCTATCTTCCAAAGAATTTGAAAGAGAGGGGAAAACCTACCGCAATCGAATCACTTGGTTCGACAATGAGGATGGTACCGTAAGGCAACTTTGGGAGGTGCTTGAAGGTGATAAAGTGGTTCAGGTCGCTTTTGACGGATTGTATAAAAGAAAATAAACAGCCCTAGGTTTTTTTGCTGACTAATTCAAAATACCCAATCCTAGAAACAAAGCAGTTCGTGAAGAATTATTGATGGGCTGTTTATTGGAATTAAAAGTAAGGGCAGAATGTTGAGAATACGCTAACCCTTATCAAAGTTTACTGCTGTCCGTAGGATTTTTACCCTTTACTTGGATGCGTGCAGAATGGTTTTCTGATACTCTGTTGGTGTAAGATTGGTGTCCTTTTTGAACGCCTTGTTGAAAGTGACCTTATTATTATAGCCCACCTCGTAAGCAATGTTAATAATGTTGAGTTTATTGGATTCGTGATTTAACAGTAACTCTTTAGCTTCCTTTATCCGATAGATATTTACGAATTCATGAAAGCTAACATTAAAGTGCTCATTGATAACCTGTGAGGCATTGTGCCTTGTAGTGTTGAGTCTTTGTGCCAACATATCAAGATTGATATTGTTTTCACGATAAATCTTTTCCACAGCAAATAGGTGCAAAAGGTTTTCCTTTAGCTCCATGGATAAACTGGGAGTCAGCCCAGATTTTTGGTATTTGGGGAATAGACGGCTGTTTTTAAAGGAGTAAACTCCATTGAAATAATCAGGTTGAATGTTTGCCGAATACCCTATAAACAAGACCATGAGGGCCATTGCAGCAGCTGAGGTATGAAAAAGCCAGCCTTGGGCTTCCCCATTGATAATTACTATCCCGTATGCTGTATAGGTGAAAACATAAAGTATATGAATATGATATAGGTTTTTCTGCCATTTGAGAACCTTTGCATCGACTAAACTCCTTCTTTTGCTGGCACGATAGGTCCTTCCAATGAAATACCCATAAATGGTCAGCGACAGGGTTTTCAAAACAACCAGCAAGGTTAGTCTATCTGAATCTTGGGGACCTTGGCCATTTCGAATTCGTTCCAACATTAAGATTACTTTCTCATGGCCCGACATACTATACACGTCCACGATCAAATACATTAAAATGATGGCTGTGGGCAAAAGATGTAAGAGATCAAGCGGTTTAAAATTATATCTGTGGGAAGTTTTCTTAAGATAGAAATACAGCAAAGGACCGTAAAGGAAAATACCCCAGGTCGACATGAGATAGGTATGTGGGTACTGGAAAAAATAATTTGCTGAATTTATGCTTATATGCAGTATGAAAAACGAATGGATGAAAACAAACAGTCCGATAAGAACTCTTGAAGTAACATAAATTCGGTTATTAAAACCTATTAAGAGAACGACGTAAAAACCAATAATGGAAACGAATAAATATAAAATTGACCAGGTTGTTACTTTGGGTATAACCCGGTCAGAGATTTTCCTGAACTCTTGGGTTTCCCTAATTGGGTCGAAACCTTCATTGAGCAGAAAGTTGGGATTGAATTCAATTTGAAGATATTGATTTAGACTTGCAGTGGATTGTGTAGGCTTTCGCAAAGCCGCTTCACTGAGAGCTAGCTTTTTTAAGATATGTCTTTTGTCAATATTGGGATTTTGAAGATTCTTTTCGTATAACGGGATAGCCTTTTTGTAACGGTGAATATTGTAGTAATAATCGGCCCAATCCAAAGAATCTTTAAAGATAAAGGTCACCCCCAGCTTGGATTTTGTCTCCATGGGGGAATGCGAATACATGCTTAAGCATACGCAATAAAAAGAAACGACAATGACAAAGCTTGACCGTCTCATTCTTTGATTGATTAATGAATTAGCTTGATTTCAAGTTAGTTAATAATAAAAGTCAAAAAGTTAAAGAAATACTAAAAACCGTAACTCCCGATAATAATTTACCTTGATTAAAAACGAAATCAGCTTGAAGGGAATAATTGTAAGGGTATGATATGCAGTGAGTTAAAATAAAAAACCGGTGCGAACACCGGTTTAAAACTAACTAACTCAAAAAAATGCTAACTCAGATAATCGTTACAAAAATCCTTTATAACCTGGTTGCCAAGGTTAATTTAACTTTAGGATTTTGTTATAATTGCCTTGTTTTGTTGAATTAATAACGGTCATATTCACTTGATATTGTGCAGATAACAAAAAAATGACCCTAATCCTGCAAAGCAAAAACTTTCCGTAACAAATCCGTAGTTCTCGAAGAAACTTTGGTTCGGATTTCCTTCTCTTCCACCGCTATCATTGTATAAACACCATCCAAAGCCTCCTCCGTAACATACTCGGTCAAATTGGGGTTTACATCGTTGGTCAGCGGTAAACTGTTGTACTTTGTAATCAGGTTGTTCCAGATTTGGTCAGCACCTACGCGTTTAAAAGATGAAGAAATAATGGGCTGAAACTTGTTGTACAATTTGGTGCTTGTCGATTGTTGCAGATATTGGGTTGCGGCATTGTCATTCCCCAATAAAATCTGCTTCGCATCTGCAAATGTGATTTCTTTTATCACGTCCACGAAAATTGGTGTGGCCTCACCAACAGCATCCTCAGCGGCTCGGTTTAAAATTTTTAGCCCTTCATCGGCCAAACTTCCAAGGCCTACATCCCGCAAGGTCTTATCAACCCTTTTAAGTTCGTCGGGTAAAAGGATTCTAACCAATTCATTTTTGAAGAATCCATCCTTAATCGCAAGCTTGTTCACTTGCTTATCAATACCTTGATTGAGTGCATCCCTTAGCGCTTGGGCTATTTCTGCATTCCCCACCCCGGTGGTGCCTTGTGGCAATTGATTCACGACTTGTTGAAGTTCTGTACAACTGAAGGCTGTAAGAACAAAGAGCATAAGTAGTTTTCTCATATCCAATTAAGTTTTGTGGTGAAGGAAATTACGTTTAAATACCTAATAATCTTCACTTTGTTGAAAAGTTTAAGAAAAGATGACGGTCTTGTTATTGTAGACCATGGTTTTATGGGTCACATGAAGTTTGACGGCCCGTGATAGGACAATTTTTTCAAGGTCCCTTCCTTTGGCCAAAAAGTCTTTTACAGAATGCGTATGCGATACTGTAGCCACATCTTGCTCAATAATAGGGCCTGCATCCAAATCCTCGGTCACATAATGGCTTGTTGCCCCGATAATCTTTACCCCTCTCTCAAAAGCGGCGTGATATGGTTTGGCCCCAACAAAAGCAGGCAGGAAAGAATGATGTATATTGATGATTCTGTTCGGAAAAACATCAATGATTTTTGATGAGATGATTTGCATATATCGCGCCAATACAATGAAATCGACATTATAGTCCCTCAGTAATTTCAATTGCTCTTGCTCTGCCACGGATTTGGTCTCTTTGGTCACCGGAATATGGAAAAAGGGAATCTTGAATTGTTCTGCAACATACTCCAAATCGGTATGATTACTCAAAATAAATGGAATGTCCACCTGAAGCTCGCCTGAGTTGTGACGACTGAGCAAATCATAAAGACAATGGTTATACTTTGACACAAAAATGCCCATTCTTGGCCTTTCACCCTCATCATATAAATTCCATTTCATCTTGTAAGCATTGGCTACTTCATTGATAAACTCCCCCTTAAAGGTGTCTAGGTTTAAGTCTACATCAAACTCGCTTTCCAACCTCATAAAAAAGACCTCGGCCTGCTTGTCTACATGTTGGTCTAGGTAGATAACGTTGCCGCCTTTCCTTGATATGAATCCGGTTACACTGTGAATGATTCCTGATTGGTCTTGACAGTTTATAAGTAAGGTCAGGTTCATAAAAGCCGTTTTTAGGAGCTTAAAATTATGGTATTGAAAAAAAGTAAGGTAGTTGCTTTAATATTTTTATAAAATTCTAAACAAAACTGGATTTGAATTGCGTTTTCCGTAAATTGCGAGTCGAATTTTGACGCAAATTTGACAATGGAGCAAACCAAGCCCTACCAACCCAAAAATAAAATCCGAATCGTTACCGCAGCCTCATTGTTCGATGGACATGACGCCGCAATAAATATCATGCGCAGAATCATTCAATCCACAGGGGTTGAGGTGATTCATTTGGGTCATGATCGTAGTGTGGCAGAGGTAGTCGATTGCGCTATTCAAGAAGATGCCAATGCCATTGCAATGACCTCTTATCAAGGGGGACATAACGAATATTTTCGGTACATGTATGATTTGCTCCAAGAACGCAATGCCTCGCAAATAAAAATTTTTGGAGGTGGGGGAGGTGTAATCCTTCCAAAGGAAATCAAAGAATTGATGGACTATGGAATCGAGCGGATTTACTCACCAGATGACGGTCGCGAAATGGGACTTCAAGGAATGATAAATGACTTAGTTCAACGCTGTGATACCGAGGTACCCGATTTGAAACTGGCCAATGGCATAAATCTCGAAGAAAGTATACAAGGCAAACAACCAGATACCGTGGCAAGGCTCATATCGCTGGCCGAAAACAAATCAGAAGGTTTTAAGAATTACCACGAACAACTGGAATCCCTTAAAAAGGATATTCCGGTATTGGGGATTACAGGAACGGGTGGATCGGGCAAATCAAGTTTGGTGGATGAACTGGTTCGCCGGTTCTTGGCTGATTTTCCCGATAAACATATTGGGATTATTTCTGTCGACCCTTCAAAACGAAAAACAGGTGGAGCCCTATTGGGAGACAGAATTCGAATGAACTCCATAAACAACGATAGGGTTTACATGCGTTCCCTGGCAACAAGGCAGTCCAACTTAGCGCTGTCCAAACATGTCGCAGAGGCTGTTGAGGTGCTAAAAGCAGCAAACTATGACTTGATAATTTTGGAAACCTCGGGGATTGGGCAATCAGATACAGAAATTTTAGAGCATAGTGATGTATCGCTTTATGTGATGACACCCGAATTTGGAGCGGCTACCCAACTTGAAAAAATCGACATGCTCGATTTTGCCGACGTGGTTGCGATTAACAAATTTGACAAGAGAGGGGCCCAAGATGCACTTCGTGATGTTCAAAAACAGTACGTTCGAAACCATGGCCTATGGGATACAAAAGTTGACGACCTCCCGATTTTTGGAACCATCGCTTCCCAATTCAATGACCCGGGAATGAACAGACTTTACAAGGCCGTAATGGATACCCTAGTGGATAAGGCTGGTTCCAAAATGGTCGCCGGCTTGGAGATTTCAAAAGAAATGACTGAAAAAGTATTTGTGATTCCCCCTGCTAGGACACGCTACCTTTCTGAGA
>NZ_JANQIH010000010.1 GCF_028282265.1 Allomuricauda sp.
TAAACCTGATATGAACCGCACTCGTTTTCTAGGAAACATTTTGGGCTTTGGTCTGCTTTCAACCTTCGGATGCAGAATGGATAGCAACACAAAATCCCCTACCAGTCTAACAAAAACCAATTTGAAGGAAGATGAAGTAGCGGCGGACCAACTACGGAAAGAACTCATAACGGCTTGGGACAGGTCTGAAACCATGACCATGACCAATGTGAAACAGATGCCGCCTGAGTTTTTCACCTTTAAGTATACCGACGAAGCCATGACATTTTCTGAGCAATGGCGTCACTGTGTTATCTATACTTGTGGGCAATTGGCGGGCCGAGCGGGACTAAAAAACCCATATGAAAACATAAAACTTCCAGTACAGATGCCCAAAGACGATATTATCAAAGAACTGAAAAATATGTACGCTTTTGTTCGACAATCCATACAGGAGCTATCGGACGACAAACTCCTCTCGAATTGCGATTTTGCCGGGGATACCATTCCCATATGGCGTTTGTTCTATGCGATGGAAAATCATATTATTCACCATCGTGGACAGTGCGTGGTATACCTGCGCCTTAATGGAGTAGTCCCAAAAGGTTTTTATGGATGGTAATTTCAAAAAGGTTCGACTGAAAAAAATTAAACTGAAATAATCATTTAAACTTTTATCAATGCTACAAAGAAAATTTGCGGAAGTGGTTACCTCCTACTTTCCCAATGCCCTTGACGCCAAAGACACTTCAATTCATTACCTGGGCAAAATGCAACTGGAGCATAATATTGACATCTCCAAAGTATTAATGGCTACATCAGTATGTTCTGATGATATTAATGTGCCTTCCACAACCTTCTTCAATGTGTTGTTCGGCCCATTTATTATGGGTGGATTGGGTGGAATCCCTTTCGCTGGACAAACCGGTATGACCGCTTTTGCCCATCATATTCCCGACGGAGGTAGCGCATTCATATTTTATGGCCCGCATATAGGGATAACACTTGATGGAGATTTGGGCAAGATGTACCGACCACGCCAAGAAAAGAAAGGAAACTCTTGCGGAGCCCTAATGCTGGCATTGAAGCGATTTCAAGACAGTGGCTACGAACCCGTGTTGAATGAAGATGACTATCAACAAATGAAACTCGAGGAAAGCTTACTTCCGTACAGGGAGGAAATATTGACCAGTGAAAGCCGGGAAAAAGCGATAACAGAAGCAACCTATGAAATAATAGAAAAAAAGGTTCATGAGCATTTAAAGTCATGCAAGGATGAATTCCCTGTGGATACCGTAACGTTGTTGGGAGGGATAATAATCAATACCGATTATGGTTTAGATGACTACTTTGTGGCCAAAAACTTTGAGGTAATTGATGTAAAAAGTCTTTGATAGGATTAACAAATTCATTTAGCAAGATGTTTCTCGGCGTTTTACGCTAAGGTAAATCTGGTTATTTTGTTGTTTACATTAGGGTTTCAAATAGAAGAACTTTTCAATTCCCTATTTTAGCAACCTGCATCCCTGTTTTCTTAAATTAGCATTTCAGAGTTCAGGAGTGATTAAAGATTAAAACGTCAATGCCTGAGCTGGGACGACCATAGATTCCTATTATCCTAAATGACTAAACCAGAGTCTAAAACCAACTCCATTTTTAAACGTATTCCACATGCCATTACCATGTTGTTTGGTATAATAGTCCTTGTAACCCTATTGACTTATCTGCTTCCGGCGGGGACATATGAACGGGTTTTGGTCGATGGACGAAGTACCGTAGTTCCAAATTCGTACAAGACCATTCCTTCCACACCTGTTGGATTTTTGGACATGTTTAAAGCCATCCCCCTAGGCTTTAAGGCCGCAGTAGAAATCATTTTTATTGTGTTGGCCGGGGGTATTATGTTCGGTTTTATGGAAAAATCAAAAGCAGTAGAGAATGCCGTTGGCACGCTGGTGAAAAAATTGGGACTGAAAAACAAGCACCTCATCATTGTCATCATGACCTTTATTTATGGTTTACTTGGCGTAGCAGTAGGATATGAAAACAATATCGCCATGGTGCCCATAGCGGCAGTACTGAGTCTAGCGTTGGGCGGTGATTTGATTTTGGCAGCGGGTATATCGGTTGGGGCCATGACCATTGGTTTTGGACTTTCCCCAATCAACCCTTACACTGTGGGAACGGGTCACAAAATTGCTGAACTGCCTATGTTTTCTGGGGCCTTGCTTCGCAGCGTACTCTGTTTTACAGCATTATGTATCATGGCCTATTATAATGTGAGGTATTTCAAAAAGATTTCTGCGAATCCTGACAAAAGTCTCGGTAAGGGCCTTGATGTATCGGAACTAACATTATCAAAACCTGTCCATGAATATGGAATGAGCCGAAAGAACTGGACGGTCATTTTTATTTTTATTCTCGGACTTTTAACCGTGCTATATGGCGTATTCAATCTGCATTGGTACATCAATGAGCTTTCCGCCGTATTCTTGATTGTTGCGTTTCTATGTGGTTTGGCTTCAAGAATGAGCGCTACCCGAATGAGCGAGACCGTATTGAAAGCAGTAGGTATAGCAGCACCTGGGGCATTCATGGTTGGCTTTGCCACATCCATTAAAGTTCTCATGGAAATGGGGAACATTGGTGATACCATTTCATATCAACTTTCCACTTTGCTACAGGGTTTACCTTTATATGCATCGGCCATTTGCATGTCCATCTCACAAACCGTGATCAATTTTTTTATTCCGTCAGGAAGCGGACAGGCATTGGCCACCCTGCCCGTAATGCTTCCCTTGGGAGAATCCCTTGGTCTTACTAGACAGATTTCCATTTTGGCCTTTCAGATTGGTGATGGACTATCGAACCTTGTCAATCCTACTCTAGGAGGGCTTATTGCCATGCTCAGTATGTGTCGTGTACCCATCGATAGATGGATTCGTTTTATATTTCCCGTATTAATCAGTTTACTATTCATTGCCTTCTTGGCATTGACTGTAGCAGTAGCCACAAATTATAGTTAATATGACCGTAGAGAACATTCTTGCAAAATTGGTTTCTTTTCCAGTACTCGGAGGCGAAAGCAATTTGAGTATCTTAAATTGGATAAAGGACCTTCTGGAATCACATGGAGTTACCGTGAATTTGGTTCCCAATGAAGAAGGCAACAAAGCTTCATTGCATTGCCGTATAGGTCCTGCTGTAGATGGCGGAGTTATTCTTTCCGGACATATGGATGTTGTGCCTGTGGAAGGTCAGGAATGGACAACAGATCCATTTGTTCTTACGGATAAAGGCGACGGAAAACTGTACGGAAGAGGTTCTTGTGACATGAAGGGATTTATCGCTTGCTGTTTGGCTGTACTGCCCCAAATGGTAAATGCCGACCTGAAAAAGCCCATTTATTTTGCCTTTTCTTATGACGAAGAGATTGGATGCTTGGCAGGGCCTGAATTGGCTCGCACTATAAATACCCACTACAGTGAAACACCAAAATATGCCATAATCGGAGAACCGTCTTTAATGGAACCCATTGTCGGTCAGAAGGGCATTTATATTCTGGAAACGTATGTCAATGGGTCCGCAGGGCACAGCAGTCGTATAAAACAAGAAGTGAGCGCCATTCATGAAGCGATGCGACTGATTCTTTGGCTTGAAAACAAGATGAACCAGTTGATTGAGAACCAACGCTTGGATGACCGTTTCCACCCTCCACATTCCAGTATTCATATTGGTATGGTCCAAGGGGGTATAGCACCCAATGTAATTGCGGACAAAGCTCATTTTTATTGGGATTTAAGAACCATTCCCATGGATGATATTGGAGGAATCATCTCTGAATTTGAAGCCCACTGCCGAAAAAGAGAGGAAGAATTACGAACCATCTTTCCCGATTTTTCCGTAAAAACCATTGAAAATCATCCTCCTGTACCCCATTTAGACACCAAAGCTGATGATGATGTTGTGGACTTGATACGAAGAGTATCAGGAAACTCCCGACTGGACACGGTTTCCTACGCAGCCGAGGCCGGACAATTTGCCAATGAAGGCTTTCAATCAGCAATTTGTGGACCTGGCTCCATAGCGCAGGCACATCGAGCAGATGAATTCATAGCCAAAGAACAATTGGAACAGGGAGTAGAAATGTTAAACAAGTTGATTGAAGAACTTTCTTCGGCTGACTTTACCTAACTCCTGTTGCATCTATTGTTGTATATTTAGTTCACCACAATTTTTTAAGCCAAAAAACATGTTTAAGCTAATTCAAAACTATCTGGTTTTTTTTCTTTTCATCCTATTGGTAAGTAGCTGCAAAGAAAAATCCACTTCTACCGATTCCAAAACTGAAACTGAAGAAGAATTGACCCAAAGGGCGTTGGAAATCCACAAACGAGTGCTCACCCTTGACACCCATGCAGATACTCCTTTGCGCATGATTGAGCCCGGTTTTGATATGGCCGAACGTCATGACCCCAAGGAAACAGGTTCAAAAGTAGATTATCCGCGTATGATAGAAGGTGATTTGGATGCTATCTTTTTCGCCGCCTTCGTCGCACAGGATATTCGTGA
>NZ_JANQIH010000014.1 GCF_028282265.1 Allomuricauda sp.
GTTCCTTTCTGACCAAAGAAAATGTGTGGCGGTGGATGTTGGGTGTGGAGTTCATTCCCGCAATTTCTTATTTCTTCCTACTGTTTTTTATCCCGAAGAGCCCGCGCTGGCTTTTTGTAACCAAAAAAGACGAAGAAGCCCACGAGGTTCTGATTTCACTCCATGGTACACAACAGGCAAAGGATGAGGCCAAATCTATTTTGGAAAGTCTGGAGGCATCAAGAAAAAATCAAGACAAAGTCAGTTTGAAGGACCTCTTCAACAAGTCATTGAAGTATGTCCTCACGGTAGGTATAGTTATTGGCGTCATTCAGCAGGTTACCGGTATTAACGCCGTGTATTACTATGCTACATCCATCTTTCAACAAACGGGTATAGGCACTAATGCAGCGTTTTTATCCGGGGTATTGTTGAGTTTTACTACCGTAGCCTTTACTCTAGTGGCACTTTTTCTCATCGATAGATTGGGCAGGCGACCTTTGTTTCTTATCGGACTTGCGGGCATTGCCGTAAGCATGTTGCTGTGCGGATATGGTTTTAGTAAAGCTACTTACCAGTTAACCAGTGACAAGATAACGGTGTTGGATAGCTCTATACAGCAAAGATTGGATGTTTATATAGACAAGACATATGATAAGGATATTGATTTTAAAAACGAAATGAAACAAGCCCTTGGGAAAGAGGCCTATGCAAAAAATGAGAGTGCCCTTCTTGAGATTGCCACAAACATGAATCCAATCTTGATACTGATAGGGATTTTGGGTTTTGTTGCCTGCTTTGCGTTTTCCTTAGGTCCTGTTATGTGGGTCATGCTTTCAGAATTGTTTCCCAATCGTTATCGTGGGTTGCTCATTGGGTTTATTGGGTTTTTAAATGGTTTTTCAAGTTGGCTGGTCACACAAATTTTTCCATGGGAATTGGCCAATCTTGGTAACGCAATGACCTTTCTCATCTTTGGGGTGACCGCACTTATCGGGTTTTTCATCCTATTGAAAATATTGCCAGAGACCAAAGGAAAATCCTTGGAAGAACTTGAAACTGAATTAATAAAGTAATGAGTTATATACAAAATCCAATATTAAAAGGTTTTAATCCGGATCCATCAATTTGCAGAGTGGGTGACGATTATTACATCGCCACATCCACCTTCGAGTGGTTTCCCGGAGTTCAGATTCATCATTCCAAGGACCTTAAAAATTGGAAACTGGTCGCAAGGCCCCTAAATAGAATTTCACAATTAAACATGAAGGGTATCCCTGATTCTTGCGGGGTTTGGGCCCCTTGTTTGACCTATGACCAGGGAATCTTTTATCTGGTTTTCACGAATGTGAAATCTTTTGACGGAGTATGGAAAGACACCCCAAATTATATGGTCACCACAACCGATATATTGGGTGATTGGAGCGAGCCTATATACTTATCGTCCAGAGGTTTCGATGGCTCACTTTTCCATGATACAGATGGAAAAAAATGGTATGTAAGTATGATGGTCGATCACCGGAACGGTAAGTTTTTTGGTGGAATAGAAATGCAGGAATACGACCCCATTCAAAAAAAATTGGTGGGCGAGGTACACTATATAACCAATGGGACCGATTTAGGGCTAACCGAAGGTCCACACTTGTACAAAAGAGACGAGTACTATTACATTGTTTTGGCCGAGGGTGGTACTGAATATGGCCATGCTATGAGCTTAGGAAGAAGCACCTCTATATTCGGGCCCTACGAGTTCCACCCTAAAAATCCTTTCATATCAGCAGCAGAGGATAAAAATAATGTACTCCAAAAAGCTGGTCATGGCGATTTGGTCCAGACCCAAAACGGGGATTGGTATACCGTTTTTTTGGTTGGCCGACCACTTACAACACGTGGCAATTGTACATTGGGTCGCGAAACTGCTATTGAAGAGGTTGTTTGGAGAGATGGTTGGCCATGGTTGAAATATGGAGGTAGGATTCCGAGGGGGAAAATCCCTATGCCCAAACTACCCGAATATGCTTTTAAAGAACCTAAAGAAAAGGTTGATTTCAACAATGGCGGTATCCCTATCGATTTTCAATCCTTACGAATTCCTGTTTTATCAGACTGGTGCAGCCTTACGGCTAGAAAGGGCTTTCTTAGGCTTTATGGTAAAGAGTCTTTGACCTCTTTGCACAACCAAAGTCTTTTGGCCAGGCGAATCCAAGATTTTCACGTTGTGGTTTCCACAGAACTTGAATTCCATCCCACAAACATCCATCACATGGCAGGTCTGGTATTTTATTATAATGCGGGCCACTACCACTATGCCTGTATAACCTCAAATTCCGAAGGAACCAAAAAGTTTCTGAGTGTAATCTCTTCAGACAATTATAAAATGAGTTTTCAAGATGAACTAGAGGATATTACCGATTGTGATTCGATTGTTCTTCGAGGGGAGATGAATCGGGATCAACTTCAATTTCACTATAGCGCAGATGGGGTAAACTTTATGCCTATGGGTCAAGTACTTGATGCTGCTATACTCTCCGATGACCACGTTAGGAATGGCAGAAGCCGTTATCGTCCAGCATTTACCGGAAGTTTCGTTGGAATGTGCTGTCAGGATCTGGAAATGAACGCACACTATGCCGATTTTAAGTGGTTTGCATATAAAGAAATCAATAAACAATAAGGATGAATCTTGTTTCAACGTATGAAACCAATCGAGAAGGCCCCAAGAAGAAAATCTAATCTACTGAGGTCACTTTGGATTCAATCCCACTAGAAGAAAACAAAAATTAGAAGTCATGAAAAAACAAGTATTTATATTTTTTGGTCTTGCCCTTTTATTTTCCTGCGTGGAAAAAAGACAAGAAGAAACAAACAATGATCACATGGAAGAAGACAAAGCACAAAGGCAACTGGCAAAGTTCGAACCCAAAAAAGGTGTCTTGCTATTTGTAGGTCAGGAATTGGAAGCCGTAGGCGGTCTTGAAGATTACAATGATGGCTATTTAGATCATTTTGCCAAGCCTGCGGGATGGACCACCTATTCCAATATAAATCCTGGAGGAAACTCTTTCGGACGCATTCAGGAGGGATTGGACGGACTATTTGAGACCCATGATTGGGGGGATAACGATTATAATGCCACTTTACAACATAATGACCCTGATTATTCAAACATGGCCATGGCTATAGGACTCCAGTTTGTCAATCACGAAGAAAAAGTGGCCGATGGCACCCATGATGAGTACATCGATAGGTTGGGAGATTTTTTATTGTCTTTGGGAAAACGTCCGGTTTTTTTGCGGATAGCCTATGAATTTGATGGTGACCCGTGGAACCATTACGACAGGGAAACCACTATCATTGCCTACAAAAGAATTGTGGATAAACTACGTGCCAAGGGAGTTGAGAATACAGCCTATGTTTGGCAATCCACCGGATTTATTTCAGGTCAAGAACATTTGGAAGGCTGGTATCCCGGGGACGATTATGTGGATTGGTGTGGGGTATCCTTTTTTAATCGCTGGAAGGAAATTGAGATGTTTGAGTTCGCCCGAAAAAAAGGAAAGCCCGTTTTCATAGCTGAGGCAACCCCGACCATTTCAGATTATGGGGGCAAATTGTATGGACTTACTAAAGAGACCCAACTGGGCAATCCCGAACAGGCTGAAGAAGCCTGGCAAAAGTGGTTCTTGCCCTTTTTCAATGCAATTGAGGAGAATGCCGATGTGGTAAAGGCGGTACATTATATTAATTGCCATTGGGATTCCCATCCGATGTGGGTAGACAATCCTACCTTTAAGGGGATTGATGCCCGCTTGCACCTAAGTGATTCCATTAGTAAAAGGTGGATAGAACGTACTTCAAAGTCTCCGTTTATATTGTCTTCGGACGACTTGTATGACCAACTTTATAATAACAATTAGAACTTCCAATAATGGATTTCAAAAAAATTCATGATACATTTTGGGACCAAGGATACGTCATCTTTGAGAAGTTTTTTGATGACTCCTTGATGGATGTTTACAACGATAAAATATTAAAACATTATGGGGTGAATCCCAATTGGGAGCATACGGACGAGTTTATTTCAAAATCTGCTGTAGAAGTCATCCCATGGTTTCCCTATCGTGAGGGTAATGGCGGTTTTGATGGAATAGACAGACACAAAGGTTTTAATCAAATTACAAACGCGATTCTTATGGATGGATGGCAAAATCTTTACTGCATGATGATGTTTTCAAAAGCGGGAAGTAAAGGTCAGGCATGGCATCAGGATTGCCCACCGGACAATCCATTGAAATATAACCTTAATCGTTTGGTGTATACACATGACATTACCGATGAAACAGGAGGCGAAATTGTTATTATGCCCAAGGCACACAAAGCGGGAGTGCTTCCTGCGGGGAAACCCCATGAAGATATTGACGGACAATTGGTCTTTCAACCTAAAAAGGGAACGGTTGTTTTTTTACATGGCCATTGCTTTCACAGGGTGATGCCGGTCAAAAAAGATAGGATTTCCACTAATTTTAGAGCAGTCCCTTTGGGTACTCCAGAAGACATTACCGATATCTGCATATATCGAAATATGAAATATCGCTTTTCAACTTCGGAAGTGATAGAAGAAAGGCACTAAATAACCCCACCTCCAACATGGACAAAAAAATAAAATGGGGCATTATTGGCTTGGGCCGAATTGCAAAGTTGTTTGCAGAGGATTTAAGACTTGTTGAAGACGCCGAATTGGTAGCTGTAGCTTCGAGCAGTATGGAAAGGTCAAAACTTTTCGCGAAAGAATTTGGTAATCCAAGAGCATACTCCTCATACAAAGAACTATTTAACGATGCCAATGTAGATGTGGTATACATAGCAACACTGCATCATACCCACTGCCAATTCAGCATTGAAGCCATGAACCATAAAAAGCACGTTTTGTGTGAAAAACCAATTGCCATTAGCCAAGAGGAAGCTAAGCAAATGGTAGAAGCATCTATAAGAAACAAGGTCTTCTTTATGGAGGCCTTTTGGAGTCGGTTCAATCCTTCGATTGTAAAAATAAAAGAACTTGTTTCCCAAGGAAAAATAGGAAAACTGAGGTACATAAATGCTGAGTTCACCTTTTATAAGTTGGACGATGACCCGCAATCCCGATCATTGAATGTTGACTTGGCCGGAGGTTCCCTTTTGGATATGGGAGTATATCCGATTTTTTTGAGCTACCTGCTTCTTGGAAAACCAAAAGAGATTTTGGCAAGATCGCAGTTCCATAAAACTGGAGCCGAAATTCAAACATCGATATTGTTTCAATATGAAAATGCACAGTCGATTTTGTATAGTGGGTTTGCCAACAATACTGACATGAAGGCAAAGATATGTGGTGAAAAAGGCGAAATCTTTATTACCCCCAATTGGCACGAAACGCAAGGTTTTCAAACTATAGTCGGTGGTGATAGCCAGTTCTATGAGCTACCCACAAAAGGCAAGGGATTTACCCATGAGATTGATGAAGTTCATGAATGCATCAGAAATGAAAAAAACGAAAGCTCCAGATGGAGTCATCAAAATTCCGTTGAGCTCATAGGGATAGTAGATAAGATTCGATTAAATTCGGGTATCAAATTCCCGTTCGAGGTGTAATAGAAATCCAATATGTCCAAGTTGACACTTAAAGACATAGCAAAACATTTTAAGGTCTCAGTATCTACTGTTTCCAAGGCCATTAATGACAGCTATGAAATAAGTGAAAAACTAAAGGGAGAAATAAAGGAATATGCCAAGGCGCATCATTATAGACCAAATAAGGTAGCGTTGAACCTCATCAATAGAAATACAAAGACCATTGGGGTGGTAATCCCTGATATCCTAAATTATTTTTTTGTTCAGGTCATATATGGCATTGAAAAGGTAACCGATGAGAAGGGATATAGCATCATTACTTGTATAACCAATCAATCATTGGAAAAGGAAACCAAAACCTTAGAGCTATTGAGCAACGGTTCTGTAGACGGTGTAATCATTTCTTCCGCGGCCGAAGAAAATGAATTGCCGCATCACGCCGAACATTTAAGGGAGCTATCTGAAAATCAGATTCCTATGGTCATGTTTGATCGGGTAACCAATTTAATTGATTGCGACAAAGTCATAGTGGACGACTTTGAAGCGGGTTATAAAGCCACAAAATATTTTATCCAAACCGGTTGCAGAACCATTGCCATTGTTACCCCTATAGTGGATTCCGTGATAAGCAGATTGCGGATTGAGGGCTACAAAAAAGCGTTGGAAGAGAACAATATTCCTTTTGATGAAAAGCTTGTTGAGGCTACGGATGCCAAAGAAGACTTGGAACTGACCTTATCACTTCTACTGAATTACAAAAAAATTGATGGAATTATGGCCCTTGATGAAATTACTGCGGTCAAGGTGATGAGCATTGTGAAATCTAGGGGGTATCATGTGCCCAATGACATATCCATAATGGGATTCACCAACGGTGAGCTGTCAAAATACGTAACGCCTTCGATTACCATGGTGAGTCAACATGGAATGTATATTGGTGAAACCGTTGCCAAAATTCTAATTGATCGAATAGAGAATAAGGACTCAGAAAATCAATTTGAAACAAAAACCATCAGGACCAGTCTGGTGGTCCGTGATTCCACTTTAAAGTTGGAATAGAATTCAATCCTTACTTCAAATATTCCATTGGCTATTCATTGTTCCTAAATTACACTGGTAACTATATCTGAAAAACCATTCAAAAACAAACAAGTATAAAGCCTGAACCCTTTCCGCGTATCTTTTACTTTAAAGAAATCAGTTTCTTAAGCGGCTAAACCCTGTGATGAAAACCTGTTTTTTTTCCAAAGTGCCAAGGGTAACTTTTAAGTCAAAATTGATGAAAACTCAGAATCAAATGCAAAGTATCGGGCATTTTATTTTCAAGAAAGAGCTCAGAGTACTGCCGATTTCTGGATTCAATCGAAATAATCATTTACCGTCTTCAAAATCAATCTCTTTAAGTGTTTTAACAAATTTACCTATTCAGTGGTAAAAGTTTGCCAACAACTTTTACCATTTTGTTAGCCACATAATCGATTTCTTCTTTGGTGTTATTCTTGCTAATCCCAATGCGGAATACCGATTTTTGAATATCCTTTGTGACCTCCAATGCCGAAATAACATGGGAAGTTCCTGTGGATGCACTGGCACACGCCGAACTGGTTGAAAACAAAATCGTAGGCATAAGTTCTTTTAGCTGTTCCCCTGTAATGGATGGGATAGCGAGACTCAAATTGCCAGGATGCCTATTTGTGGGGCAACCCAACAGGGTGATTTTGGGAATGGAATTAAACAAATTTGTCTTTAAACGGTCTCTGAGCAATCGTACTTTTTCATAGGTTTCCATACCTTCGTCAGACAACAATTCGCAAGCCTTTCCCATCCCAACAATTGCCGGAATGTTATGCGTTCCAGGGCGTATTTCCTTTTCTTGACCTCCTCCAAAGAGTATCGGTTGAATTGTTTTTTCAGGGCCAGATTTGCGAACATACAATGCTCCTACCCCTCGTGGACCGTAAAACTTATGAGCTGACATAGCAGCCATATCCACTTTTAGCTTTCCCATATCCAAAGGATACCAGCCGACACCCTGCGTAATGTCACAGAAAAATTTTGCCCCCTTCCTACGACATAGTTCCCCAATTTCTTCTATGGGTTGAACGGTTCCTATTTCATTGTTGGCCAGCATAATGGCAACCATCAATGTTCTTTCAGTAATTAACTGTCGTAATTCTTCCAAATCGATTCTACCTACTTTATCAACGTTCAGGACGGTGACCTCAAAACCTTTTCCTTCCAAATGCTTTAGGCATTCCAAAACAGCTTTATGCTCTGTACGCTGGGTTATAATATGCACTCTGTTACCGGTAGTGTTTTGGGCCAATCCCAAAAGTCCAAGGTTAATCGCCTCAGTAGCGCCCGAAGTAAACGTAATTTCAGAAGGGCGAGCTCCAAGAAACTGAGCTAGTTGCGCTCTGGAGTTTTCAAGAGCTTCATTAGTTTTCCATCCCATTTTATGATTTCCATTCCCATAATGGTCCGTGAAATAGGGCAACATGGCGGAAAGTACTTTTTCGTCAACAGGCGTAGTGGCATGGGCATCCAGATAAATCAAATTTTTCATGACTTTTGCAAAAATCAAGCCCACAACACATTGGTCATGGGCCTGACCACCATCATTTAAGAACCCCAATAATCATATTCTGCAAATCCACTGATAATCTGTGGTGCCAATTGCTTCACCTTTTCATGATCTGGATGAGTGTCATAGACCTTTAATGCTTCCTCTGAAACAAATCTAAAAATCAAGACATTATGAAAATCTCCAGATGATTTTGTCACCTTTCTCATGGAAAAGCTTTCCAACCCCCCTATTTTACCAGGCATTCCCTCAAAGAGATTGATTACCTCCTCTTTGACTTTTTTGTCATGATCCTCGGCCCACTGAATCAACAGCACGTGGTTTAAAGCTTCGTCTCCATCTTTTGATTGTGCACTTATGCTTGAGGCAAAAGCAACACAGCAAATTGTCAATACTATTTTCCTGATTGTTTTCATGTTATTGTTCGTTTTTTAAAATGATAATGTTTGAGCACCCTCAGCAATCCAGTCCAGCATGGGTCCAGCACCAACCACAGTTGTTCCCTGAACCGTTTCTTCCACGTTTAACCCTCTGTGGTTAAAACAGGGTGCACATGCCCAAAGGGTTCCACCATTAGTGGAAAAAGTCGCAATAAGCTCATTCAACTTTTTAAAAGGCTGCACGTTGGTATATTCACAAGCTCCGTCTTTACTGAGCTCAACACCATCGGAAGTCAGAAACATTCCTACTTCCATTCCTTTGGTTATTGCCGCATTAGCTACCGTAAAGGCTACCGTTGATACGTCGTCATTGGCATTTACCGAAAGGGTTACGATTAATTTGTTTGTGTTTTTCATTGTTTTTGATTTTAGTGATGTATTAATTTTTTTGTTTAAAGATTCTGTATTTGAAAGTCCAATGTTCTAGGAAAAAAACATTGTTTGTCAGAACAGGCTTGATATGCCAGAGTTCCCTTTACTTCTCTTTTTAGGTTTGACGCTTCGTCTACCCTTGCCCTAAGAATAACCCTGAAGACACCATCAAGCCGGTGATTTGATCTAGCCTTGGAAAACTCTGTGGATATTAGCCTAAAAGAAGCGTGTTCAGCAATTTGAATTTCGGTGGGTATCAAGTATTCAGACTTTGGTCTTTCCGATTGGATGTAATGCCCTTCCATCACTTTGAAAAAAAGTGTTACCTCCATTAACTGATGATCTGACATCTCGCGAAGTTCTGCTCCTTCGAACTGTACAAACTCCTGTCCGTTCATAAACACAGTACCCAACAAGAACAAAACCATCGACCTAAAGCAATTCATTTAGCCGTTTTTTGAGATTAACCAACTTCACATCAAAGTTTTTGGTATCCAAAAGTGACATGAATTGAATGTTTCCATCTGGGTCAATCAAAAGATTGGAGGCCAACATAATTTCGTCCCTTGCCAATTCTGGGAGTACATCTGCGGGTGCAAAACGGGCTGCCACAGCACCATCGGTATCCAACAATACAGGAAATGATAAATTGAATCGGTTTTTAATCAATTGGGTTACCAGTTCCTTGGACTCTTTGACATCAATGATCAGAACCTCAACATTCTTATTCCGATATTCTTGATAGACTTCTTCAAGATATGGGGCTTCGGCATTGCAATAAGGGCACCAGGTTGTGGCAATGTGAACCACCACAAACTTGCCTTTGTAATCCTTCATACCGATTTTCTCTCCTGCGGTGGAGAACAGATCAAACTCAGGTGCTCTTGTGATGTTAGCTCTTGGCTCTACGGACTGTCCGAAGCAAATGGAACCTATTAGGGAAAGACCGACCACCAACTTTAAAATGTGCTGTTTCATGTTTTTTGATTTTATGTGTCTTTATTGTTTTACTGCAAGAATGGAGATGCTCTTTATACCAAATTTCTTCGTCGCTCCTTGAGCACTATCAGAGATAAACGCGTATGGGTTCTCCTTGACTGACTTGATTAGCATTCCCGCATTTTCAATTAATTGCTTGTAGGCATCTATTTGCATAGCTCCACCAATGCATGCCGCCCAAAGTGTGGCATTGCATGTTATATTTTCTGGAAGCTGTGCTGTGGTAACGATATCTGAAAGAACCAATCGCCCACCAGTTTTCAGTACTCGGAAAGCTTCGTTAAATACTTTGTCCTTTTGGCTGGATAAATTGATGACTCCATTGCTGACCACAACATCAATACTACCCGAGACAATAGGAAGTTCTTCAATGTAACTTTCCCTAAAAAGTACCTGGTCATAATCATTTTTAAAACTTAGATTTTCGGCTTTTTTAAGTTGCTCCCTGGTCATGTCAATACCGATGACCTCTCCTGAATACCCCACTTGATTGGCCGCATAGAACACATCCATACCGGAGCCGCTTCCCAAATCGAGTACCACCTCTCCCTTTTGTAGTTGGGCATAGTCAAAATAATACCCTACTCCTGCAAAAGAAGCAATGGCATCTTCTGGAATATTATCCAATTCTTCAGATGGATAGCCAAGGCGTTCGGCCAAAGCACGGCCCATTTCAAAATGATATTCCACCTCTGGCTGTAAGGCCACTTTGGTATACATATCCTTTACCTTCTTTTCCAAGTCTCGTTGATTTACTTGTCTTGGTGTTTTTAAAATTGTTTTCATGATATCTTTTTTTCCGTTCGATACTTTTGGACTAGCATTGCGTGAAATGCAGGGCAAATCTATTCCCAGAAAACACTAATAACACAAAATCGGAAGGTTACAAAAGGTTTACAAACCCAATAAACGGGGTTTACAAATGGTCTACAAAATGTAGAAATCAAAATATAAATACTTAAAAATCAGTATCTTAAAAAATAATTCAAAAAGCACGCAAAAAAAGGTTCAAATCATCCTCGGGAGATAGATTCAGCTTTTTGCGAAGCCTATGACGGCTCATTTTTACGGAGGTAGGACTAATATTTTGAAGTGCTGCAATCTGTTTGGTGTCTAAATCCAACTTTATCAGAGAGCACAATCTTATCTCATTTTTGGTCAGCCCTTTGAATTGGGAGGTCAGCTTGTCGAAGAAGGAACTGCTCAAAGAATCTACTTTGCTGTAAAAATCATCCGTACCCTTGTCGACCCAAATTTTATTCTTGATTTCAAGCTCTAAATCCTCAAGTTCCTTAGTACGTTTTCTTCCGGTTGAATTCTTCAAATCTTCCAGTTTTTCTGATAAGGATAGGGCCCATTCTTGGTTATTGGAAATGTTGACCGCAAAATTGGTCAAATCTTGTTTTTTGTATTCCAGTTCAGAATTCAAAAAATCATTTTGTAGTTTCTGATACTTGACCCGCTGCTGATAGCGATAGTATAACAGACCAATAAACAACACTGCGGCCAAACTCCCAAAGATTATCCATAAGGTCTTGGCTCTATTCTTGCTATTTAGCAGTGATATCCTGGACTCCTGATATTTGAGTTTTTCTGCAGCAATACGTGCTTCGTTGACGCGTAGAATACTGTCCTGTGCACGAATTCGGGCAAACTCCATCTGCTGTAACCTTTTGGCAGCTTCCCGCGATTGCAGACTATCACTAAGGACGACCATATTCTCATGATAGTACAGTGCTTGATTCCCGTTTCTAATTTTCTTATAGCTTTTATAAAGACATTCACAGGATTCTTTTTGTCTTCTAATATCCCCAATCTCTGCAGAAATGGCGTGGGCACTTTTACAATCAGAGATACTTTTTGAATAATCCGCTTGAAGAAAGTAAAGTTCGCCTCGGTCCCCAAGCAAGTCTACAATCTCAGGCTTGGCACCCATAGTCTGTAGAAGCGCCATACTACGTCGATAATATCCATGGGCTTTTGAATAGTCCCCTTGGCGTTTTAAAACATTGCCCATATTGGACAAAAACCACGCAATTGACTTTTTGGAACAATGTTTTTCACCCAAGGTCAAGCTTCTTCTGTAGTAAGCCAAAGCAGTATCAAAATCCTCCATGGATTCATGGACGGCTCCTATATTCGCCAAGGCGAAAGCAACTCTTGATTGATCACCTAATTCTTCCCTAATCTTTAAGCATCTTTGTTGGCATTCCAAAGCTTTGGTATAGTTACCCTCCTTGAGGTACAATTGGCCAATATTGCCTAAAGTAATGGCAATGGGCTCCAAGTCCCCTATTTCTTCCCTTATCTTAAGACTCTTTTCATAAAATGCTATTTGCCGCAAGACGTCGCCAACATCTCCATATACAATACCCAACTTATTATATGCTGAGGCAATCACATTCTTTTTTCCCACAACTTTGGCGACCTCAAGATTTTTTTCAAAATAAGTGATGGATTTCTCATAGTCTCCTTTTACCCAAAAAGCGGTTCCCTTGGTGCTAAACGCAGCAGCTATATAGGTTTTTGCATCTGTTTTATTTGCAAGTTGAAGTTGAAGGTCTGCATAATAAAGAGCACTATCCGGCGCGGAAAACACAAATTTGTACCAAGAATAGGCCGTCATAGCCTTTAACCTCGAAGTATCTGCTTTTGTAATATCTTCCCATACGATAAAAAGGGAATCCAGTTCGGCTCTAGAATAAGAAGATTTTAGCTGCCCAAAGACGCAACTACAGACTGACGTAAAGATTAAGACAAATAAATGCCTTAGCATTGATTAAGTATTAGGTTTACTAGTAAAAGTTTCAAAGTAGGACTATTATTCGAATATAAGAAACTCCCATTTTTGAGTCAATACGCTTGTAGGATGCTTAGGCTATAAAAAGTATCTATTATCTTGACATCGTATAAGGCCTTTAAAATATACTGTTTTACCATATTTGATGTACATGAAGGCTCAAACTCAATACTCCCATTCGGAATATTCTGAGTGCCTACCTTTCATACCCTCATAGAGCCAAACCATTCGGTCCAAATACCAACTCTTACTCATATATACCAGAGCTGTTCCCATGAGGGCTCCCCATATTGAATACACAATAATTGCCCAAATTACAACTCCCATTCCTATTAAAGAAATGATATTCAAAATAGTAAAAAGTACCTTTTTATGAATGGAAGGAATATCAATTTTATCACGATTTAAATAAACATGCTCACCCAAAACAGCTTTTGATGGCCAATTTTTTGTGGACTTTGGTTTTCGGAAGATAATTGGATTTAGTAGCATCCAGGCTATTGATAGGGTAACTGGAATCAGTACCCACCATCCGAGCCATATCCTAGACCAGAAGGCCAGAATGATAACCGGAAGTACGGTATACCTCGTCCAAACACTCCAAGGATTGGCATGTCTAAGCCAATTCCTATCCGTTAAGTTGAAGAAGCGGGCAATTTTGCGTTCTGTCGTCATATTGGTTCAGTTTAGGGATTTGCCAAAAAGTCTTTTAAATCATTCGTCTTAAAACGGTTGCCAGCGCCCTAATTTTTAAAAAAATGGAGTTCCTAAATGAAAATGAAATGCACATTATCGGTTGAAATGCTACAGCTTAATTAGCTCAGAAAACCCAATTCAGTTATTTAATGCCTCGATAAATACGATTTTTTTATCAAAAAAATAAACCTGCCGTTCTATCTGGTCCACTGCAAAATCGGAGTAAGTATACCCCACCGTTTTCAAACTTTCTTCTTCTCCTGAATCTATGTCCAACTCGATTATTTCGGTTTCTTCTTCCCGAAGAGCAACGATGAGCAGGAGACCTTCATTTTTTCTGCTTGTGTTGATTCTATTAAGTACAGCAGACATATTGAGTAGGTCAAAATCCATTTGATTCAGTTCGGTTACATTCTCCAAAGATGCCCTATACGTCAAGTACGTTCCATATATATTGGAAGTAGCAGTACTCAAAGGGCCCAAATCTGTTGAAACCAAGACGCTGTTAAAGGTTTTTGCTATCTGGTTTCCCGCAAAACCCAAGGCAGAAGTATAGGTGCCAAAACCTCTCTTGGTCCAATAAAATGTCTCAGAAAACAAATTGTTTTTTTCAGGGTAAGGATACGATTTGTTGTACAACTGGCGTCCTGAAAGATCATAAAAATAAAACTGGTTTAAGTGATATAGTAAGTATCCCTTGTCCCTAATTTTCAAGTTCGGCAAGGTCCGTTTGAAGTTAAACGTATCAATGGCGACAGGGGCCTTAGAAGATTCCTGATCAAAAATGTAGAAACTGTTACCCGCGTACACCGGAAAAAGCTTGTTAACAGTATCATTCCAAACACCAAAGTGATGTTCGCTAAGTCTCAGGTTACGACCAATAAACCCGTTTGAATTTAGGACTATGTCTTTTTCCCAAACCTTGGTTCCATTTTCTATATTTACCCGATTAGCTTTGGAAGGTGTTATATAGAGTATTTCTTGTCCATCCTCCAAAAGGTAAACAGGGTTTTCTTGGAAGGAATGGGTAATCCTTAACTTCTTGCCCCAGCCCTTTTTTCCCATATCATTGATTCTTACCAAATAATTGTCCTGCACCACCAAGTATCCCTCTTCAACAGGAACTATTTTTTTTATTAGCGGCAATGGTTCAGACCGTTCCCATTTTTTTGTCCCATTTTCCACATCGATTACATTGAACCCCTTTGAGGTGATGACTACCATAGTATTTTCCTCAAAGGCCGTATCTGAAATGTTTCCCCATATTTTGATGGGATCTTTCCAAACCACGGTATTTGTTTTTACATCCAGTGCAGTGATAGCATTTTCTTCACCCAACTTTTTAGCGCCAAGTTTATTGGAAAAAACGAATAGAATATCCTTGGATGCATTCATTGCCATGGAAGTGACATCTGCCCTTTCAAACAAAACTTCCCCTGTGTCACCATCAATTTTGATCAGCTGTTTGTTCTTTAACCAATAGATGTCCTCTCGAGTATCCAGTAAAATCTTCTCATCATCAAAGAATACACCTTTTGTGTTTTCGAAAAAGTTGGATTCGATTCCCTTCGTTTCCCAAACCTGTTGTCCAGTTTCATAGTTAAAAAGGGAAATCATCAAATCCTTGTCTTTTACCCCATCGACCAAAACTCCCTTTTTTTGAGGGAGAATCATGGTATGGTTCACTGCTTTGAAACCTTCGCTATCAGAATCAAAAAGTACATGGCCCGTAACAACATTCAATATGGTTTTGGCTTTACCCCTGCTATTGAAAGTGTTCGATATCGCCTTGGAACTTATGAGCGGCTTTTGCGTGAAGATGACAATAGAAGTATAGGGAACTTCCGAATATTCAGAGAGGTCCACTTTTTTTAAATCCATGTTCTTCCAAGAAACTTGCTTTGTTTTCGGGTCAATACCAAACAACCCTTTTCTTGTTTTTACCAGCAACGTACCTGTGTAACCGTTTATGATTTGACCATTGATACCGCTATCAAATTCAATTTTTTGCTGCGAAAAAGTGAACGTAACGTAGCAAACAGTTAGTAGAAGGAGTCTTATTTTAAGATTACTATGAACTGTCCTCATAGGAACGATTTAAATGTTTGAATTACGTTTCATTGAAGGATTCACAACCCCATTCTTATCTGACCGTTCAGAAAGTTGATTTTTCAGTTTGATAAATGAATTGACAAGCTTTCGTTTTATAATCGGGTCTTTTATGAACCGTGGAATGGACGAATTAGACAACGAAACTGCTGAGAACGTTACCTGAACCAACCCGTTATCGAGTGGAAGCAACAGCCAATTTCCCCAATTGTACCTTTCCCTATTTATACCCTTTTTCAAGGTAATATAATTTGGAACCGATCGAGATGAAACAATTACTTTTTTGTCCTTATGGTTGATCGTATACTTTGAAACCAGCTCTTGTTGGGGAAAAGGATATGGAATATCAAACGTAGTATGTGAAACCCAAGTGGAATCTTCACCGTACAATAACTCATTGAAGCGGACCGCTTCGTTCCATTCCTTGATTTTTGGCGGCTGTTTTATGTATGCTATGATGCTATCAATGGAAGACGAAGTTTTAAAACTTGCCGATAGCTCCCTTATGTTCAAAGTATCAGCGACTTTCAATTTTCTATAACTTAGGGTAACGCCTTTTTTTTGTTTTGCGATTTCCCAAGGACCTTTTTCTGCCAAACGCTCAAACTCATTTAGATCTGTAACTGAGTCGAGAGCTGTATTTTGCCCAAAAGCTTGGCGACATAAAATAATTATCATTAAGATTATCATGATTGTAATTTTTGTTGATTTCATATCAATGTTCGTTTTTGTGACTTGACCCGAGAGGTTTGCTTAAAGTACTCAATGGCGTCGGTTATAGCTTTATCAACAGATTGGTAATCCATGCCCAATTCTTCTACGGATTTCTTGTTTGAGAAATAATTGTTGACCTGTAATGCCTTCATGTTCACAGAACTTAAACTGGTTTTAACATGAAATCTCCTTAAAGCGTCGCCTACATGCCCCAACAGCGTAAGAACGAATCCAGGAATCCTTAACATCAATGGATTTTGCCCTGTTACCCTATTGACCTTTTTAAAAAAGTCCAGATAAGAAAGGTTTTCATTGGCCAAAAGGTATTTTTCCCCATTCTTACCTTTTTGTATGCACTTTACGATACCCTTGGATACGTCCTTTACATGCACAAAGTTCTTTCCTCCGGGGGGATAAAAAACAATCCTCTTTTTCCAGCAAATCAAGATGATTTTTCCCGAGCTGGGTTTGCTGTCGAATGCCCCAATCATAAAAGTCGGATTTACAATCATGGTCGCTATCCTATCTATATTATCCAACAAAAACTGTTCAGCCTCCCATTTGCTTTTTGCATAAAAGGACTTTTTGAACAACGGGGATATTTTGTTTCCCTCTTTTCCAGAATCTGCCTTAGAACCATATCCCATGGTATTTGCCGTACTTACGAAAATGAAGCGTTTTACACCGCACCTTATGGCAGCATGGAACAGTTGGGAAGTAGCTTCAAAGTTGACTCTCCGGTATTCCACATAATCCGGAATACCTTGATCAGTAATTGCCGCCACATGAACCACACAATCAACATCCTTCAAAATAGTGGTGAAATCCATGAAGAGATTGCCCTCGATAAGCTCAAGATTTTTATGGGTTTCACCCAGGTACTTCAGTTTTTTTCTTACCAAGCCCCTAACGCTATATCCCGCATCCAACAAATCTTCGCAAAGATTTGTCCCCAGCAGGCCATTGATCCCTGTTACGAATACCTTATCCAACCGTCAGTTCCCTTTTAATTATTTTGGTCATCATTGGTACTTTAATTCTCGTTGGCAACACAACGGAAATGAACCAACTTAATGGGTTCAGCATTATCACTCTTTTCCCCTCGAACATTTTGGCAAGACTATACCGGGCCACCTTATTTGGGTCCAGTAAGGTTAGTTTTCCAATAAGTCCCTGTTTTTCAATTCTCGAAGTTATCTCCGCATTTGTTTTCATAGCACCAGGATTAATGACGCTAACCGATATATTGGATTCCTTAAGCTCTTCGGACAGGCCTAGGGAAAAAGAATGAACAAAGGATTTAGAGGCAGGATAAACCGTTTTATATCCTACCGGTGAAAATGCGGCTATGCTGGATACATTTAGAATGTATGCCCTTTTTTGTTCCTTTAAATTGGGCAATAGCCGATGCGTTAGCAAAGAAGTGGCCTTTACATTGACCTGTATTATTGTGTCAATATAACTGGAAGGTACTTCCCCGAACCTTCTGGTTCCTCCAATTCCTGCATTGTTGATTAAAACAAATATGGAGAAATTGGTATTTAACCAGTTGCAGAGGCGCTCTATGTTTTCATCAGCTTTAAAATCTGTTTCATAGCATTGGGTCTGTACGCCATATGCTTTATGTAAACTATTCGCAAGACCTTCCACATTTTGCCACGGAAGGCTCACCAGCACAAGATTTACCCCTTGGGATGCCAACGTCCTGGCAAATGCTTTTCCCAGCCCCTGACTGGCTCCTGTAATTACCGCGAACGGATGCTCCGATTTTTTTTCCACTTTCCCCATCTTTAAAATCATAGGGCAAAACTACGTTCGGAGTTAGCTGGGATCGTTCAAGGTTATAAACTCAAACAATGTTTATAAAAAATTAATAACCAGCGATTTATAAAAGAAGGAGGTTCTTTGTTATAAACTCGAACCATTCTTTTTAAATTCAGATGGAGTCTGCCCGGTTATTTTTTTGAAGGTAGTATTGAAAGAAGTTTTGGAACTGAAACCTGACTCGAACGCGATTCCCAAAATGGAATATTTATCTGAAATGGAGCTTGAGAGTAGGTCTTTCGCCTTTTCAACCCGGTATCGATTAATAAATTGGAAAAAATTCTCGTCAAACCCATTATTGATGACATAAGAAAGTTGATGTGGCGTTAGCCCCAACTGCTCTGATAGGCTGGCCAGATTTATTTCGTTGTCAAGGTGAGGTTGCTCTTCATTCATGTGTTTGTTGAGTTTGGATTTTAACTCAACCAACTTTTCTTCTGAAATTATTTTACGTTTATGAATTACTTCCAATTCCTCTTCGTTGATGGAAAGGAGATCCTCACGGTGTTTTTCGTTTAAAGGGAATATCTCCTTTTGCTTTATCAAATGATACGCTATAAAATAAACCGTGGCCAACATAGCAAGACCTAAATACGGGCTTAGGGGAGAATCGTAAAAGAGAAGACTAAGAACACTGGCAGCAATCGTAATGATCAAAATTGCAATGATGATGTATTCCAACCACTTTAAATCGATTTCCTCGGCATTGGAAGAAAAGTCTTGGGTATTTTTTTGATGCCTTCTTATTTTAACAAACGAGATTGAAATGTAGAAAAGTGAATGTGCCAGCAAAAATCCTAAAAGTATGGGCTCCAAATCATACGAAAGCCCCTGTTGCAGAATAAGCATTACTCCGTATAGGGCAGGCATAACAAGAAAAAAAAGGGCATTTTTTTTAAGCCTATAAGACGGGTTCGTAAAGAAAATTATACAGATGTAGAGCACTAAAGGAGTGAAAAGTTGTAAGAACATTAGGAGGGAAACCAACCACGGGTTAAGAGGTTTCCAACCTGCGACCATAACGATTTCCTCAAACCAAAATGTGGACCAAAGCAATAAGGTGATTCCAAACCATAAATTAGCTTTCCGATTTACCTTACCAGGATTTGTTATGGAGAGAAATGATGCCAGTATCAGCGAACCAAAAATAAGTATTTGAATTAAGGTTGACATTGATGCATGGTTTGTGAATTCAAAAAAAACCTTGATTTTATAGTTTCCAAAACCCGAATACCGGAAACTCAAAAATCTACTTTAAATCTGATTACTCTAAATAATCGAAGTTAACTTTTCGGTTAAAGTTGCATGCTAGGAGTATTGATAAATATACGATTTACTTCCTTGTATATACTTCATTGAAGGAATCGGATTGGAATTGCTTCGCTTTACACAGAATATCAAACAGATAAGTCCTGCCCTTTTTGTTAAATAATTCACAAAACTATTTTTTGATAAAACTATTTTTTAATTTTGACCAATCGTTCAATTTAAAAAATGAGTCCAAGAACAGAAGAACAATTAGCCGCTCACAGAAAGGCAAAGAGGAAACAAATTGTTTCTGAAGCATTGCATTTATTTGCGACAAGAGGGTATTTCAATACGTCAATAAGTGATATTGCCAAGGAGGTAAAGATGTCCAAGGGGCTTCTTTACAGCTATTTCGAAAACAAGGAAGAATTGCTGAATGCAGCCATTGATTCCGCCTTGAAGGAAGCTACCGAACTCAGCTTGACCGAAGATCAGTTGAAGGAACTGGCTCCCAAAGAAATCATCAGGGAAGTGATTGAAGGCTTTTTCAAGGTGTTGGAAGAGAAAA
>NZ_JANQIH010000034.1 GCF_028282265.1 Allomuricauda sp.
AATACAAAATCAAAAATTTGTGCTCCATCCTTTGGGTGGTGTTTTTTGGGTTGACAAATCCCAATTGCTTATCAGCGATGTGCATTTGGGCAAAGTAGCCCATTTTAGAAAATTTGGGGCAGCAGTTCCGAGAAAAGCACTGCATAACAATTATCTGTTGTTGGATGAAATCGTAAAACATTTCAATCCATTTCAGATTTGTTTTTTGGGTGACCTCTTCCACTCTTCCCTAAATAAGGAATGGGAACTTTTTGAGAATTGGGTGGCCAAAACGCCTTCTGAAATCATTTTAGTTTCGGGAAACCATGACATCATATCGCCCCATAAATTCGAACACATCGGCATTCCCATATTTCAGGAATTGATTATTGGTGACTTCTTGCTTACCCACCATCCCGAGGAGCAAAAAAACCTCTTTAATTTTTGCGGACACATCCATCCCGCTGTTCGGCTTCAAGGTTTTGGCAGACAGAAGTTGCGCCTACCCTGCTTTTTTAAATCCACTTCGCAAATGATTCTGCCAGCTTTTGGTGAGTTCACAGGCACTCATGTGCTTCAACCGAAAAAAGAGGATGAGATTTTTGTGATTGTGGAGAATGAGGTCGTAAAGGTTTAGATTTTCCCTTGGACTTCGACTATGCTCAGTCTGACAGGTAGAAATGACGCACTGGTCTTTTTTTCATTTCGAATGTAAGTGAGAAATCCAAAATCATTTTGCTCGCTTCTGAGTATCCCGTTATATTTGCCACAAATTTTTTGGATTGACCCCATCATCCATTTCCCAAAGTTTCGAACAGTCTCCCAATATCAGGAAACTAGGGGAACGTATTGCCCAAAATGTCCCTTCGAGCGCAGTCGAGAAGTCATCTTCCAATCAAAATATCCATATTCACGGACTCACAGGCTCAGCACTCTCCTTTGCCCTTGCTTCTTCTTTTAGGTCATCCGAATTCCCTTTTTTGATATTGCTTAACGATAAGGAAGAGGCAGCCTATTATTTAAATGATTTAGAGCAGTTGATTGGGCAAAATGAAGTGCTTTTCTATCCAGGAAGCTATCGTAGACCCTATCAAATTGAGGAGACGGATAATGCCAATGTTCTGCTGCGGGCCGAAGTACTAAATCGTATCAATTCAAGAAAAAAACCGGCGGTCATTGTTACCTATCCCGATGCGCTTTTTGAAAAAGTGGTCACCCGAAAAGAGCTTGACAAAAACACCTTGAAGATTAAACTGGGTGATACCCTTTCCCTCGACTTTTTGAACGAGGTACTTTTTGAATACCAGTTTCAACGGGTGGATTTTGTGACTGAACCTGGAGAGTTTTCGGTCCGGGGCGGTATTGTGGATGTGTTCTCGTTTTCCCATGACCTTCCCTACCGTATCGAGTTTTTTGGGGATGAGGTAGATAGCATCCGTATGTTCGATACAGAAACCCAACTATCCACCGATAAAGTAAAGCGCATTACCATCATTCCCAATGTGGAGAACAAGTTTTTGCAAGAGACGAGAGAGAGTTTTTTAAAGTACATTTCTTCCAAAACTGTCATTTTTTCCAAAAATCTTGATTTGGTCTACGACCGAATCGACTCTTTCTTTGAGAAAGCCGAAGAAAGCTTCGGAAAGTTGCAAGGTGAACTGAAGCACGCCAAACCTGAAGAACTCTTTGTGAATTCTGGTTTATTGAGAACACAGTTGAAGGAGTTTACTTTGGTGCACATAAAAGGAAAGTCAAGTCATGCTGAACCTGTCGAAGCATCTCCTTATCAAAGCGAGAGCACACACTTCGACGAGCTTAGTGTGACAGACTCAACTATTGTTTTCCGAACTAAACCCCAACCTTCTTTCAACAAAAAGTTTGATCTTCTGATTGATGACTTGAATGAAAATCATCAAAGGGGTTTCACCAATTATATCTTTTGTTCCACAGAACAGCAAGCACAACGTTTCCACGATATTTTTGATGAAATGGAACAAGAGGTCCACTACAAAACCCTTGTTTTTCCATTATATCAGGGCTTCTTGGACGAAGACCTAAAACTTGCTTGCTATACCGACCATCAAATTTTTGAACGCTATCATAAGTTCCACCTTAAAAATGGTTATGCCAAAAAGCAAGCCATCACATTAAAGGAACTTACCAAGCTCGAAATTGGAGATTATGTTACCCATATCGACCATGGTATCGGAAAGTTTGGAGGACTCCAGAAAATTGATGTGGAAGGGAAGAAACAGGAAGCCATTAAACTGTTCTACGGAGACCGGGATATTCTTTATGTGAGCATACATTCCCTTCATAAAATATCCAAATACAATGGTAAAGATGGGGCTGTCCCCAAAATTTACAAGCTTGGTTCAGCAGCCTGGAAAAAATTGAAGCAGAAAACCAAAAGCCGTGTCAAGCAGATTGCCTTTGACTTAATTAAAGTCTATGCGAAGCGTCGTATGGAAAAAGGGTTTCAGTATGCGCCTGACAGTTATCTGCAACACGAGTTGGAAGCCTCGTTTCTATATGAGGACACTCCAGACCAAAGCAAAGCTACCGAGGATGTAAAAAAAGATATGGAAAGCGAACGGCCTATGGACCGCCTAATTTGTGGTGACGTGGGCTTTGGAAAAACAGAGGTTGCTATCCGTGCCGCTTTTAAGGCCGTGGACAATGGCAAACAAGTGGCCATACTTGTACCAACCACGATTTTAGCATTCCAACATAATAAAACCTTCAAAAAAAGACTGGGGGAATTGCCAGTTAGCGTAGATTACCTCAACCGTTTCAGAACAGCCAAGGAAAAACGAGACATTTTAGAACGTTTGGCTGCGGGTAAAATTGATATCATCATTGGTACGCATCAATTGGTCAACAAAAATGTGCAGTTCAAGGATTTGGGATTACTCATTGTGGACGAGGAACAAAAATTTGGGGTTTCCGTCAAGGACAAATTGAAATCCATAAAAGAAAATGTCGATGTGCTAACGCTTACCGCCACCCCTATCCCCAGAACACTGCAATTTAGTCTGATGGCGGCTCGTGATTTATCCATTATCAATACTCCCCCGCCTAACCGTTATCCCATCGAAAGTCAGGTGATTCGACTAAATGAGGAAATCATCCGTGATGCGGTTTCTTATGAAATCCAGCGCGGAGGACAGGTTTTTTTTGTGCATAATCGGATTGAAAACATTAAAGAAGTCGCTGGCATGATTCAACGACTGGTGCCTGATGCCAAAATTGGAATCGGTCATGGGCAAATGGAAGGCAAAAAACTGGAAAAACTGATGCTGGCTTTTATGAATGGG
>NZ_JANQIH010000138.1 GCF_028282265.1 Allomuricauda sp.
ACCCTGAAAAATGGCGCTTTTTTAAATGGAACCATTGAATATGATATTTACATGACCGGTACCCGAGGATTTCCCGGAGTATATTTTAGAATCAATGACTCGGATGCTGAACAGTTTTACATACGACCACATCAGTCGGGTAATCCAGATGCCAACCAGGCAGTTGCGCTGTTTAAAGGAGTCACTCCGTGGCAGTTCTATTTCGGACCCAAATATTCATTTGTCTATAATTATCCAGTGGACCAATGGATGCACGTTAAGATTGTGGTTAATGATGATAAGGCGCAAGTGTATCTCGACCATGCCGAGAAGCCCAATCTGTCATGGCAACTATTCCATAAGGCCAAAGCCGGAGGCGTGAGCTTTACGGGTGGGCTGGCGAATGGAGTGCATTTGGCCAATTTCAAGGTTAATGGGGAAGCACATGAAATCAAGGATTTCAAACCCGGTAAGCGGGAACCCATTGAAGGAGCAATAGCGCAGTGGGAAGTATCCGATAAGTTTGAAGAGAAACTATTGGATGATTCCAACAACCTTCAGTCCGCCATTGACGGCCGTAAGTGGGGCCAAAAAATTGTTTTAGAAGAAGGGGTAGCGGCCAATATCTCAAGGAAAGTGGAACTTGGGGATGACACCCCAGGGAACACTGTTTTTGCTAAACTCACCATTACAGCTGCGAAAGACGAAACCCGACTTTTCGAATTCGGCTATAGCGATAGGGTGGTGGTGCTATTAAATGGACAGCCCATTTATAAAGGTACCAACCGTTTTCGAACACGGGACTATCGATACTTGGGTACCATTGGGCTTTTCGATGCTGTTTATCTTAATCTGAAAAAGGGAAAGAACACCCTTTTGCTAGCCGTTTCCGAAGATTTTGGAGGTTGGCTGGTTACAGGAAGATTTGCTGATGCGCAGGGACTTAAAATTGAATAGTGCTTTTTATTTTTTTTTGAGAACTACGGCAAACGATTACGATACTTCAATGAGTTTCCCTTTTGATTGTGCATATGCGATGCCCCATTCTGTGATTTTTTGAATAACAGGAACAAAGCTTTCTCCAAAGTGAGTCAATTTGTATTCAACACGATTGGGAGGTTTGGTGCCGAAAACCTTTCGGTTTATGATGCCATCAGCTTGCAGGGCTTTTAGTTGAAGACTTAACATCTTTTCGGTAATGTCGGGCATCAATCTTTTCAGTTCTGAGAAACGCATTTTACCATTTCTGAGATACCAAATAATGACACTTTTCCATTTTCCGCCTATAAAATGAAGGGTTGCATTGGTGCCACAATGAAATATTTGGTCTTCAACTTTGTATGCTTTTTGTTTTCCGTCAACAATCATTTCTCAAATTTAAGCTGTCAACGATGACAGGTATTGCATGGTAAATATATTGGAAATAGATTTATACTGTAAAAAGTATAGTTTAAAATAAATCCGTATGATCCAACTTGCAGATGCTATTGGTTATTTCGCATTGCTTCTTAATCTCTATTCAATGTCTGCTCGTGGGGAGAAACGATTACGAATCATATCATTGGTAGCCAACTGTATTTATATACTGTATGGACTCCTTATTGATGCGTGGCCCATCACCATAGGTTGCACTATTGCCGTGTTTTTACACGCATATCGATTATATAAAATGAAAACTACTGTTTATGGAACAAATTCGATTGGCTAAAAAAGAAGATGCCATTTCAATAGCCTTATTGGGCAGAGTAACCTTTACCCAAACCTTTAGGCGTTTTTTCAGTGATTTTGAGGGTTTGAACAACTATCTGGATGCTACGTTTGCCGTTGAGAAAATAGAGCGAGGTTTAGAAAAAGAAAACAATGTGTATTGGGTAGCTTTCGTTAATCGGCTTCCGGTGGGATATGCCAAATTGAAACTTGATTCACCAAGCAACTTTGTTCCATACGAAAATGTTGGTCAACTACAGAAGATTTATGTCCTACAAGACTTTTTGTCCCTAAAAATTGGAAAGCGACTACAAGATGCATTGCTCGAAAAAGCAAAGGCAAGTGGGTGTGAGCATATTTGGCTATCCGTTTACAAGGAAAATCAAAGGGCCTTACGCTTTTATGAAAAAAATGATTTCAAAATCGTTGGTGAACACCAATTCAGCATTGGCAACGACACCTTTGACTTTGAGGCCATGTCGAAACGGTTGTGAATATTGGTCCATTTTTTTAGAAACAATGGTAAAGTTTACCAAGTAGTTTCTTTTGAATTGTGCAATTCAACATCTCTGAGCGATGATTCAGCAAAAAGCGCTTCCACCAATCTAAGCGAAAATTGATTTTTGGTCTGTGTTTAACCATCAAACCAAACATCAATGACAACCGCAGAAGTTTTTTCGATAGCCAATATGATGGCGATGCCCATGTGGCTTTTAATGATCATACTTCCTAAATGGAAGGTGACCCGTTTTTTAATTGATTACAGGGTAGTTCCCCTACTTCTCTCCCTTTTTTACGTGTATTACATGCTGTCTCATATACAGACAGGTGCAGGTTTGGACTTTGGAAGTTTAGCCTCAGTAATGTCTTTGTTCACACTTGAAAATGCAGTAATGGCAGGTTGGGTCCATTATTTGGCCTTTGATCTTTTAGTGGGGATGTGGATTTTGAACCAGAACAAACAGTTGGGGATTCATCAACTATTGATGGCACCATGTCTTTTTGCCACATTCATGCTGGGTCCTGTTGGCTTTTTACTCTTTATGATTATCAGAACCATTAAACTGTCTAGATCATGAGAGCCATAACAAACGTATTCCAAACCGTTAGGAGAGAAAGCCCCATTTTGTACGGAGTTGTACTATTCCATTTTATACTCGCTGGCCTATGTATCATAGGTTGGATGGTTGATAGTCGTATGCTGACAGGTCTAAACGTCTGGGTAAAACCGATGAAGTTTTCACTTTCAGGCGGAATATATGTGTTGACTGCTGGATTTTTGATTACACTTTATCCCTTTTCCAGAAGAAAGAAAAACATTGTCAACAACATCATTTCATGGACCATGGTTTTGGAAATATGTATTGTTTTCCTGCAAGCGGCCCGGGGCGTGCGATCACACTATAATCAATCAAGTATGTTTGATGGGGTTCTATTCGGCAGCATGGGAATCCTCATTAGTATCATCGTCCTCTTCATGGTATTTTTTATTGTAGAAACCATACGACTAAGGCTCAATACAACCAGACCTGTACAATGGGGTATTTTGTTAGGTTGGCTGGTGGTATTTTTCGGAAGTTGGGTAGGAGGGCAGATGATTGGTCAAATGTCGCACAATGTAGGTGTTCCAGATGGAAGGGAAGGCCTTCCTTGGATCAATTGGAGTACCATTGCAGGTGATTTACGTGTGGCCCATTTTTTCGGATTGCACGGCATCCAAATTATTCCTTTATTCGCAGTGGTGCTTACCAAGAAATGGAATGCTTCCAAGATGGTCAAAAATCTGACGGTCATACTTTTTGGATTATTGTATGCTTCCTGGATAGCGTTTACGTTCTACCAAGCAAAACAAGGCATGCCTTTGATAAGACTTTAAAGCGATTGGAGCATGAGGCTTTTCAATAAGGAAAAACGTATAAAATACTTGGCTTTTAATGATATCTGGTTTATGATAGCCGGTATCATACTGCTGAGTTTCGTAACTGATTTTCTGTTTTCCAGAGGGTCGTTTACCCGTCTACCCTTCATTGAAGCCACCATCAATTGGAGCGTTTCCTTAATGTTTTCAATAGCGAATTGGTCCATAATTCGAAGCATTTTGATAGCGTTGCGAAAACGGTATCCTGGTTTAAAGGACAACAAAAAGCGTATCCCCCTATTTTTTCTTTCCATTGTCGTGACGGTAATGACGGTGGATTTTACGGGTAACATGATTCTGGGCTATGTTTTCGACAACAGTTATAACAATCCATTGCGAATCAAGCTTATAATACCCATTATTTTAATAAGTACGATGACCATGGCCATTTACGAAGCCATTTTTTATTACGTTCGTTTAAAGCAGTCTATTCGCGAAGAGGAGCAGGCCAAGCGTGCCATTGTTCAGGCACAGTTGGACACCCTTCGCAATCAGGCTCAGCCTCACTTTTTTTTCAATACGCTTAACACCCTGCGGGACATTATAGATCAAAATACTAGAGAGGAAGCCAAGGAATTTGTGAATCGATTGTCAGAAGTATATCGATTTATTCTTGAATCAGGAAATGCCAATCTTATCGCTTTGCACGAAGAGCTCAACTTCGCCAAGGCCTATATCCATATACAACAGGAACGATTTGGGGACAATCTTAAAGTACAATGGAATGTATCGGAAAGTGCAAAAGAACAGTTGATTATTCCTATGAGTCTGCAACTATTGCTTGAAAATGCCGTGAAACATAACGTCATCTCAAAGGCAAAACCTTTGATCGTGAGCGTAGATGTTGTAAAAGGACAACTAGTGGTGAGCAACAAGATACAGCATAAATCTACCCAATTGCCCACCACAAAGTTGGGTCTTAAGAATATTGAAAGCCGATACCAACTGATCTCAGATAAGCAGGTCACCATTACCAAAGATGATGGCTACTTCAGGGTAAAATTACCGTTGCTGAACGTGGTCGACCAAAAACATTCGTATGCAGATACTCATCATTGAAGACGAAGCCCGGGCGGCCAACCAGTTGCAGAATTTGTTGCAAACCTTAAGGTTTGAGTATGGGCTATTGGGTATAATCGATACGGTCGAGGAAAGTGTGGAATGGTTTCAAAATAACCGAAAACCTGATTTGGTGTTTATGGATATTCAACTGGCCGATGGAATCAGTTTTGAAATATTTCAAAAAGTACAGCTGCAATGCCCCATCATATTTACCACCGCATTTGACCAATATGCCATAAAGGCCTTTAAGGTGAACAGCATTGACTATCTTCTGAAGCCCATTCAAGAAACTGATTTACAACAAGCTTTGGAAAAGTTCAAACGTTCCAAACAGGCACCGGCCCTTGACCATGAAACCCTCAAAAGATTTTTGTCAGACATGCAGCCTGCATCGCAACGCGAGGGTATCTTGGTGAAAGAAGGGGATGGGTTCGCACAAATCCGTATTTCCGATTTGCTATACGCGTACTCCGAAGACAGTGTCACCTTTGGTGTCACTCAAAATAAACGGGTAATCATCGATGAAACCCTTGATCAGCTTTATCCATCATTAAATCCGAACCAATTCTTTCGCATTAACCGTGGTCAAGTTGTGGCAAAATCGGCAATTCTAAAAATAGATAGATACTTCAACCATCGTTTAAAACTGACTCTTATCAGGGCTAGGGACCTAGAGTTTATTGTCAGCAGGCCTAAAACCAACGACTTTAAAAGTTGGATGAATCGTTAAGATACAGCTGATTATCATACGGAGAACCACCCTTCAAGAAATAGTTTTTTACCATTAAGTATTCGAATAACAAATTCTTATGGTGATAGTTTGAACCTGTCCTCGTTTAAGGGTTTTAGACAGATGTAATCTCTTCAAGAACATTAAAATACCCGCTACCGCAAGTTTTTTTTTCTTTCCTCATCTAATCCCATATAAACCAATAATGAATACAAAAAATCTAGGAGATGATTCGAATAACAAAAACATACGTTTTCGCCATTATGGCGTTAGCCCTTTGGGCCAATTGTTCTACTGACAATGATGATGGGATAGACCCTGATGATATAGCAATGGACGATAACTCAGATGATGATAGTGTGGACTGTACCAATACCACCAGCATTTTTGAAATCAACCTAAACCCCGATGATTGTACGGTAGATATTCAAAGTACACTGGGGATTACCTCCAGTTATTCCGAAACCATTTCTGGAACCACCCGCATCATAAATCTAAATGGGGTGGCAAATCACCTGGTTGGTCAGTTTCCCAATGCGGGCAATCCAAATACCATAGCGGAAAGGGTTGAGAGTTATACCATGACCACTGAACCACAGCTTGCCGCGAACGTTACTTTTGGACAAGGGTTTACCATGTCCGTTTATTTCTCAGGGGTAATCGGAGAACCTTATACGGCAGAGTTTTTCATGGGATCCGATGGAACTTTAAACCGGGAGTGGAACATAACTACGTTACAAAATCAGGTGAACTTGGGGTTGGATTGCAATAATGCCCACGTGCAACCCACAGGCCGTTACCACTACCATGGCTCTCCATCCAACTATGCATCCCAACAGGGCATTGATGGATCAGCGATGGTTAAAATTGGATATGCCGCTGATGGATTCCCCATTTATTATAAATATGCCTATGCGGATGATGGGACGACCATAGAGGAACTGAGCAGTGGCTATCAATTAAGGACAGAAGGAAGGGGAGGAGACGGAATCAGTGCTCCGGATGGGTGCCCCGATGGTTTATACTTTCAAGATTACGAGTATGTTGATGGACTTTCCAGTTTGGATCAATGCAATGGAAAGTTTGGGAAATCCCCCGAATCGGATGATGAATATTTTTATGTGGTCACTGATAACTTTCCCTCAGCACCGCTATGCTTTTCCGGTACTCCAGATGATAGCTTTTCATTTAGATAAATGTAACCATGAAAGAAATGATGAAGCAAATCTTCTTATACGGTTTGATAGCGGTAGTTTTAATGTATTCCACTACCGTTTTTTCGCATCAGCCCAATCAGCTTACCTACACGTTTCGATTGAAGGAGGACGTATCTACTTTAACCATTCACTTCACACCGAAGACCGTGTTGGATATCCTGGAGTTTTTAAATCCCGAATTGAAAAGTGCTACGAAAATCAATTTAAATGCCTATCAAAAAGACCTTTCCCAGTATTTTGGTGAGCGTATCTCGCTGAATGAAGATAATTTGAACGGAAAACTGGTGGTAGGCGAAACCAATCTGGTTTCCCATGACGCCTATATCACGTTTGTTTTGGAGGATTCGGTGGATTTCTCAAAAGGATTTAAAATCACGGTGAACAGTCTTACGGATATTTATTCCAGATTGGAAAACTTTGTCTTTGTCAAATATCAAGGTTCAACGGCCCGATATGTACTGTCCAACAAAGAGCGAAATGCGGTTTGGAAGCATACTAGGTTCAATGCAGACAAACAATTGGGGTTTATGGGGATCCCGACTTCAGGGCTTATCCTTTGTGTTACTTTTATAGGCTTTTCGCTATACATATATTTCTCAAAACGTTCCACCAAATAGAATTTCCCATAGTACAAAATGCGTATCTTTAGGGTATGCAAATGATGTTTGAATACTTTAGCAGTTTTGGAGACCTTTCCCCTTCCAACATGGAGTTTCTTTTGAGCCATATCCAACAAGGAAAGCTTAACAAGGGGGAGAAGTTGATCAGGGCCAACCAAACTGTGGGGTCGTGCTATTTTTTTGAGGAGGGTTTTTTACATTACTACACGCATAACGATTTTGGGAATCGCATTACGTTAAAGGTCATAAGCCCTAACTATTGTTGGACCATTATGGAAAGTTTTGTCAATCAGTCGCCGACCCTTGATGAATGCATTGCTTTGACCGATGTTCGTTATTGTGAACTAAAACGGGCCGATTATATGGCAATTAAATCCAAAAGCATAGAGCTTAGCAATTTCATTCAAAACATCACCGAGCAGATTCTATCCGCCAAACTTTTGGAAGCTAAGAAAAAATCGAGCACAACTGTGGAAGAGCGTTATATGGATTTATTGCATACCCATCCCGAACTGGTTCAGGAGGTACCGGTGCACGTTATCGCTTCTTGGATTGGAACTTCACGGGAAACCCTACACCGAATACGGCGCAGGCTCAGCGTGGCCTAATTCTTAAAATTCTGTTACTGTGTCATCTGACACAGTTTTTTTGTGGTACAGGTTTGAAATTTATTATCAAATACTGAAATACTAACGGTGATAAATTCAACAATCATGAAAAAACTAGTTCAAATTCTTTTAATCATGGGCCCAGTCATTCTAATGGCTCAAAAAGTCCAAAGTGATAAAATGTTCACCTATTCCATGGAATTAGGGACCTCTAAGGAAAACTTATGGAATATTTTGGTCGATTTTGCCAGTTATGGCGACTGGGATACCAGTATTATTGATGTCCGGTGTGACGATGGTGTAAAAAAACGAAAAACCTGTAAAACTGTGGTGAACGGGGGCCAGATTTATAATGTGGAGATTACCGATCTGGTTGAAAATGAGACCTATACCCTAAGACATAAACTCTCATCGGGCCAAATTTATATTAAGCGCACCATTGAAGCGGGGGACAAAGTAAAACTGACCGAAACGGTTTGGTACAAAGGAATCTCAAAAAAGACTTTTGAAAAATATAAAGGAGAGCAATATAAAGAAACCCAAAAGAGCAGAATGCTGTCCCTAAAAAAATACATTGAGCAAAGGACTTGATTGAGAACATAATTTCGTAATAGGGAGGATTCAAGCACTCTCTCTCTGCCAATTATCCAAAGATTTAAAACGCCTTTACTAAGGGTGTTTTTTTGTTGAAAGAGCATTTATGGTAACCTGGTCGTCCTAAGACTGGATTTGCTTGAAGTTTATGTTTCCATAGATTACATAAAAAAGATTTCTTACGCCTTTGTGATCATCATTTTTCTTTAAGTATCCTATTTGGACGTTTCACTTTCAACTTAGGATGCTTCACTCAAAAGTTATCATGAAGCTCCTATAGTAGAAATACTTTTGTCTCAGAATCTTTCAAAAACAATAAAAATGAAGACATTGAGATCAGCAGTACTAATGAGCATTTTAGGAATATTCTTTGTTACCGAAAACTTAAATGCCCAAAGAGTAGTAATTGGAACGTCAAGAACGGTAGTAAGAACAACACCAAGAGTAGTTTATGCGCGACCCGTGCCCAGAGTAAGGGTTGTAAGAACATTGCCTCCAGCAACCGTAGTTGTTAATTATGGCGGGTTGCGATATCACTATTATGGCGGACTGTATTACAGGTACCATAACGGGTCTTACATTATAGTTAATCCACCCGTGGGAATCACCGTCACTTCACTGCCCGAAGGTTATAAACAGGTAGTAGTTGGAACTGATGTTTACTACTATCACGTTGGAAATTTCTACGTTGAAAATGGTAAGAAATACGAGATAGTTGAACCCCCTTTAAATGCCATTGTTTATGATTTGCCCGATGAAGCGGAAAAAGTGAAAATAGATAACGAGACCTACTACCAATATAATGAGACACTTTTCAGGAAGGTTAAAACTGTGGGTGGCAAAGGATATAAAGTAGTTGGTTCCATAGAGGCATAGTAAGTACAAAAAAATAAAATCGAAGATGAACAAATACCACTTAATAGTAAACAATAGAGCAATGCATAAAACAATGAAGCACATTTTAATTCTGGCAATAGTATCACTAATAAGTACCACTGCAATGGGCCAAGAAAGAACATTGACTGAAGAGCAAAGGGCTCAAATGGAAGCTAATCTCAACGAATATTCTTTAAAGTTGGATTTATCAGAAGAACAAAAACCCAAGTTTGTAGAAATAACCAAAAGGTACGGCCAACAAATGCGCGGACTAAAGGACAGTGACAAGGGTAGACTTGCCAAGTACAAGGAGTATAAATCCATCCGTAAAAATAAAAATGCAGAAATGAAGGCAATACTTTCAGAGGAACAGTATGAAACATACCTTGAAACTCAGGAGGAGATGCAACAAAAAATGAAAGAAAACAACAAGAACAAAGGTTAGAATCCTTAAGTTTAAAGGCTTGCTGTGCAAGCCTTTTTCAATTTATGAATACCAATAAACTTATATTAATTATAGCGGTCAGCTTCTCACTTTTGGTGAGCATACCAAGAATTATCTTTCTGTTTGGGAGTGAAGAACAAGGGTTGATAAGCTTAATGGAAGTCTCCATAGGAGATACGGTTTTCAGAATCTTTATGCTTTTTAGTTTTTGTTACGTAGTACTAAAATTCAACTTGAATGGGTTGCAAATGTTTGGTACTAAGTTTCAGGGTTTAGCTTTCATAGCTGGTAATCTATTGATTTTATTGCTGTGGATTCTGTTTTTTGAACTTGTTAATGATGTAATTTATAGTATTAACGAATATTCCATTAATCCCCGACTCAACAGATTTGTTTACCTCTTTGTCATTTTAATGTTATTGGTAATCAGTAGGGCGATAAAGCTTAATAATCAATCGAAACTTGACGCTATTGAAAAAGAGCAGTTAAAGCAACAGAGCTTACAAAATGAATTAGCTGCTTTGAAGAATCAAGTAAATCCTCACTTTTTGTTCAACTCACTCAACTCTTTGAGTTTGTTGGTTAGAGAAGATCAAAAAGCAGCTGGAAAATTCATTAACAAGCTATCTTTCCTTTACAGATACATATTGCAAAGCAAAGATCAGGACCTAGTAACCGTAAAGGAAGAACTGAAGTTTTTGGAAAGCTATGTTCATTTGATAAAAGAGCGGTATCGTAGTAATTTCATTGTGAACGTCAACATAGACGAAAAGCTACTTCAAAAGAAGATTCCCACCCTGGCGCTACAACTGCTTATGGAAAATGCTGTGAAGCATAATGAGATTTCAAGCGATAAGCCATTGTATGTTGATGTATATGATGAGAATGACCACTTGGTAGTAAAAAACAAATTACAAAAAAGAACAGGTCACGTAGAAAGTACAAATACAGGCCTTAGCAACTTGAATACTAGGTTCAAATTGCACGTGAACAAGGAAATTGAAATTTCAAAGGATGATGAGAACTTTGTCGTAAAAATACCGATCGTATGAAAGTAGTAATCGTAGAGGATGAAAAGGCAGCAGCAGAAAATTTGAAGTTTCTTTTATCAGAAGTAGATTCTTCAATTCATATCGATAGGGTCATAGATACCGTCTCAGGGGCTGTGGAATACTTTGCGCAAGAAAATGATGTTGAGTTGGCATTTTTTGATATTCATCTAGCCGATGGCATCTCATTTGAAATCCTTGAAAAGAAGCGGGTTACCATACCCATAATATTTACCACGGCTTATGACGAATACGCTCTTAAAGCCTTCAAAGTAAATAGCATCGATTATCTTTTAAAACCTATTGATGAGGATGAACTAAAAGAAGCTATAAATAAGTATAAATCGGCGAAGCAAAGCACTCCAATAAACGAGCAATTGCAACAGATGTTGCAAATAATCAATACAGAAAAGAAAACGTATAAGTCCACATATTTGGTTCAACAGCGCGACACCTTAATCCCGTTAAGCGTCGAAGATGTGGCCTATTTCAAAATCGACACTGGAATAGTTAAGGCCATTTCCTTTGACAACAAAGCATACGTTATTGACGAGAAGTTGGAAGATATTGAAACGGAACTAAATCCAAATCAATTCTTTCGGGT
>NZ_JANQIH010000241.1 GCF_028282265.1 Allomuricauda sp.
ACCTGTAATTCATGGACTCTTTGGAAATAGAATTCTGGTTTTGAACAATGGCCTAAAGCACGGTTTTCAAAATTGGGGTTCCGATCATGCGCCGGAAATCGACATTACTTCCGCAAACAGCATAACCGTGGTCAAGGGAGCGGCTGGTGTTAGATACGGCCCTGAAGCCTTAGGTGGTGTCGTAGTTGTAGAACCGAACCCCCTACTCTTAAATAATCCATTATACGTAGAACTGGGTACAGGCTATCAAACCAACGGTCGTGGTTATAATGCCAATTTGGAGGTAGGAAGCGGAAACGAAAATTGGAGCTATTTTGCAAATGGAAATTATACCAGAATAGGTGACCGCAATGCCCCAGATTATAGCTTGACAAACTCTGGAAAAGAAGAGAAGTCTTTCAGCTTTGGTGTGCTCCGACATCTTAAAAACTGGGACTTCAAGATTCATTATAGCTTCATAGATCAAAATTTAGCGCTTTTAAGAACTTCCATTGCCAGTAGTCCCAATGCATTTATAAGGGCCATTAACGCTGATGAACCGGTTATTATAAACCCGTTTTCTTATGATATTAATGAGCCTAACCAGACTATTCAGCATCATCTGGCCAAAGCAGAGGTCAATTGGTGGTATTCTGATCAAGGCAAACTCACGTTTCGGGGAGGCATTCAGCTTAATCAAAGAGATGAGTTTGATGTAAGAAGAAACGCGGAGCTTCCAATCATAGATTTGGATTTAATTACGTATGACTATCAGCTCGAGTGGAAACATCCAAATTGGCATGGGCTGGATGGATTGATAGGCGTTCAATACTTTGGACAAAATAATGATAACAATCCCGGTACCAACACTACCCCCTTTATTCCCAATTATAATACAAATCGGTATAGTGCTTTTGCTATTGAAAGTTTAAACTTTGGAAGGAATACGTTGGAAGCAGGATTACGATTCGATTTTGAGTCCAATGATGTTAGAGGACGTGAGACCAATCAAGATATTTTTAGGGATAACTATAATTTTACCAATATTACCGGATCTGTTGGATTTGTAAGGGAATTATCAGAGAACAGCACCTTTAGAACAAATATTGGCACTGCATGGCGTACCCCTAACGTAGCTGAGCTTTTCAGGTTCGGGCAAGAAGGATTCAAAACTACCTTTGGTTTACTGCGATTCACCGATACCGATGGCCAAATAAGTACCAGCGAAGTAATTCCTTTGGATGAAAGCGACGTCGAACCGGAGAGAGGCTATAAATTCATCAATGAATTTCAAACCTCCAAAAATGGGAATACGCACAACCTAACCGTTTACTCCCACTATATTGAGAATTATATTTTTGACCGACCCATTGGTGTTTTTGGAACAATTAGAGGCCCTATGCCTGCATTTATCTTTGACCAAGTCGATGCGTTGTTCCTTGGGGCTGATTACAGCTGGAAAAAGGAATGGACTGATAGAATATCTGGGCTATTCGGGTTCAGTTTTTTATGGTCCGGGAATATTGGGGACAATGACCCGCTAATCAATCAACCGCCCATTTCCACAAATTTTGAATTACAATGGGACCAGGGACGGGTATGGATGTTGGATTCTTCAAGGTGGACACTTCGCCCTAGCTATACCTTTAGGCAATTTCAGGCACCACGGACAGTTACACCTGAAAGTTTGGTAAATGGCACCGTCGAAATTACAACAGATTCAGAAATTTTTGACTTTGCAGATGCGCCCGAAGGTTACTTTCTGCTTGACCTAACATGGAATTTTGGCTGGAAAAACTTAAGCGGAAGTATTACGGCCCAAAACCTATTAAATACGAGTTACCGCGATTATCTTAATGAAATGAGGTACTTCGCCGATGAACCTGGTAGAAATATTCTTTTTACACTAAACTATTCATTCAAAGCTAGAAACAATGATTAAACAAAAAGCCCCGAAAAATAGGCCTACGACAATGAGGGCCCCATGAATCCGTTAATATTCGACAGAAACTATTCAAATAATTTAAAAACAAATAAAAAAAAGTAAAAATGAAAACAATTGAAAAGATTATTAATTTCCGTTTACTGGCCATTCTATTTGCTGGTTTTGCAATAATTAGTTGTAGTGATGACGATGATGCTCCTGAGGAAGAGAATGAGGAAGAAGTAATTACAAGCGTAACCCTTCTTTTCACCAACGATGCCGATGCAACAGACATCGTTACAGCTACCGCCGTAGATCCCGATGGACTAGGTTCGGCTGAATTACAGGTACAAGATGAAATTGATCTTGCGGTGGATACGCAGTATACCTTGACCTTTGCAATATTGAACACTTTAGAAACTCCCGCTGAGGATATTGGGGAAGAAATAGAGGAAGAAGATGATGAACATCAGATTTTCTTTGGCTTCACTACGGATGCGTTTGACAGCCCTACGGGAAGTGGAAACATATCTCCATCTACTGGATCAATCAATTACAATGACCAAGATGACAATATGAATCCAGTAGGTTTGTCTACTACCTGGACTACTCCAGTTACCGCGACAACCGGAGGAACGTTCACCGTTAGGCTTCAGCACCAACCTGATATAAAAACATCAACGACAGGTTCTGAAGATGGTGATAGCGATTTTGACCTAGAATTTGTATTGAACATTCAATAAGCATTCCTAATAATCTGCCACCATTCCTATAAAGATATGGTGGCAGTTGTTAATCTCTAAAAGCAACATTAAGTCAAAACGGTTTTGACTCGAAGCGGTTACATGACTAATAAGATGCTTACAGAGAGAAGATAAGCTTACCAGTTGGTAAGCCATTTAGATTAAGTTAGCTTCAATAGGGCTCCTTAGGGAGTCCTATTTTTTTGGTGCAATGAAATAGGTGAACACCCACATTAACGTAAAGGATGGAACAAAATCCCACCCAGGCACCAATTCTTCCACAAATGCGATGGTACCTGCTACCTGCCCTGCTCTGCCCTTATACATTCGGGTCATCAACCAAGCCGCCAAAGGGGCCCAAATAACATCTGAGAACTCCCCTATTCCAGGTATCGCGAACGATAGCATGCCTATGCCATCAAAAAGAAGTCCTAAAAGTAGCTTTTGGTACTTCGAATCTTGCTCTTTTGCCATTGCCGAAAAATAGAAAATAGCAATGACAAAGAAAAATCAACTATGAAAATCCCCTCCGATGAGCCTTAAAAACTCATTTCGGGTCTCCTGTCGTTCGAAGGCACCCCTAAAACCTGAAGTAGTAGTAACGGAGTTTTGTTTTTGAACCCCTCGCATCATCATGCACATATGGGCCGCCTCAATAACTACGGCCACCCCTTGCGGCTGTAAGGTATCATTGATACAATCCAAGATTTGTTCCGTTAAGCGTTCCTGCACCTGAAGTCGTCTTGCAAAAATATCTACTACTCTTGGTAGTTTGCTTAATCCCACAATATGCCCGTTTGGAATGTATGCAATATGGGCTTTGCCAAAAAAAGGAAGCATGTGGTGCTCACATAAGGAATAAAGTTCAATGTCCTTAACAATTACCATTTCATTGTACGACTCTTTGAACATGGCACTTTTAAGAACCTCCACAGCGTTTTGTTTATAGCCCTGTGTAAGAAAAAGCATAGCTTTTGCGGCACGTTCCGGGGTTTTGACCAATCCTTCCCGGTCGATATCTTCCCCAATTTCCTCTATAATTCCAGAGAAACGTTCCTTGACCTCATTGGTAATCTCAATGTTGTATTCTTCTAAGCTTTGATAAGGTGCCATAGTTAGTTTGTAGTCGTATTCAATTTTTGAGCGTAATGCTTTTCCAGTTTCTTTATTTTTGGATTGATGATGAACTGACAATACGGTTGCATCGAATTATCGTTAAAATAATTCTGATGTTCAACCTCCGCATTATAAAAGGGCTTTTCTTCAGTAATAGCAGTAACTATGGGTGAAGAAAATACCTTTTCTGATTCCAATAACTTTATGAATTTTTCAGCCTCTTCTTTCTGGGCATTGGAAGTGTAGAAAATCTCACTTCTGTACTGTGTTCCTACATCATTTCCCTGACGATTGAGTGTAGTTGGGTCATGCGTGGCGAAGAATACTTCCAGAAGTTCACCATAGGAAATTAAACTAGGGTCAAATACTATTTTAACCGCTTCGGCGTGACCTGTTCTTCCTGTACAAATTTCACGGTAAGCCGGGTTTTTAATGGTACCTCCCGTATAACCGGAAATTACTTCCTTCACTCCGTTCAATCGTTGAAAAACCGCTTCCGTACACCAAAAACAACCGCCAGCAAAAATGGCGGTCTCTACTTGATTGTTATTTTGTTTATCCATATTTGTGTAAAGTTAAACATTGTAATTGAACCTGCCATCGGTTCCATTCAATTTAGCTGGATAATAGTCGGGAAAAAACGCAATTCATTATTTGAAGGTACGACCTTTGCGCACTCAGTGGGAATCCTTATTTTCACTTCCGCAATTGGACTGTATGATTGATGCAAGAAACATTAAAAAAAGCTTTGGTCCCCTAGAGGTTTTGAAAGGGGTCAGTTTACAGGTAAAAAAAGGAGAGGTTGTGTCAATCGTCGGTGCTTCCGGAGCTGGG
>NZ_JANQIH010000242.1 GCF_028282265.1 Allomuricauda sp.
CCACCAAAGCGATAGGGTGCTCTATAAAAGTTTAATTCGAAGAATAAAGCGATTTAAATCCGGGGTAATGCTCCGGATTTTTATTTTTGCAGAACTTAAATTATTAAAAATGTCAGACTTATCACAGGAAGAATGGACCGAGCAATTATCGAAAGACGATAATGCATTTATTCTGGATGTACGCACCCCGGAAGAAATTGAGGAAGGTTATATCCCGGGCGCCACCAACATTGATATCTATTTAGGACAAGGTTTTTTGGATGAAATTGAAAAACTCGATAAATCCAAAAACTATTATGTCTATTGCAGGTCCGGGAACCGAAGCGGTCAAGCCTGTGCGCTAATGAACAGTATGGGAATTGCCAATGCCTATAATTTGGAGGGCGGTTTCATGAACTGGGAAGGAGAAGTGACCGAATAGCAAATAATACATAACTCCCCTTCAAAATTAACCCCAAATCTTTTGAATGCGGCAGTTGTGGACATTTTCAAATATAATGTCCCAAACCCATGCGCGAAGACCTACTTCATTTTATTTGGCAATATGATAAACTTGCCCGCACACCTTTGGTGACTTCCCAAAACGAAAAAATTCATGTTATTCACAAGGGAATTTGGAACAAGGGAGAAGGGCCCGATTTCTTTAATTCCAAAATCGAAATCGATGGCCAACTATGGGCTGGTAACGTTGAGATGCACTTAAAAGCTTCCGATTGGTATGCCCATCACCACGAGAGTGATTCCAATTATGACAACGTAATTCTCCATGTCGTTTGGGAAGATGATGTCTCTGTTTTTCGTAAGGATAAATCCAAAATACCCACGCTTGAACTTAAAGGCAGGATTCCCTCCAATCTTTTGCAGGGTTATCAACGATTATTGGATGGCTCAAAATCCAAGTTCATCAATTGCGAAAACAACCTGAAAGACGTAAAAAGCATACTGTGGAAAAGCTGGCAAGAAGGCCTCTACTTTGAAAGACTGGAGCAAAAATCCCAATTGATTTTGAAACTTTTGGAAGAATCCAAAAATGATTGGGAGGCCGTCTTGTTTATTCTGCTATGCAAAAGTTTTGGATCTAAGGTAAATGGCGACTTCTTTCTGCAACGGGCCAAACAATTGAATTTTTCTGTAGTAAGAAAAGTAGCCATTGATCGCATTGAATTGGAAAGTCTTTTTTTTGGACATTTTGGACTTTTGGAATTGGATTACGTCACACAACCGTACTTCATTCAATTAAAAAAGTCTTATCGATACCTAAAACAGAAGTTCGGTTTAGATTCTCCGACCACGACCCCGGCCTTTTTTGGTTTAAGGCCATCCAACTTTCCAACGATTCGTCTGTCTCAATTGGCTGGAATCTATCATGCTGGCCAGAGCTTATTTCAAACACTTATGGAAGCGAATACATTAACGGAATTCTACAATATTTTTCAGGTTGAGACTTCTTCATATTGGCAAGACCATTATACGTTTGGAACAAACTCCAAGAAAAGCAGAAAAAGACTTACCAAAACCTTTATCAACCTGATACTTATCAATATTGTGGTTCCTTTGAAATTCTGTTATGGTAAACACATGGGTAAAGACTGGAATGAAGATTTGGTTGAACTTTTGACCCATATAAAGGAAGAAACGAACTCAGTTACAACCGGGTTTAATCGTTTTGGAAAAAATGCTAAGGATGCTATGGAAAGTCAGGCCCAGTTACAACTACATCAACAGTATTGTACCAAAAATCGATGCTTGAAGTGTGCCGTTGGTGTGCATTTATTGAATGGAAATATCTAATTTTAGGCATGTCTTTTTTTTACGATATTTTATATTACTTCCAAAAAAGGGGTTTTGAGGTTTGCCGACGAATTGCGGAGCGTTTGGGGATTAGGGCAAGGGTCGTTCGAATTACCTTTATATATTTAACCTTTGTAACCTTGGGCTTCGGATTCGCCCTTTATCTGTTCATGGCATTTTGGCTTAAAATAAAAGACTTGGTATACACTAAAAGAACCTCCGTTTTCGACCTTTAAATATGATTAAACTCTTTCGTTCAAAAATTGTATGGGCACTGAGCCTAATGGTCTTGGTCCTTTTGTTCGGGGTTGTTGGGTATAGGACGCTTTCTGGTTTCACCTGGATTGAGGCCATCTATATGACCATCATAACGGTTACCACGGTCGGATTTGCAGAGGTAAAACCTTTAGATGCCAGCGCAAAGATTTTTACTGTATTTTTAATCGTCACCAGTGTTTTTATCTTCGGATACGCTATTTCGGTGGTCACCGAATATTTACTGGGTAGAAACTCACTACAGAATTTAAAGAAGAAAAAAGTGAAAAAAATGATCGATAGCTTGTCCGACCACGTAGTAGTCTGCGGATTTGGTCGAAACGGGCAACAGGCGGCTGAAAGATTAAAGGCTTATAACAGGCCATTTGTAGTGATAGAAAAAGATCGGGAAATCATTGAAAAGTACGAAAAAGAAGTGCTTTTTATTGAGGGAGACGCCAATGAGGATGAGATTTTATTGGGCGCAGGTATCAATAGGGCACAGTACCTTATTGCTGCCCTACCCGATGATGCGGATAACCTTTTTATCGTTCTATCCGCCCGTCAATTGAACAAAAGTCTTTTTATTATTAGTAGGGCTTCACATGTGAACTCGTTGAAAAAACTTCAATTTGGGGGAGCCGATAAAGTTATAATGCCCGATAAAATTGGTGGTGACCATATGGCCTCATTGGTGGTGATGCCCGACCTCATTACTTTTATGGATCATCTTTCCATGGAAGGGGAACATACGACCAATCTTGAAGAAGTGGAAATTGAAGATTTTAAAAGTCAACTGGATTGCCATTCCCTTAGGGATTTGGACTTAAGAAGAAAAACAGGATGTACCATTATTGGCTATATAGACCCGCAAGGGAATTATATCATTAATCCAGAAGCAGATTTAAAGCTTGAACCCAAAGGGAAAGTCATCGTTTTGGGCCGTGCCGAACAAATTAAAAAACTCAACCAAATGTTTAAAATTGGAATAGTTTAACATCCCATTAATTTGATTCGGTTGAATTTTTTTAGGATATTGCCCTCTTTACATCAAATTAACATACCAAACTGCTAAATTATGAAGCACAGACTTCTGTCGATTTTTGCCCTTGTTTTTCCCCTCCTTACATTCTCTCAAGAAACAGCCGAAATAGGGCTGGATAAAAAAATAGACCAAGCATTTCAACCGGTATCAGATTTCTTTAATACCGTGATTTTCTTTGAAATCATGGGTACTCCCTTTGTGCTCATTTTATTGGTGGGAAGTGCTTTGTTCTTTACCCTTTATTTTAAGTTTCCCAATATTCGTCACTTTTGGACTGCCATTAGTGTCGTTCGCGGGAAGTATGACGAACTGGAAGGTGTTGAAGGACATGGGGTTGAGAAGGCTGAGGTCAATATAGTTGATGGAGATTTGCCAGATACTATTAGGGACGAGAGTCAAGAAGGCGAGGTAAGCCATTTTCAGGCTTTGGCCACTGCGGTCTCTGGAACGGTTGGTAATGGAAATATTGCGGGTGTTGCATTGGCAATTGCCCTTGGCGGACCTGGAGCTACATTTTGGATGATTATTTGTGGTCTTTTGGGTATGTCCACCAAGTTTGTGGAGTGTACCTTGGGTGTTCAGTACAGGGATGTTGATGAAAACGGGACAGTTTACGGTGGCCCTATGTACTACATCAGCAGAGGTCTGAAGAATAAGGGCTTTGCCACATTGGGAAAAATAGCGGCAGCACTTTTTGCCGTATTTTGTATAGGAGGTTCATTTGGTGGTGGAAACGCAGCCCAATCCAATCAAGCTACGATTGTAGTCAAAGAACTGTTTGGATGGGAAAGTACGATGGCAGGTACCGTCATCGGACTTGTTCTGGCAATTTTAGTTGGAATTATCATCATCGGTGGTATCAAAAGAATTGCATCCGTTACCGAGAAAGTAGTTCCGTTTATGGCCCTTCTTTACATTATAGCATGTCTTTATATCATTTTTGGCAACTTCAGTTTGATAGATGACGCGTTCTCCCTCATTGTAACAGAAGCCTTCAACCCAACCGCTATTGGAGTAGGGGGAGTAATCGGGGTACTTTTGGTAGGATTTAGAAGAGCTGCCTTTTCCAATGAAGCAGGAGCAGGTTCAGCTTCGATTGCACACTCAGCTGTAAAAACAAAGTATTCCGCTTCCGAAGGTCTTGTTGCGCTTCTGGAGCCTTTTATTGATACCGTGGTGATTTGCACAATGACCGCTTTGGTAATTATCATTTTCAATTTTGGCGGTGTTTTTGATTATGGAGGTGATGGTTCAGGAGTTGTTATGATTGATGGCCTTCCGTATGAAGGGGCCGGGATTACGTCCAAAGCATTTGCAGAATATATTCCCTATTCCAATGTGTTCCTCACTGTGGCGGTAGTTTTGTTTGCCGTATCCACCATGATTTCCTGGTCTTATTATGGACTTCAATCCTGGAAGTTTTTATTTGGAAGAGGTAAAAGAACCGACTTGACGTACAAGTTGTTGTTTTTGACCTTTGTAATTATCGGTGCTGCGGCTAGTATGGATTCTATCTGGGCATTTTCAGATGCGATGATATTTGCGATGGTATTCCCGAATATGGTCGGACTCTATTTCCTTTTCCCAGAAGTGAAAAAACAGTTGAACCGATACCTTGATGCGATACGATCGTCTAAGTAAATCGGAAATCTAAAATTATATGAAATCCCATTTCAAGTTCGATAAGCAAGAACGAAATGGGATTTTCTTTTTGCTGCTCATTATTATTGTTTTACAAGGCATTTATTTTTGGGTAAAATATCGCCCCGCCGATGATTCTCCGTTAGCCCTAAATGAGGACCTACAGGCTCGTATCGATAGTATAAAAAGGAGCGACTACGAGACAAAGGATTTTAAAACTTACCCTTTCAATCCAAATTATATCACCGACTATAAAGGGTATTCCCTTGGAATGTCTGCGGAGGAAATTGACCGATTGCTTACCTTCCGTCAAAAGGGCGATTTCATTAATTCTGCAGAAGAGTTCCAGGAGGTTACCCAAGTATCCGATTCCCTACTTCAGATTATTTCTCCGAGCTTCAAATTTCCTGCTTGGAAGAAAAGCTCGGCCAAACGAAAAACCTTTTCAGAGAATAAAAAGGAGGTTAAGGGTTTGAATACCGCTACCGCTGTTGAATTAAAACAAATCCGTGGAGTAGGGGAAGTCCTGTCTAAAAGAATCATAAAGTTCCGCGATAGATTGGGTGGTTTTCTGGTTAATGAGCAGCTTTATGATGTTTATGGATTAGAGCCCAATGTTGTTGAAGGTATCCTTGAGCGTTTTCAAGTACTTCATCCACCGGAAATCAAAAAAATCAACATTAACTCGGCATCAGCAGTTGAAATTGCGCAACTGGTCTACATAAATCGGTCCAAAGCAGAGGAAATTGTAAGATATCGGGAGGAAAACGGATCTTTCAGTTCGTTAAACGAAATGACTAAAATGTTTAACGTTTCTGAAGAAAAGATTGACAGAATTGGGTTATATTTGTTATTTAAAGAAGATTAGTACAAGCTATGGGTGATACCTATTTTAATGAAGAGCATAGATTGTTTCGCGAAAGTCTAAGGGATTTTTTGCAGAAAGAAGTTGTACCCCATGTTGATGATTGGGAAAAAACTGGTGTAATTGATCGTTCCATTTGGAACAAGTTTGGGGAAATGGGCTACTTCGGCCTTCCTTATCCTGAGGCCTATGGCGGTCTTGATCTGGATTTTTTCTACACGGTTATTTTGTTGGAGGAACTTCAAAAGGTAAATTCCGGAGGTTTTGCGGCAGCAATTTGGGCACATGTGTATTTGGCAATGACCCATTTAAATGCGGAAGGCGACGAACGCATCAAGAACGAATATTTGGCACCTAGCATCATGGGAGACAAAATAGGGTGTTTGTGCATTACAGAGCCCTTCGGGGGTTCTGATGTTTCCGGTATGCGGACCACCGCAGTAAAGAGGGACGACCATTACGTCATTAATGGTTCAAAAGCTTTCATCACCAATGGTTTCTACAGTGATTACCTTGTCATAGCAGCAAAAACAGAACCTGAATTAAGAAATAAAGGCATTAGCATTTTTTTAATCGACCGTGATTTGCCCGGAGTCTCGGCTACCAAATTGGACAAATTAGGTTGGAGAGCTTCAGATACTGCCGAGATTGCCTTTGACAACGTTAAGATTCCTCTTGAAAATTTAATGGGGGAGGAGAACAAGGGCTTTTCATACATCATGCAACATTTCGATTTAGAGCGTTTGATTATGGGTATCAATGCTCATGCCAGGGCCGAATATGCTCTCGAATATGCTTTGGAATATATGAAAGAGCGAACCGCTTTTGGTAAGTCTCTCGATTCTTTTCAGGCATTACGACATAAAATGGTGGAGTTGACCTCTGAGATGGAGGTTTGCAAAAACTACAATTATATGGTCGCCCAAAAATTGAATGATGCAGAATATTGTGTGAAAGAGGCCACGATTTCCAAACTGATGTCGACCAAAATGGCCGATAAGGTGGTTGATGGCTGTTTACAAATGCTCGGAGGTTATGGATATATGGAAGAGTATCCTATGGCAAGGCTATTGCGGGACAGTAGATTGGGACGCATAGGTGGAGGTACATCAGAAATCTTGAAGGAAATATTGGCAAAGCTTGTGGTAGACAAGAAAATCTTTGCCAAAGTCCCTCAGAATTAATTTGAGCATTAACCGTTTTGTATTTCGAATTAAGTGCTATATTTGCACTCCAAAATCTAAAAGAAAGGAGGTTGTAGCCCATGTTAATAATACCAGTTAAAGAAGGAGAAAACATCGATAGAGCTTTAAAGCGTTTCAAGCGTAAGT
>NZ_JANQIH010000270.1 GCF_028282265.1 Allomuricauda sp.
GGATAAAGGTACTTTAGCACAAGTAGTGTTTACTTTCGCAGGTGACAAACTGCACTATGTGGAGGCACGTGGCAACGCCATAAACACCTTGATTGAATCCCGAAAGGATACGGCCCAAACCTATCTGAATTATAAGGTTCTTTTTAAAGAAAGAATCTTTGGAAATACAGAAAAAGACATTGTATGGTTGCTAACCAAGGAGGCCGTACACCCCAACTTATTTACTTGGGAAAACCCGTATCTCACAGCAGGAGGTCCAGTCGAAATGGACCATGAGGCTTCGGCCAAGATTCCAGAGTTCATTGAAATGGGAGCCAGCATTGATACATTGCAGCCACTTTTTGAAGCAAACAGTACTATGGTTCAAGAGCAAAAATTAGATGGTTCGGACCCCAACGCGCAACTACAGCTTAATTGTTTTGGAGTTTATTATGCAGGTTTCCCGCGAAAGATTGAAGCTCGGTTCGGTGATGGAAAGCTCAATGTGGTTTGGATTCTCACCGGAAAAGGCGAAGAAGAGCGACTTAGGAAAAAACTAGTGACCGTTTATGGCAAACCCGTTTTTGTCAACGAAGCCTGGGAGATTTTTGAAGGTTGGACGATTGGTTTACGAAAAGATAAACCTGAGATTCTTTTACTGACCCCGGAGCTCGGCCAACTTTATAAAAAGGAATACTTCAAACAATAATTTGCACTCTGGCTATTTTATTTTCGCCGAAAAAAGGGACTGGAATCTCCTTTTATAAGCTCTACCATACCATTTATACAGAAAAAGACTACATAACCAAAAGATAACATACAAATATGTCGATTTATTTATAGCTTGAAAGAATCGTTAAAATCGTATTACAATGTCAAGCTTTAATGTTGCCTTTTGGAATCTTCAAAACTTATTTGACACCACTCTTTCAGAAATTGCTGCCGATTTTGGTTTTACTCCCGCAAATGGCTGGACTGACCAGGCAAAAGCTACAAAGATTTCAAATCTGGCAACCATCATCAATGGTATGTTCAATGGAGATGGTCCAGATTTATTAGGAATATGTGAAATTGAAAACAAGAATATTGCCGACGAACTTATTGCTTCCCTAAACCGAAATGACTTGGTTTTGGCCCATGTGGATTCTCCTGATATTCGGGGTATCGACTGTTCCCTAATCTATTCGGAAGACAAGTTTGAGTTGGAAGCTACGCCAATTGAACATTTGGTACACCTTCGCTACCCTACGCGAGACATTTTTGAAGTCAACCTGAAGGTAAAAGCAAACGATTCCAAACTAACGGTTCTCGTCAATCATTGGCCTTCACGTTCGCGTGGAAAAAGAGAAACCGAGCCTTATCGTATTACGGTTGCCAGTCATTGCGGAAAAATTGTGGATGAACATTTGAAATGGTCCAGAGCCCAATATATTGCGGCTGAGGATACTGCCGCAACTTTAGACCAGATAAACACGCAATGGAACAGAAACATCCTTATTATGGGTGACTTGAATGATGAACCATACGACCGAAGTGTTCTGGAAGAACTACAAGCTTCCAAAGGATATGACAAAATTGAAGAAAACCTCAAAAAAAGTAGTGGGAGAAGCCATACTCCAAGCGTATCGTCCTATCTCAGAAAACAAGCCTATCTGTTTAATTGTTCTTGGATTGTGGGCAGTCTTCCCGATTCCGGAACCTATTATTTTTCTGGCTCCACCAACACTATGAATATGTTGGACCAGCTTATGATTTCAAGAGGACTTTTATATGGGGAAAGTGGACTTCGTATCGGTAAAGATTCCAATGATACTCCAAACTTTGAAATTTATGCTCCTTCAATCATGCATACTTCTTCAAATAATGTTAGACCTAAACGCTTTGAGTTCAGAAAAAATGATGATGGAACCTTTTGGAACAACAATGGGTTTAGTGACCACTTTCCGGTACTGACCTCTATTGAAGTGCTTTGACCATAAATATTAAAAGCACCGCAAAACATCAAGATTCTGCGGTACTTTTACTAACTACAGAATTTTTATTGGCAAACCTCTCCTAAACCGTCATCTACGACGGTCCAGCCAGAGTCGATCAAATCATTTCGTGCGTCATTTGCCACACATAAATACTGAAGGCCAGCAGCGCCAAGAATTATAGGGTGTGGGGGGTTTCGTTCAGCCCAACCTATTAAGGTATTGGAATAACTTTGAGGGGACATACCTGAATTGTCCAACATATTGGTCATAATAAACACATCTCCTATTTCCCAACTACCTAAGTTTTGGTCAAAGGAAGTTGCCCCACTAAACATCAATAGCATACTCGTAACTTTTGAGGTATCCCAATTTTCAAGATTTTGATTAAAGGATGAAGCAAGATTAAACATTGCAACCATACTTGTTACCTTGGAGGTGTCCCAGTTCCCAATGTCTTGGTCAAATGAGGAGGCCGCCGCAAACATAGACCTCATATTGGCTACTTCGGAAGTATTCCAACTGGTACCATTCTGTTTTGTGGATATATCTTGGTCAAAAGAAATAGCCTCTTGGAACATATTCTGCGTGACAGTTACTTTGGAAGTGTCCCAATCCCCAATATATTGGTTAAACTCGGAAGCTCTTGCGAACATATAGCTCATATCCGTAACTTGGCTCGTGTCCCAATCTCCAATAGGCTGGTTAAAGGAAGTAGCCTCAAAGAACATCCCAAACATGTCAGTCGCCTTTTCTGTGACCCATTTGCTAATGTTCTGGTTAAAATTTTCAGCTCCGGAAAACATTCCCTCCATATTGGTTACATTGGACGTATCCCATTCCCCAATATCTCCATTGAATAAAGTTGCGCCAAAAAACATACCGGATAAATCTTCTACATTGCCTAAATCAGGTACATCTTCCGCATTGTACTCTGAGAGGTTTGCACAATCCCCAAAAGCTTGGACAAAAGTCTCCCACGCGATAGTGCCCCATTGTTCAATTCCTACCAGTGCCTGTTGGGATGCTATCAATCCATCTTCACCAAACCGATACATTTGAATGGCGGGGAAACCTCCGTTGATGGCCACGGTATAGGTGCCGGCCGTTTCATACGTATGCGATGGGTCTTTTGTCAGTGCAGAAAGGTCTTCTACGGTGCCGTCGCCCCAATCAATGGTAAAATCATAATTCAATTGACTGTTTGTTCCAATGATTAACTCAAAATCATCTGATGGCGTGGTCCATACAGTGACAAAAGAGCTGGGATCCTCTACCAATGTATCTATGACATTTGTTACCGTTATGGTTATCTGGGCTTCTACTATGGCGTTATTATCAGTAACGCTGACTGTCAATACATGTTCATCAGATGTTTCAAAATCCAATGTCTTTCCAGTGGCTAGGCTCAGGTCACCTTCACCACTGATATCGAACAGGTTATCGCTGTTGGTAGCTATGCTGAAGGTAAGCTTATCACCATCTGGGTCGGTAGCCTTTACCGTACCGAATACAAAGGTGTCATCAGTATCCTCAGGGACCGGAAAGGTCTGGGCCGATATCACGGGGGCTTTGTTCTCAGGTGTTGTGGGCGAATCATCTTTACTACAGGATATCATAGCCAGTGCTAAGATTCCCGCATAGAATGTTTTTTTCAGTTTCATCATGATTGATTTTTGGGATAAGCTGCAATTTCTAGGATTTAATGCACTGCCGGAAAGAGTAATTGATGAATACCTTATTTAAGTTGATGAATTAGTAAAGGAGTTGATTACTATCAATCACGAATGTGCGGATAGGAATAGGTTAAGTTTGAAATACAAGACAGGAATTAGGGCAATTGAATTCCTTCTATACGCTTATCTTACAAATTGTCCTGAACCAAAAGCCTTAGTTCTTCTTTCAAAGTAACTGCTGGGAAAGGTTCGTTCGCTTGCCGGTACCAGTAACCCGCATTCCAATCATCCCCTTCCTTTCTGTGCAAATACGCATGGATTCTACTTCCCATAGCTGTGGGAAGGTCTTGTGCGATGTTGTGCGAAGCGTTCCAATCGCCTTTGGCATCCCACCATAAAGCTTGTAGTGCCAAAGACCAAGTACTCGGGGGTGATTTTTCTTCCAAGGATTCCAAAAATTCCTCAAAGTTCTTTGGAATCATTTCTCGACTTTTTCCAAAAATTCCTGTTCAGAAATAATAGGCACTCCCAAGTTTTCTGCTTTGGTTTTTTTGCTGGGCCCCATGTTCGCTCCGGCAACCAAAAAACTGGTCTTTGAAGAAATGGAAGATGACACTTTGCCCCCATTATCCTCAATCAACTTTTTAAGATCATTGCGGCTTATGGCTTCAAATACCCCCGAAACCACAAAAGTTTGACCTTTTAGGAGGTCAGTTTGGCTTTCTAATTGTTCTTCAGACAATGAAAATTGAAGTCCATACGTCTTTAAACGCGATACCAATTCAACATTTGATGGCTCACCGAAGAACTGAACCACGCTTTCGGCGATTCGGTCACCAATTTCATCCACCGCAACCAATTCTTCGGCAGAAGCCGCCATTAATGCATCAATATTTTTATAGGCTTTGGCCAATTTTTTGGCAACCGTCTCCCCCACGTATCGAATACCCAAAGCGAAAAGGACCCTTTCAAACGGAATGGCCTTGGAAGCTTCAACACCATTGACCAGGTTTTCGGCCGATTTTTCAGCCATACGCTCTAAGGGCATTATCTGTTCCTTGGTCAAGATGTATAAATCAGCATAGTTCTGGATTAAGCCCTCTTTATACAACAGTTCAACCGTTTCACCACCCAGACCTTCAATATCCATGGCCTTCCGGGAAATAAAGTGCTGGATTCGACCCGTTATCTGAGGTGGACAACCTGTATAGTTGGGGCAAAAATGTTGAGCCTCTCCTTCTTTTCGAATCAAGGGGGTACCACATTCTGGACAGTGGGAAATATACTTGGTCAGAACAGAATCTCCTGGCCTTTTGGCAAAATCAACAGCAATGATTTTGGGGATGATTTCCCCTCCCTTTTCTACAAAAACGGTATCGCCCTCACGAATATCCAACTTTGCTATTTGGTCTGCATTGTGCAAGGACGCTCTCTTCACAGTTGTACCCGCCAGCAAAATGGGCTCCAGATTGGCCACAGGGGTAATTGCTCCTGTACGCCCAACTTGATAGGTGATTTCATGAAGCACCGTAGCAACCTGTTCGGCCTTGAACTTGTAGGCCATTGCCCATCGCGGTGCTTTGGCAGTATACCCCAACTCTTCTTGGTGGCGTAAATTGTTGACCTTCACCACCACTCCATCTGTTTCATAGGGTAAATCATGACGATGAACATCCCAGTATTCCACGAACTGCATCACTTCGGAAGTGGTCTTGCATACTTGGGCCACGGTAGGAACCTTGAACCCCCATGAACGGGCCTTTTCCAATACCTCAAATTGAGAATTTAGTGAAAGTCCCCTGCCCTCTATACTGTAGAGCAAACACTCCAATGGCCTTTGCGCCACCAAGGCACTGTCTTGAAGCTTGAGACTACCCGATGCTGTGTTTCTTGGATTCATATAAGGTTCTTCCCCATTTGCGATACGTTCTTGGTTCATTTTGGCAAATCCTTCCAAAGTGAGAATGATTTCACCGCGAATATCAAATTTAGGCGGGTAATCTCCCTTCAACTGAAGCGGCACGGACTTTATGGTCTTAATATTCGTTGTAACGTCATCCCCTTGAAATCCGTCTCCCCGGGTTACCGCCTTCACCAGTTTTCCCTCCTCATAGGTCAAACTAATGGACGCCCCATCGTACTTCAATTCACAGGTGAACTCTACCTGAACATTTCCCAAAATGCGCTGGATTCGTTTCTCCCAATCTTCAAGATCTTCTTTGGAATAGGAATTGTCCAAGGAGTACATGCGATGTTCATGGACTATGGTCTCAAAGTTTTTGGTCACCTGTCCTCCTACCCTTAGCGTGGGAGAACTTGCATCGTAGAATTCTGGATGAGCGGCTTCAAGCTTTTGGAGCTCTTTAAGCTTTATATCAAATTCATAATCGGAAATAATGGGTTGGTCGAGTACATAATAGTTGTAATTGTGCTCGCGAAGTTCATCACGAAGGGCAATTATCTTCTCTTTACTATTCATATCTGTTCCGCGTAAAAATATAGATGCAACGCATCGTTTGTATCAAATTTTGTCTTGGTCAATCCACTTTGGGAGTAATGCCGGGGTATAATGTTCCATCTTATTCAATAGCTCGCCAATAGTATCTGCGACCAGGAGCATACGATAGTTTTCTTCCTTCAAGAATTGTTCAGCAACCATTTTCCTCATCATATTCAGCAAATCATCAAAGAAACCGTTGATATTTAAAATCCCCATCGGTTTTTGATGGAGCCCCAATTGTCCCCAAGTAAGCATTTCAAAAAATTCTTCCAATGTACCGAAGCCTCCCGGAAGCATAATCACACCATCTGAAAGTTCATGCATTTGCAGTTTGCGTTCATGCATCGTATCAACCAAAAAAAGTTCGGAAAGTCCTGTATGGTGAACTTCTTTTTCTTTTAAAAAATGTGGAATGACCCCTATGACCTTACCTCTGTTTTCCAAAGCGCCCTGGGCTATTTGTCCCATTAGGCCGACTTTGCCTCCACCATACACCATTTGAACATTGTTTTCGGCAAAATACGCTCCAAGTTCAAATGCTTTTCCAATGATTTCCTTGTCCTTTCCAGGACTACTTCCACAGAAAACGGCTATGCTTTTCATACAATAGTGCTAAAAGTATTACCTCGGGGAAATCTTCCCTCTTAACATTCGGAAATTACCAAAAATATCCTTCTTCAATTCTACTTCCCTAAAACTATGTTCCTTTAAAAGTTGCTGTGTCTCTTCCGCTAGGTACTGATTAATCTCCAAAAACAACATCCCGTTGGGTTTCAAGTGGTTTTGGGCAAATTCAGTTATGGCCCGATAGAACACCAAGGGGTCATCATCTGAAACAAACAATGCCAATTTAGGCTCATACTTCTTTACGTTGTTATGAATTTCATCCTTTTCTTGCTCCCGCACATAAGGTGGGTTGGAAACGATGACATCAAAATCCTCCCACGATTTTTCCTGATAATCCAAAATGTCAGCTTGAATAAATTCAACCCGAAC
>NZ_JANQIH010000284.1 GCF_028282265.1 Allomuricauda sp.
CTCAGGTTTATTTTCAAGAGAGGTCCAAGCTCCCAACAGCACTCCATCGGTGCCGACTTTCATGGCGCAGCGGTCTTGATGTACCATAAATTGTTTGAAATGGAAAGGTTTCATAGTATGAGGAGCAACAAGAAATCAGATGGAAAAACTCTTCCACTAGTCCCTGACAATGCTTTATAAGGATTCGTCAATCGAATCGTGGTTTTTATTAGGTCAGAACTGGCATACGCTAATTTACTAACAAGTAAGCAATCAGCCCACCATAACTTCGGTCCCTTTAACAGATAATTCTTTATCAAAACCAAATTTTAAACATTACAATTATGAAAAAAGTACTTTTTGCAGCCATCATCTTAATTTTCACAATACAGTATGGCTTTTCCCAAGAACAGAATAAGTTCCGTGTAGGATTGGACCTTGGATATGCCATTCCTGATGGCGGTAGTGGTATTCTTTTAGCCATAGAGCCCAAATACAACATTGCAGACAACATGAACATAGGTCTTCGTTATGAATCTGCCGCAATGGCCAAAAATGTTCCCCTTGGTGAAGGCTTTGGTGATTTAGAAAGTGAACTTGCCGCTAGTTCTTCATTACTGGGTACCTTCGATTACTATTTTAATACAGGAAGCTCATTTGCACCTTTTGTCGGTGCAGGCGTAGGGTACAGTTTTTTAGCAAATCTGGAGGTAGATTTTACACAAGTAGAAGGTGTTCCTGATGGAGAGGATTCCACAGGTGAAGCCGAAGTCGACGGGCAATTTGGTGGTTTAATAAGAGTGGGTTTCGAACTAGGTAAATTAAGGTTGGCCGCAACTTATAATCTAATTGGGGCGTCCGATGTAGAAGGTACTGATATAAAAAACTCTTATATAGGTTTATCATTAGGTTTCTATCTTGGCGGAGGCAAGTGGGGAAAATAAATCTTTTTAAAACTTAGATAATAAAAAAGAGAATCTCAAAGATTCTCTTTTTCGTTTTATGAATTCAAGAAAAGGTCCACCAAACCTTCTGGCGTCTTGACATGGATTTCCATTTTTTTCCGGTCTACTTTGGAGATGATATCATCTGTAATTGGAATAAGAAGTTGTTTCCCATCTTTTTCCAACTCAAAAAGATCCTGCGACGCATTATCATTGACCGCCCTGATGACACCTATGTTTCCATGAGCCTCATCAATAACGGTGAATCCAATGACTTCATGAAAATAAAATTGATTTCCTGTGAGGGTAGGCAATAAATCCAACGGTAAATATAGCTCTGAACCGATAAGTTTATCCGCAGTTGCCTCGTCCTTTACTTCTTCAAAATCGATTCGCAGCAAAGCTGATTTGTGCAATCGACATTTATCAATAAAAAATGGAACCAGATTGCTCCCCATTGAAACAAAAACTGATTCCATATTCTCGTAAATTTCAGGTTCGTCCGTATCGAGTTTCACCAATACTTCGCCCCTAAAACTGAATTTTGATACGATTTTGCCCAGGTAGAAACAATCTTCCTTGCGCATCGTAGTTTTTATTCTTCTTCAGTAGAAGCCTCAGTTGCAGGAGCTTCTTCGGCAGGTGCAGCAGTTTCCTCAACCGTTTCTTCAGCAGCAGCCTCAGTGGTTTCAGCAACTTCCTCAGTGGCCTCAGCCACTTCCTCTTCCACTTCAGGTAGGGCGGCGGCAGCACGCTTCTCGTTCACTTCCTTCTCCGCTTCCAGAGCTTTGGCCTTGGCATCAGCTTTCGCTTTGTCCAAACCATCTACTTTAGATTGGATGGTCTTTTCTTTTTCCTCTAACCATGCATTGAACTTCTCTTCAACCTGCTCTTCGGTCAAAGCGCCTTTCTTAACACCTCCCAACAAGTGGTGCTTAAGCAATACTCCTTTATAGGAAAGAATCGCACGGGCCGTATCGGTAGGTTGTGCTCCGTTCTGCAACCATTTTACTGAACCATCCACATCTAGATTAATGGTAGCAGGATTGGTATTGGGATTATAGGTTCCCAATTTTTCCAAAAATTTACCATCTCTTTTTGATCTTGAATCGGCGGCAACTACCCAATAGAAAGGTTTACCTTTTTTACCGTGTCTTTGAAGTCTAATCTTTACTGGCATATCACATTAATTTGTAGGGTGCCCGACCCTGGTTATTAATCCTGTTCCCTTGAAAACGGGAATCTATTCCTTCGCTTTTTTTGCTAAAAGCGGGTGCAAATATAGTTTTTTTTAGAGAATCAACCTATATGAAAAGCTGAAAGAAGTAAAACCTCTTGAATAAATGCTTTTATGACAAATAAGACGGTGGGAAAACTTTCCTAAAAACCAGAAATGGAATTGCTTTTAAGCAGAAAAAGTACGATAAAACGAGTATTATATTCAAATAATACTGTTAAATTAAAAGGAAAAATTCTGTATTTAATGTAATATTATACTTTCCAAATCGTATTTTTCATTATGTTTCGTGTAGGGTCATTTCCTTTTTTTAGACAGCTTGACCAAATGGACTGTGGTCCTACATGTCTACGAATGATCTCAAAGTATTACGGACGGTCGTATTCTGTGGATTTTTTGAGAAAAAAATCCAGCATAACCCGAGCTGGGGTTTCAATAGGTGGAATAGCAGAAGCTGCAGAGAGTATAGGCTTTCATACCTTGGCCGTAAATATCGATTTCAAAACGCTCCGAGATGAGGTTCCGCTTCCTTGTATAGCACACTGGCGACAACGACATTTTGTCGTAGTCTATAAGATTTTAAAAGACCGGGTGTTTGTCGCCGACCCGGCACACGGTCTTGTCGATTATTCCAAAAAAGAATTTATCGAAGGGTGGATCGGCAAAGGGTCGGACGATAGTTCCGAAGGGTATTTATTGCTTTTTGAAACGACACCAAAGTTTTATGAATACGGGGAAGAAGAGACCAAAAAATATGGGTTTAAATTTCTTTCCTGGTATTTTAAGCCCTACACAAAATACATCACTCAGCTTTTTTTGGGACTTTTTGTGGGCAGTGTTCTGCAACTCATATTTCCCTTTTTGACCCAATCCATTGTTGATTATGGAATCAATTATCAGAATATCAATTTTATTTATTTGATTCTCATCGCCCAACTTACCCTATTTGTATCACAGACCTCGGTGGAAGTGATTCGAAGCTGGATTCTTTTGCATATAACGAGTCGCATCAATATAAACCTTCTATCAGATTTTCTTATAAAGTTAATGCGCTTGCCCATTGCATTCTTTGATTCGAAGAATACCGGGGACATCATCCAGCGCATATATGATCACGAAAGAATACAACAGTTCCTATCGGGAACAACATTGGACACCATCTTTTCTGCATTCAACATCTTGGTGTTTGGAGTGGTATTGGCCTATTATGATTGGACCATTTTTGGCATTTTTTTTATTGGTTCAATTATTTATATTGGATGGACGGTCCTATTCTTAAAAAAACGTGCGGAACTGGATTATAAAAGATTCGATCAAGCGGCGGACAACCAGAGCAGTATATACCAATTGATTTCTGGGATGCAAGAGATCAAACTTAATGGCTCTGAGAGACGCAGGCGCTGGGAATGGGAGGCTATACAAGTGAAACTCTTCAAAGTATCCATAAAAAGTTTGGCTTTGACCCAAACCCAAAATGTAGGTGGACGATTTTTCAATGAACTAAAGAACATCTTAATCACGTTTGTAGCTGCCAAAGCAGTCATCGATGGAAATCTCACCTTGGGTATGATGCTTTCGGTACAGTATATTATCGGACAGTTGAACCTACCTATCAACAATTTTATCACTTTCATCCAAACGGGACAGGACGCCAAAATAAGTTTGGAAAGACTTGCCGAAATACACGGAAAGGATGATGAGGAAGATGAAAGTTTGGAACCAATCAAAGAGCTACCTGAAAATCGTAGTGTCTTTTTGAGCAAATTAACGTTCCGGTATGGTGGTAAAAGCTCTCCAAAAGTATTGGACAATATCTCTTTTGAAATTCCCCAAGGTAAAATCACGGCAATAGTCGGGGCAAGCGGAAGTGGCAAAACTACGCTCATAAAACTATTGTTGAAGTTCTACGATCCTACCTCGGGAACAATAAAAGTGGGAAATACAAATCTCAAAAATCTGGGCACCACTTTCTGGCGAAGAAACTGTGGGTCGGTTATGCAAGATGGTTTTTTGTTTGGAGATACCATTGCAAGAAACATTACTGAATCTGATTCTGAGGGTGTTATTGACCGCAAAAGACTTTTACATGCCGTAGATGTAGCAAACATATCGGAATTCATTGAACGGCTTCCATCAGGATTCAATACAAAGATTGGGGGTTCGGGAGTAAACATAAGTGGAGGTCAAAAACAGCGTATCTTAATTGCTAGAGCCGTATACAAAAATCCCAACTACATTTTCTTTGATGAGGCAACCAGTGCCTTGGACGCAAATAACGAGAAAGACATCATGGAAAAATTAGAATCCTTTTACAAAGGAAAAACCGTAGTAGTTGTCGCCCACCGTTTGAGTACCGTGAAAAATGCAGATCAAATTATAGTTTTGGACGATGGGAAAATAGTTGAGCGCGGAAATCATAGAGAACTCACCTCAAAGAAGGGACTATATTATTCTTTGGTAAAAAACCAATTGGAACTTGGCCAATAAAATGAAGGAAAACAAATCTAAAAAACTTGACATCAATGCATTGGATGTGCGCTCAGACCAAGTAAAGGAAGTTTTGGGCAAGACCCCTGGTTGGATGATACGGTGGGGCATCTCATTGATTTTCGCCATTGTGCTTATGCTGTTGATTGGGTCCGCTGTAATAAGTTATAATGACATCATTCCGGCCAATATTGTAATAACCAGCAAAAATCCTCCGGTTTATTTGAAGGCTAGAGCTTCAGGAAGGTTGACAAAAGTCTTGGTCGATGCAAATCAATTGGTAAGCGAAGGACATGTTTTGGCAGAAATTGAAAATACCGCTAGTTTCGAAGATGTACTTTACTTAAAAAGACTTTTGGATGGTCACCATGAAGCTTTCCAAGACTTGGACACCTTAAAAGAAGCGTTCCCTTCTACTCTCAACCTCGGTGAAATGCAGATGGCTTATGGAAACTTTCTTACCGCTTATCAGAATTTCATATTGTACAATACACTTGAACCTAATAGCAAGGAATCTGCCCTAATAGGAAAACAGCTCCGTGAGCAACGGCAGTTTTTATATAATCAAAGAAGACAATTAAAATTGTTTGAACAAGATTTAGCCCTGTCCAAAAACAATTTCGAAAGGAACAAGGAACTTTTTGATAAAGGGGTGATTTCCAAAGCGGAATATGAAGAGGCTTCGAGGGCTTATTTAGCCGACCAACAGCAATATGAAGGATTTTTGACCAATATTTCCAATACACAGATTGCCATTGCCAATTTCAACAATTTATTGACCAAAGCCAATATACAGGGAACTGAATTTGAAAACACTTATAGCAGAGAACTGGGAAATGCGGAGCAGAATTTGTCTACCGCATTGGATTCTTGGGAACAACAGTATTTAATCACTAGTCCTATTGACGGCGTTGTAACGGTGTTTGATATTTGGGACCAGTATCAGAATATAGAAATTGGGGAAGTATTATTCACCGTAGTCCCCAAAGAAACCAAAGGTATCATCGGTCGAGTTACATTGCCTGTGAGGAATTCGGGAAAGGTCAAAACTGGCCAAAAAGTAGTAGTTAAGTTAGACAATTATCCTTTTGAAGAGTGGGGTAGTTTAACAGGTGAAATCATAAGTATTTCTGAAGTACCCAAACAGGGGGAACAGACTCTGTACACCGTTTATATTGACATTAAGGGCTTGACCACGTCTTTTGACAAAGAAATCGACTTCAAACAAGAAATGCAGGGTACAGCGGAAATAGTGGTGGAAGAATTAAGTGTAATACAACGCATTTTCTATGAATTGCGAAAAGTATTCGATAGGTCATAAAAAAACCGTCTATTCGACGGTTTTCCAAAATCTTTGAAATCGTTTTTATCAAACCAAGTCCCCGATTTCTTTTTCAGCTATTAGTCAAATATGAGTTGACATTACTGATTAATAACAATGACATTGGGTGGGCTTGTTCATATTAGCAGGATCACTGTCTCCGTCACAACTTTGATATGAGCCGTTTCCTCCTATAAGCTTCTTCGATTCCAAATTTGAAATTACTTTCTTGTTTAAAAAGAGACCGATTTTTTTTCCTTTTTTCATTTTAAAGTATTTAAAAGGTCAATGATTTACTTACATTTTTTCGACTCACCTGGTTCATATACCTCGCAACCACACGAAAGACATGAAGTGGTTCCAGGACCTCTGGTTCCTCCGACAATTTGATTATGGAAAAATTTTGAAATCGTTTGCTTTTGTAAGGACAGTCCAATTTTTTTACTTTTTTTCATTTTGTAAGATTTGAATATTAATAATTTTCTTACAATATAGTATAGATAAAATCTTCCAAAGTATGTGTTAATAAATTATTAACCATTGAACTTTATTATATTAATATTAAAATATATTTACAAGAAATAGATATTTACTGTGATTTAATCAAAAAATGTAAAGGGTTTGTAAAATGATAGATCTAAAAGTATGGCAAATCCTAGGTATTGCGTAGATAAGTCAACACATAAAAAAACTGCCTTTCGGTAGTTTTTAAAGATAGACCTGTATTCTCTTACTTCATGTTAATGGTACACTTTGGATTATGGGTAGCAGCAGAACCTCCACCGCCCCCACCAGCACTTGCGCAGGCCGCATGGCAACTGATTGTGTAATTGCTAGTTCCCCCGATTACCTGAGAACTATGCAATGTGGAAATCACTTTTTTGTTCAACCCCAGCCCGATTTTCTTGTTTTTTTTCATTTTGTATAACTTATTGATTAATTAAAACAGATTTTTACAATTCTTCTTTTGAGTTTTCGTCAATACCAGAAATACTCTTACGCCAATAAAAAACATGGAAGTTTAGCATAACAACAATCCAGAGGTACATAAACTGGATTTAAAAATGAAATTGTTTTTTAAGCAAAGTAATCCTACCCCAATTGATTAACAGGAGTACTTAAGAACCTGGTCTGGACAAGAAATCCTATTCAGACAAGTAGCGTGTGGGGCCTTGCAAAGATGATTATCAAAAAGTACAACGTAGTACTACCTACTCTGTCAATGGTCCAATGCATTACGAGAAGCTGCCGTGTGGCGGCTTCTCGTAATACATTCATTACTTCATGTTACAGCAATATGATGCATCACTACCGCCACCGCTGCCGCAAGCACAGGAGCCTCCATAACTGCCACTAGAACTTCCACCCGAAAGCTGGTTTGCAGTAATGGTCGAAATTGTTTTTTTGTTCAAGGTAAGACCGATTTTTTTGTTTTTTTTCATTACAGTAGTTTTAAGAGTTCACTTACAATTTAAAGAGAATAATACTCTTTTTGAACCCTCAATTGATAAACATAGTCTATAAAATTATAAGCGATGAAAAAACTGGTTTGAAAAAAAATCAAGCAAATTTTGTGGGGATAAGTATCTGTATTACTGTGTTTTCTGAATTGATGTTTCCCGGGTTTTTTATCTGGAACAATTCGTCTTCTTTAAGTTTGGTATACTTTTCTAAGCGCTCTTTTAAGATATCCAAAGCCAACGACTTTTTTGATGCTGATAGACTTGTTTTAAATCCATTGCCATTATCCTCAACTTGACAGCGGATAAACAGTTTTCTTTTAGAAAGTGACAACCGAACTTCTATCTCGCCTCCCCCATTATTTTTTTCCACTCCATGTTTTATGGCATTTTCAACCAAAGGCTGTATCAGCATTGGAGGTATCATAATCTGGTTTGGATTCAACTCAGGAGCAATCTCAATTCTATAATCGAAAGGGGTTACCGTATTCGCATATACCTCAAGATATTTTCGCAAAGCTTCCAATTCGTGGTCCATTTCCACAAAATCCTCACGTGAGTTTTCCAAGCTTAACCTTAAAAGACCTCCGAATTCCGTTATTAACCTTTGTGCCTTTTTAGGTGAACTATCAATTATGGCCGAAATGCTTTGCAAAACATTGAACATGAAATGAGGATTCATTTGAGACCGCAGCAAGCGCTGTTCCAGAGCTATTTTCTTAAGTTTTTCCCCAATAACCCTTTGTCTAAAGAACAAAAACATGGTAACAAACAGAATAGCAACGATAAGGGCCCCAAAAATAAGCTGGGCTTTTTGCTGTGACACCTTTAGCTCCTTATTTTGGTTTTCCACTTCCAATTTACTTATACGCTCTTCTTTCTCTTTGGTTTCATATGCCACCGATATCTTCTCTAGTTCCGCAGCAAGTTCCTGCTCATGAAACTTTTGGGAATAAACCTCTTTTTCTTTTAAATATTTGTTTGCTTTTTCATGGTTGTCATTTTGCTCGTATGCCATAATAAGATAATCATAGGCATCCATTAAGATATCCCTGTCATTCTTGTTCGCCATGCTGTATTTTAGTTTATCAATGGCAAAATCCAGATTTTTTATGGCTGTATTGTAGTTTCGTTCCCATAAATCGATATAACTGTTGTTCACCAGAATTTCTAGATCTGGATTAGTGGGAGATATGTTTTCAATAATTTGGTAGCTCTCATACAATTCCTTTGATTTTCTAAAATAAAATAAGGTGGAATCCAGGTTGTTTCCCTTAAAAACTCCACCCAAATTGGAATAAATGAATGGTAAATTGTCGGTATAACCTTTGGCATAACTGCTTTTTTCAGCTTCTTTAAGATAGTAGTAAGCCGAATCCTTGTTATCTAGGTAGTTTTTGGTGTAGAGCACGCCCAAGCGTGTAAGGTTAACTACATTGGCCTGTGGTATAGCAGAATAAATACTGTCCTTTAAGGTTTTTTGATAGTAGGTAAGCGCTCTTTTTTCATTACCTAAAGAAAGGTGGTTGCCGGCGATATACGCAAGAATGTATGATCGATATTTGTAAGGATGCTTTTTCTCCACATCCAAAGATTTAACCAAGTATTCAATAGAGTTCTTGTACTTCTTTTTAGCTCGATAAATCAACCCCATTGCGAAGAAGGTCTGCACTAGGCTTTCCTCATCCAGAGTGTGTTTTACCTTGGATTTTTCATAATTCTCTATCGCCTTTTTTAAATAAAATTCCGCGGAATCATTTTTCTTGTTAAGAAAATAGCGATACCCTAACGAAGAATAGTATTTGGTCCAACCATAAAGCTTGGGATTCGAACTTAATATTGATTTGAAGGTGTCTAGGTTGTCAAGACTCAAATGATTTTCAACAAAAGAATCGACTTCAATCTGAGTGTATGTTTTTTCTTGAGCCGTCAACCAGCTGGCTACTACAATTAATAGGCAAGCTGTAAGTTTTATCCGAAACCTTCCGTAACTTAACATTAAATAAATGTAGTAAAAGTTTTATGCAACATATAATAAATACCCTTGTTGTAGAGGATAATCCCAAAGCCTTAAAATTTTTAAAAAAGCTGGTCGACCTTAATCCAAATCTAAATTTGGAAGGAACGGCATCAAACGTGAAGGAAGCGTTGTCAAAGTTAAAAACAGTTTCTCCGGAACTGGTTCTTATGGATATTGAATTAGGCGATGGTAATGCCTTTGATGTTCTAGATAGATTTGAGGACAGGCAATTTCAAGTAATCTTTATTACAGGACATGAAGAGTATATCAAAAAAGCTTTTGAATACTATGCCTTTTATTATCTCTCCAAACCCTTTGATGAGCAAAGGTTTAATGAGGTAATTCATGCCTATGTGGTTAAATCAAAAGGGGTTTTTGATCATTATCGGTTTGACTTTTTAAAGGCCCACTTTACCCAAGTCCAATCTAAATTTCTTTTACATGTTGGAAGCGATTACGTTTCCATAGACCTCACAGAGGTCGTGTATTGTAAATCTGAGGCGAATTTTGCCCAGTTTTATTTTTTGGACGGCACTAAAAAACTCGCCTCACATTCCTTAAAATATTATGCAACACTTTTTTCGGAAAAAGGTTTTTTTCGTGTCAATCGTTTTTGTTTGCTAAATACTAAAAACATACAGTCGATAAACAAAAGGGAAACCATTGTGATGAAAAACGGCCACAAAATCAATGTTTCAATAAGGAATAAGGCCGAGTTGGCTACCTTAATTACGAAATTTAATCGCTAGTCCGTGCCCGAAAAATGGGTTATGTTAAGTTTAGATCTTTCCACTTCTCCCATTACTTCCTAAAGGTGGGTATATAGTTCAAAGCGTTTTCAGTACTTTTTCTTTTGCCAGTAAGGACTTATAATAACGAAACAGAAAATCATAACATACCATTTCATTCAACCTGTTTTTGGATTTAAACAATCGATTCATCAACATATGAATGTAACTGCCCATAAGACTATCGATGGTCCGCTGCAGTGCTCCCTCTTTTACCATCTCCAGAATAGTATACGCAATGGGTCCTATTCTTGAGTTGGCCTCTTCTAATATTTCCAGAATGGGGCCGTACTCTGGCTCATCTTCTAAGGTAAAGGCCATAAAACTTTCTATGCCTTCCCTTTCTTTTCTGAATTTATCGTCCAGTTGCTTCTTTAGGGGTCGGGACATATTGAATTCCCTTCCGAAACCGATTTTAAGTCCTTCCATTAGCTGCATTTTATCCTCTAATGAATATTCAAAAGCGGTCAGAAGATTATCGGTTGCCCTTAGACCAAATAGCCAGCGTAGTTGCTCTCCTTCGTCTCCTTCAATCAAATCCAAAAATTTGGTAGTGGCCTCACTATCATAATAAAAAAGCGATTCTGATAATTCCATGGTGTTTTCGCCATAACGCTCTAGTTCACGATGGTACGTATCTATTTGAACCTTCCAGATAATATCCTCATCAAACAAAGGACGTAAACCTTCAAAAAGCTTCTCTACAATTTCGCCTGTAGCATTCTTATCCCTAATCAAAAAACGTACCCTCAAATGATGTTTAGGATCGGCGTAACGGATAAAAAACCATTTGTCAATCCATTTTTGAGCCTTAAAATGCTGGACAAGTGGCAGCATAACCGTACTTAATATGGTATCTGAGGTTTTCGGTCCTGTGTAAATCTTGTAATAGAGCCATTCACTACCGATAATAAAACTACGCTTTGGCATGGGCATAAGCTCTTTTTGGGAACTAGATACACTTTGCATCTTTCCTTGATTATAGAATGAAACCACAACTTGATTTGCAAAATGTCCCTTTTCAGATGTTACCACACTGTCTTCATAGTGCAAAAATTCCTTAAGGATGAATTCTTCCCGGTTTTTGACAGAATTCAAAAGCATTTCAACCGAGGTGAGGTTTTTGAAGTTAATCAGTAGTTCGTTGTCCCCGTCACTCAGCATTACATATTGCGGAATGGCCTTGTTTTCAATGAATAATTGTACCTGCCCATTCAATTCCTCTTTTTGATTTTTTGATCGTATCAAACCCTCTATTTCTTCTTTCTTTATTCGCCATTTGGCTTCCTGTAGAATGCAGTCAGCAAATTCCACTCTTGGAAAAAAATCAAAAAAGGGATCAAGAGGTCCAAAATTAAAGCCGACACCCCCTCTAAGCCCTTGGGTCTGTAGGTCACATAAAAACTGATATATGGGCAACGCGTTCATAGAGTAATTATGAGCGTTCGTCAATCTGGGGACTATCTCCTTGTTATGTTTTTCGGAGCGAAGAAAAATACGGTTGTTCCGCACCGAAATATACAGGTCTTCCAAGGGGATTTGCTTTTCAACCGGCACTATGGATTGGGCCAAATACGGAATCTCGTAGTCCCTGAAGTTGGGACGCATTAAAATATTACCAACACGAGCCTCCGGCAGATGGACAATTTCGGCTAAAATTCTTTCCGGTTGCATACGTTGTTCCTTATCAACAATACTTTTGGTGAAAGGTGTGATTTTACTCTGTTCATGACAAAATCTACCCAAAAGATTGGCAGCTGACGACCCCCCAAAACCTGATATCCGGATTTTGGTTGTACCCTTCTGAGTTACCAATTCAATCATGGTTGATAAAGTATCCGGCAAATCATCCCACTCAAGTGGAAAATCCTGAAAATCGGCATCCTTTATTCTAATGACCTTCATTTGACCCTTTTGGGCTTCCATCAGTTTTTCCAATAAGTGAGCATAAAATTTATTCGTCTTCAATTCCCTATTACCATAGGGATCTTCCGAAAATGGCAATACCAAATCATCAACCAAGGGATTAATATCTCCACTTCCTGTATTTTGAAGATACCCAATTCCGGTTTCAATATCCAGAACATGACTAAGGGGCATTTCACGCTCTTCATACCGTTCAAAAAAGGCATCTTTAAATCGGTCGAGGTTACTCTCTGACGGTGCTTGGTTAATTCTATTGAACAAGATTAAAGCTCTTTTTATCTGGGAAAGATGCTCTTTTGATAGTTGGCAGGCTTCCATACTAAGCTCCAAATCAGTCTGGAACAAAAATTTAAGCTCAAAAGTGGTGGCCTGCTCCTTTAAAAAAGAACTTAATTGTAAATACTGCTCGGGTTTGTTTCCCAATTGTTTGTCCATAGCATTGAACCGTTCCGCCACTTGTTCCAAGAAACGAATCTCCTCTTGGCAAGAATCGAGATGCCTCAATACCTTTATCATTTGATTTACAAAAGGAGGCCCACTTACAGAGGGTTCCAAAGCGCTGGTCAATACTTGGCTTTCCAAGAGCTCATCCAAAAAGGCATAAGCTTCTTCAACAGACACGGTTTTATCTACAAGTACATTGCACAATTCTTGTAGGGACGCACCCTTGGCTGCACTTTTCAAAACCTTTTGAAGATATGGGGAATTATCAATTTCCACAATATGATGCTGCCTCCTGCTATCCACATAAAAATATTCTATATAACGCAATTGGTTTCCTGAACTGTAGAGACCTGAGTTCGGATAGTAAGTCAGTTGCCGTTTAATATGTTCCCGCTTTGCTAAATCTTGAGATAACGCAACCAAGTAATTCATGTCAGGTCGTGTAAACCTTTCATGTTTGCCATTAGGTTTAAGAAATAGATCGGTTTTTTCTGCAAAGGTACCGAGCGTGCAACCCGCGAAAAGTCCAAATGGGGTACAGCGCGAACTCATTCGCGAGAGATATTTTAAGAAGGAAAGCTTTACCTTCTCTTCTTTCTTTGCTTCTAAATCGCCTTTTATCCATTTCTCCAGTTCAAAAAACAAAGTAGGTGAAGCCAAAAAAATAGCTTCCTGAACGATGTCGTTTGTGAAGAGGTTTTTAAAAGAGTCATCCCCGATTTCTTGGTCCGATGTCAATTGCAGATAAAATTGAAAAGGAAACAACGGAGTCCGTAAAACGAAATTATCGAAAGCTGTGTAAGGAAGTTGTGTTTTATTCATAATTCTAACGGAGCATTAAACATTCATCCCAGGTGTTTTGTTTAGGGGATAGGAAATCTATCATGACCAAACCTATACCCGAGATTCCTTCCAAAAGATTTAGCTCAAACCGCCATGTATGGTCCCTACCGTCCAACTGTTGGAATGGTTCCTCGAGATTTCCCGTATAACGCGCCAAACCATCATCTATCCAAAATTTAGCAGCCTCATGAAAAAGACTATTGTCATATTGTTGCCCAAACTGACGAAATAAGTGGGCATTACCGAAAGAGCCATGACAGTATCCCGAATCTACAACCATCGTTTCCTCGGGAAGCCTTCTTTTGCTAGCTTGGGCTAAAATATACTGGGCCTTATCAAGCATTTCCTGATTGTTAAGAAGATGGCCTGCCCATCCCCAAGATTTTCCAATTCCAATATCCCCATAGCACCATGCCAAGCGGCTCTTGTATTCTAAAGTCTTACTCGTTTCTACCCAACTGGGATATAATGAAATCCCCTGTTCTTCTTTATTCTCAAAACGTTCGATGTACTTTAAAGCACCGGTAAGCAGTTTTTCTGTCCTTGTCTTGGAAAATCCGGTCGCATGCAGTTTTGATACCAAATAGATGACACTGCTCATGCCGTGTGACAGACTAAGGTTGATCCCTTTGTTTCCCCTTCTAATGTCTAAAACCGATTCCCATTTTAATCCGTCCCCCTCGTTGATTGCCATTTTCTCCAAACTGTCCAACACTTGTTCTAAATAGGCTTCATATCTATTTTTTTCCTGTTCAGAAATATTTGGACTAGAAAAGCGCTTTAAAAAGTAAAACCCGTATCCCAATGCCCCATGTAGCAAATCGTAATGTTTGTCTTTGAATTCAAATTCCATTTGCCTCAAAAAATACCCATCAAAGGGTGTCAACAGCTCATTCAAATCCAACTCAATAAAATTTTGGTCCACCAAATGCTGAAGAGCCCAACCAAAACCAGCAATGCCGTTACAATAACTAGGAAAGGAATAGCCATTGTTGATAATATCAATACAGCTGCCAATTATCTCAACACCAGCATCGGAATAGCTATCTTCATTAAAATATTCAGCACAATAAAATTGAAAAAGGGCCGCACCAGCCTGACCCCCCAGCGTACCAATACTTTCCAACTCATGGTATTGCGCTTGCACCAATTGGGCAAGTTGTCTTATATGGGGCTCCAGTTTTTCTTTCACGGAATTACTGATTTATTTCGATAGTAAATTCTTACAGTTAATATAAGCATTATCCTTGAGTTGATGATAAAAAAAGTAGGGACAAATCCGGACTTACTTTAGCTATGTCTAAAGGAATCTCCATTTAACCCAAACATCTCATGTGATTCGATGTACTGCGCAAAACCTCTGGAAAGTAAATCCAAGAAAGCTCTTAATGGGTAATTTGGTTTTTGAAGTCTGACCAGATTTCCCGGTTAATAAATCTTTAAATTTGATTGCCATTGGTTCGGTTAATTTGCTAATCTGGGTCATCTAATCTCATAAAAAAAGCCCGTGTAATTGCACGGACATTTAACAACTTTAAGGACAAACTGCTATTTATATGCAGGGGTATCCCGGAGTAGAAAGCTTGTGTCTCGGAATAAGAGGTTCCCCACCTTTGATTTGAGATAGCTGTAGTTTAGAGATAACATTTTTTTCAAGTTTGAATTTTTTGAGAGATTTTTTCTTCATTTTGAAAGATTTTATTTGTTTTAAATGTAGTCAAATTCCCTCATATTCAAAAATCAAACAGTTTTTATCGGTTGATAAATCTTCAAAACTCTTTTTTATCTTTCCTTTCATCTTTTCTACTTTTATTCATTGATTCTTTTTTCAGCATAAGCACCTATGTACCTAATTTTTGATACAGAAACTACCGGACTTCCCAAGCGATGGGATGCACCCATTACCGATACCGACAACTGGCCCCGATGTGTCCAGATTGCTTGGCAACTCCATGATGAAATGGGAAATTTGGTAGAACATAAGGATTTTCTTGTGCGCCCCGACGGTTTCAATATTCCTTACGAATCAGAACAAGTACATGGTATTTCCACCGCATTGGCAGAGCAAGAGGGAACCTCACTTCAAGCTGTGCTAGATGAGTTTAAGCAAGCGCTATCCAAAGCAAAGTTTGTAGTGGGTCAAAATGTGGATTTCGACATTAACATCATGGGGTGTGAATTCCATCGAATGGATGTGGAGAATGACCTGACTTCACGACCGGTCCTGGATACCTGTACGGAGGCCACGGCAGAACTCTGTAAGATTCCAGGCGGCCGTGGAGGAAAGTTTAAGCTCCCTACCCTTACCGAACTCCACGAGTTTTTATTTGGGGAATCCTTTGCTGAAGCGCACAACGCTATGGCAGATGTTGAGGCTACAACGCGATGCTTTTTAGAACTCGTACGTAAAAAGCATTACTCCATCAAGGAACTTGATGTGCAACCCGATTACTTTGAGCATTTTTCCGAGGCCAATCCCAAAGAAATCGAATTAATTGGCCTAAAGCATATCAACCTCAAAAGGGCCTCAAAAGAAATTGCCGATGCGCTATGGGAGGCAGCCACTGGGGACATTTCCGAAGAGGAAATCCACAGTAACGTGGAAAGTTTGGTCGATGCTCCTTTCGCCCATTTACATAACCACTCACAGTTTTCCGTTCTACAGTCTACCATCAATATTAAGGATTTGGTTAAAGTCACTGCAAAAGATGGAATGCCTGCTGTTGCCTTGACCGATCATGCCAATATGATGGGCGCTTTTCACTTTGTAAAAGAGGTCATGTCCCATAACAAAAATGTACGGGAAGAGAATAAAAAATTGGAAGAGCAGGGTGAAAAAGCCGAAAAAAAAGAAATCATACCCATCGTTGGTTGCGAGTTCTACGTTTGCGATGATCATACCAACAAAAATGTCAAAGATTATGGGTATCAAATCGTGTTGCTAGCCAAGAACAAAAACGGGTACCTCAACCTCTCCAAAATGTCTTCCATTGCCTATACCGATGGTTTCTATTATGTGCCTCGTATAGACCGGAAGATAATCGAACAGTACAAAGAGGATGTTATTGCCTTGACTGGAAATCTGTATGGCGAGGTACCTAATAAAATTCTAAATGTTGGTGAAAAACAGGCAGAGGATGCCCTGCTCTGGTGGAAAACACAGTTCGAGGATGATCTGTACATCGAAATCATGCGACACGGACAAGAAGATGAAGATCGTGTGAACCAAGTTTTGCTGCAGTTGGCCCAAAAGCATCAGGTAAAAACGATAGCTACCAACAATACATATTACTGCGACCAAAAAGACGCGGAAGCCCACGATATTCTTTTATGCGTAAAAGACGGTGAAAAACAATCCACTCCAATTGGTAGAGGACGGGGATATCGCTATGGCCTTCCCAATCAGGAATATTATTTCAAGTCCTCAGAGGACATGAAGGAGCTTTTCAAGGATTTGCCCGAAGCCATCCTTAATATTCAGGAAATCATTGACAAGATAGAACCCTATGATTTAGCGAGGGATGTACTTCTTCCAAAATTTGATATTCCAGATACATTTATTGTAGAAGAAGATGCTCTGGATGGAGGCAAGCGTGGAGAAAATGCCTATCTGCGACATATTACCTATGAAGGTGCCAAAAAGCGTTATGGCGAGGTGACCAGCGAGATTCAAGAACGTATTGATTTTGAATTAAAGACCATTGAAAACTCCGGTTATCCAGGATACTTTTTAATTGTTGAAGACTTTATTAGGGAAGCAAGAAATATGGGGGTGTCTGTAGGCCCAGGAAGAGGTTCCGCAGCTGGCTCGGTGGTAGCCTACTGTTTGGGGATTACAAACATCGATCCCTTGAAATATGACCTCCTTTTTGAGCGTTTTTTAAATCCAGATAGGGTATCGATGCCCGATATCGATATTGACTTTGATGACGAAGGCAGGGGAAAAGTGATGGATTATGTAATCAATAAGTATGGTGCCAATCAGGTAGCACAAATCATCACTTATGGAACCATGGCAGCCAAGTCGTCTATTCGTGATACGGCCCGCGTACTCGATTTGCCATTGAACGATGCAGACCGCATTGCCAAGTTGATTCCTACCATGGGAAAACTCCATAAGATTTTCGGCATGGAGGAAGCGGATTTGAAAAAGAAATTCCGGTCCGATGAGCTTCTTAAGGTCCATGAACTGCTCAACATTTCTGAGGGAGATGACTTGGAAGGCCAGACCGTAAATATGGCCCGGGTTTTGGAAGGATCCTTACGCAATACCCGGGCCATATTT
>NZ_JANQIH010000308.1 GCF_028282265.1 Allomuricauda sp.
ATCGTCGACATAACAGAAAGACCTTGTTTGTTCGCCATTTCCAAAAACGGTTAGATCTTCTCCCCTCAAGGATTGTCCTATAAAAGCTGGAATCACACGACCATCATTTAATCTCATTCGTGGTCCATAGGTGTTGAAAATTCGAACAATGCGGGTTTCTACACCATGAAAACGATGGTAGGCCATGGTGATGGATTCCATAAAGCGCTTAGCTTCGTCATAAACCCCCCGTGGACCTATAGTACTTACATTGCCATAGTATTCTTCCGTTTGGGGATGAACCAAAGGGTCACCATAAATCTCAGAAGTTGAGGCAATAAGAATTCTGGAGTTTTTCTCTTTTGCAAGCCCAAGGAGATTATGGGTCCCCAAAGCACCTACCTTAAGAGTTTGAATGGGAATTTTTAAATAATCAATAGGGCTGGCAGGTGATGCGAAATGCAGTATGTAGTCCAACCGTCCTGGTACAAAAACAAATTTCGTCACATCATAATGATGAAACTCGAAATTCTTAAGCTTAAAAAGGTGTTCGATATTCTTGAGGTCTCCGGTAATCAAGTTGTCCATACCGATTACATCAAAACCTTCGTTCACAAAGCGATCGCATAAATGAGAGCCAAGAAATCCGGCCGCTCCTGTAATTAAAATTCTTTTCAAAATGGCTATTCTTTTGTGTTGTTGGACAAAGATAATGGGATTACGGCCTTGTTTATGAAAAATCTATAAGCACACAATAATTTCGATTAAATCCTACTTTGCCTTTTTTACAGGCCACAAATACGTTGAAATCATACTTCTTTTGGTTTAATTCCCAACAACAAAGAATCCAATATTCTCGTGTATGCAAGAAAGAGCGGTTTTTTTTACGACTTTTGCTCAAAATTTTGAAAGAGCATGTACTTAAAGAAAATTTGTTGTATCGGTGCAGGGTACGTTGGGGGGCCAACCATGGCGGTTATGGCCTTAAAATGTCCAAAGCTGGAAATCACTGTGGTCGATATAAATCAAAAACGAATTGACGCTTGGAACGATGAAAATTTAGACAATCTTCCGGTATATGAACCCGGTCTAAAGGAAATCATCCAGCAAACGAGAAATAAAAATCTTTTCTTTTCGTCCGATGTCGATACTGCGATAAACGAAGCTGAAATGATATTCATTTCAGTAAACACTCCAACAAAAACCTATGGTAAAGGAAAGGGACAAGCCTCTGACCTTAAATATATAGAACTTTGTGCACGAACTATATCTCGAGTAGCCAAAAACGATAAAATAGTAGTCGAAAAATCGACATTACCAGTTCGCACAGCTGCTACAATTAAAAGTATTTTGCATAATACCGGAAATGAGGTCAAGTTCGAGATTTTATCCAATCCCGAATTCTTGGCCGAAGGAACGGCTATTGAGGATCTTAAAAACGCTGATAGAGTATTGATTGGAGGTGACGAAACACCATCTGGTCAAAAAGCCAAAGATATTCTTAGCTGGGTCTATGAACATTGGTTACCGAAAGAAAAGATCATCCAAACCAATATTTGGTCCTCCGAACTTTCCAAACTTGTGGCCAACGCCTTTTTGGCTCAAAGAATCTCTTCAATCAATTCTATTTCTGCCCTCTGTGAAAAAACAGACGCGAATGTAGATGAAGTGGCCAATGCCATCGGATTGGATTCAAGGATAGGCCCCAAGTTTTTAAAGGCATCTGTTGGCTTTGGGGGGTCTTGTTTCCAGAAAGATATCCTTAATCTAGTCTATATTTCGAAATCGTATGGTCTTACCGAAGTTGCAGATTATTGGGAGCAAGTAATATTGATGAACGATTATCAAAAAAGGCGTTTCGCAGAAAATATTATCAATACCATGTACAATACGATTTCTGGAAAAAAAATCGTGTTCTATGGTTGGTCCTTTAAAAAAGACACCAATGATACCAGAGAATCTGCAGCAATTTATGTAGCAGATACGCTTTTGGAAGAGAAAGCTGAGATAGTGGTTTATGACCCACAAGTAAGCCCAGAACAGGTATATGCCGATTTGGATTATTTAAATACACGTTCGGAAGAAGAAAACCGAAACCTGGTTACTGTAAGCAAGGAACCCATTGAAATAACCAAAGAAGCACATGCTATCGCGGTTCTGACGGAATGGGATCAATTTAAGGAGTTGCCATGGGAGGTGATTTTTTCAAATATGCTGAAACCTGCATTTCTTTTTGATGGTAGGAGAATTTTAGACCGAGAAAAGTTGGACCGAATAGGTTTCGAATATTACCGACTCGGGGAAGCCAATTAATTGTTTACCTAAACTTGACTTGTTTTTTCATCAACGAAGATGCGAATAGTAATAACAGGAGCTGCTGGTTTTATAGGGTATCACACTTGCCGTAGATTGGTCTCTGAGGGACACGAAGTGATTGGTATAGACAACATTAATGACTATTATGACACAGCATTAAAGTACTCTCGCCTCAAAGAATTGGGCATTTCGGAAAAAGCAGCATCCAACTATGGGTTGAAAACAGAAGGGTTTTCTTCTGATGGCTTTCCCTTCGTTTTTTATAATACAGACATCCACGATTTTGAAGGCCTACATCGTATTTTTAAAGAGCACCAGCCCGATACGGTATGTCATTTAGCAGCACAGGCAGGTGTGCGTTATAGTTTAGAAAACCCTCGGGCCTACATCGATAACAACATTATTGGTTTCTTCAATCTTTTGGAGTGCTGTAAATCAGAAAAGATAAAGCATTTGGTATACGCCAGCAGCTCAAGTGTATATGGCAACAATAGAAGTATCCCTTTTAAAACCAGTGATAATGTAGACCATCCTATTAGTCTCTATGCCGCTACAAAAAAGAGTAATGAGTTAATGGCTCATACCTACAGTCATCTTTATAAATTACCTACTACTGGTCTTCGTTTTTTCACGGTATACGGACCTTATGGAAGACCCGATATGGCTACTTTTTTATTCACCGATGCCATTCTAAAGGAAAAACCCATTAAGGTATTTAACTCCGGTAAAATGGAACGGGATTTTACATATGTCGATGATATTGTAGAAGGTGTAGTAAGGGTCTTATTGGAAAGTATCGAGCATCGAAGGGAAAGTAAGGAAATGTATAAAATTTACAATATTGGCAATAATCAATCCGTAAAACTTTTGGACTTCATTTTGGAAATCGAAAAACAGCTTGGAAAAAAAGCAATAATGGATTTGTTACCAATGCAGGCGGGAGATGTTGAGAGAACTTGGGCCGATGTCGGACCCTTAATCAAAGATTACGGTTATTCCCCAAATACTCCAATTGAAAAAGGGGTGAAAGCATATATTGAATGGCATAAAAAGTTTTATGGTTTGTGAAATAAATGGCCATTTGTTTCTTTTTATCGATGATAAAATGACGTTAATATAAAAACAAGGGGTAATCTTAAACTTTTACCCATCTTTGTCAGCCGTTAAGACCATTAACAATGAACATATCCCATTTGGATTTCGGACCTGACTCAAAGGTCTTGGTTACAGGAGGTGCAGGCTTTATAGGTTCAAACTTATGCGAAGCCCTTTTAGAAAACGGAAACGAGGTCACCTGCCTTGATAATTTCGCCACTGGCAAAAAAGAAAACATTTTGCCTTTTTTAGACTACGATAATTTTACACTGGTAGAAGGGGATATTCGCAATCTTGAAGATTGCCTTGGAGCATGTGAAGGGCAAGATTATGTATTGCATCAAGCTGCATTGGGTTCCGTTCCAAGATCAATAAAGGACCCTGTAACAAGCAATGAAGTAAACATTTCAGGTTTCCTGAACATGTTGGTAGCATCAAGGGACCACAAGGTAAAGCGCTTTGTGTATGC
>NZ_JANQIH010000042.1 GCF_028282265.1 Allomuricauda sp.
GGGGATTTTGTGTTGCTATCCATTCTGCATCCGAAGGTTGAAAGCAGACCAAAGCCCAAAATGTTTCCTAGAAAACGAGTGCGGTTCATATCAGGTTTAGCTAAAGTTTTGATTGCTTACTCCAGAGCATAAGCTCTCTCCACAGGCCAATCATCTTCATAGCCTTGCATCCATTTTTTTGAATTAAGTTCTTCATCTGTTGACAAACAAGCTTCGAGGTCTGCTCTCATACGTTCTTCGTCCATAGCTTGACCGATAAACACGATTTCATTCTTTCGATCGCCAAAGGTCTTGTCCCATCCCGATTCAATTTGCGCCTGATTTTCCAAAAACGCCATGTACTGCGCTCGTTTGTGAAACGGCATGCTGCTCCACCAAACCCCGGCGCTATCAGCCCGTAAGGAACCGCCCGCTTGACCCCAAATCAAAGCTTGTTCTGGGCGTGAAGCCATCCAGAACAATCCTTTGCTACGAATGACGGTACTAGGAAAACTAGACTGTGCATAATGCCAAAAACGTTCAGGGTCAAAAGGTTTTTTGCTACGAAAGACAAAAGAACTTATTCCGTACTCTTCTGTTTCTGGTGTATGTTCATCTTTATTAAGTTCTTCTATCCAACCAGCACTTTGTTCCGCTTCTTCAAAATCGAAAAGACCCGTATTGAGAATAGACTTGGGGTGAATTTTGCCAAACTCAGATTCTATAATTTGAGCGGTGGGGTTCAGTTTCTTGATTACGGCTTGTAAAACACTTAAGGAATCTTTTGAAACCAAGTCGGTTTTATTCATCACTATGACATTGGCAAACTCGATTTGGTCCGTGAGAAGATTTACTATGGTCCGGTAATCACCCTCTATATTGGTGAGGTCACGGTCCATCAAGGTTTCAGGACTGCCGAAATCCTTGAAAAAATTAAAGGCGTCTACTACAGTCACCATAGTGTCGACATAGCTGAAACGGGAAAGGTCAATATTGTTCTCCTCATCCACGAAGGAGAAGGTCTGGGCAACTGGCACCGGTTCGCTGATGCCTGTGCTTTCAATGAGTAGATAGTCAAACCGGTTTTCCTTGGCCAGACGTTCCACTTCAACCATCAAATCTTCCCTAAGGGTACAGCAAATACATCCGTTGCTCATTTCCACTAGCTTCTCTTCGGTTCGGGAAAGCGTATTTTCACTCTTTACCAATTCCGCATCTACATTGACTTCGCTCATGTCATTCACAATCACGGCGACTTTTAAACCTTCTTTATTATGTAAAATATGGTTGAGTAATGTGGTTTTTCCGGCTCCCAAAAACCCACTAAGAACCGTTACAGGTAATTTGTTGTCTATTGCCATTTTATCTTTTCAATAATTAGGATTTAAGCATAAAGAGCATAGGTAGAAAGTGCTTCTTTGCTGCGGTAAAAGTATAAGAAAAGGCCGACAAATGCAACTGAGTTGCATTTACTTCAAAGATGTGTTTCCGTCCAAGCAGAAACCTAGACATCATCATCAACCTGCACTGTTGGATTCGATGTCTTCTTTATCGTTTTAATTACCTCTTAGATTAGGCTCTAAATACTTTAAATTAGCATAGAATACCTATAAGAAAAGAAGATGAAAAAAATAGTAATGGTTTGCGTAACAGTTGGTATTTTACATGTTGGCAACAGTCAAAACTTTGTAAGTGACCAAAGTAGGTCTACTTCCTTTTATGAGGATGTCACCTTCAAAAACTTACCGTATAAAGACCTACAAAAGCTATCCATGGATACAGGAATAGCCGATTTGGACCAAGATGGAGACCTAGATATCGTAATCGCAAATGAGCATAGACCCAACATTCTGCTCATTAATGATGGAAAGGGAATGTTCACTAATGAGAGTTCAAGGATACCACAGGTAGATCACGACAGTGAAGATATTGGAATTGCTGACTTTGATTTGGATGGAGACCTGGATATCATTGTCGTGAGTGAGGATGATAAAACCAACGAACTGTATCTGAACAACGGGGATGGGACTTTCGTGGATGGCGGGAGCAGAATTCCTGTAACGGGGACCTCCAATTCGGTGGTCGTGGTTGATGTCAATGGTGATGGTGCTCCTGACGTTATGATTGGAAACAACGGTCAAAACAATGTATTGATTAACAATGGAAAAGGATATTTTAAGGATGAAACGAAGGCACGATTCGGTTCATTTATTGATGTTACCCAGGATCTAACAGTGGCCGATATCGATAATGACGGCGACATAGATGTGCTGGTAGGCAATGAGGATGCCAATCGTATATTGGTCAATGACGGAAAAGGTTTCTTTGAAGACCAGTCTTCAGATAGATTAGCTTACAGGACGTCTCCGGAAGAAACGAGGGAAGTGGATGTGGCTGATATTGATGGCGATGGCGACTTGGACATTTTGTATGGTAATGTTCAAGCGTTTGTGGAAAATGCAGTACGGCAGAACAGATTATTGCGCAATGATGGAAAAGGTTTTTTCTCAGATATCACGGACACCCACTTACCCAACGATGATAACCGTTGTTTTGGAGTTGCCTTTTTAGATATTGATAGTGATGGGGATGCTGATATTATGACCGGAAATACAAATGGTGCACGATTTGGAGGTCTTACACCGTTCAGTATTTACCTAAATGATGGCAAAGGAAAGTTTACCGAAGCAAGCGATAAAATTATCCCGGAAGGTATCGACGGGAGAGGTTTTGATATCGATTTTGTGGATTTCAATGGGGACGGTATAAAAGACCTTTTCCTAAGTAATCGCGGTTCTCAGGATTTTCTGCTTTTCGGAAAGAAACTCTAGTGAGCCTTGAACCAAAAAAAAGTGACTGCAAAAAACAGTCACTTTTCAAATCGTAGTTAGATATTTTTTTAGTACCCTGCGGCCTGTCCATCTTTACGACTCTCAGAAGCGCCATGGTACACCTTGTTCTCATCATCCCATAGAATGGCCTGATATCCGCCGTAAATGCCCCGGGCAGTTCCAATTCTGTGGCCTTTGTCCATCAATCCTCGAATGGTGGAGTAGGGGATACCAGATTCCGTTCGGATGAGTCCTGTATTTTCGGTTGTTCTACCCATAGGACTGGCTCCTCCGGTATGGTCCCAACGAGGGGCATCACCTGCCTCTTGCAGGTTCATGCCAAAATCAACAAGATTCATGACGATTTGGGTATGGCCCATAGGCTGAAAATCACCGCCCATTACCCCAAAACTAACATAGGGCTTACCATCTTTGGTGACAAAAGCAGGAATAATCGTGTGAAACGGTCGCTTCCCGGGTTCGAAGGTGTTGGCCTGTCCGCGTTTTAGGCTGAACAGCTCACCACGGTCTTGAAGCATGAAACCCAATTTTGGAGGCGCCATACCTGAACCCATACCACGATAATTGCTTTGAATCAAAGATATCATAGTGCCCTCGTTGTCCGCCACCGTCATGTAAATAGTTTCTCCGGCCGAGATTTCGCCCGCCGCATATTTTCCGGCTCGCTCCCCAATCTGTTCACTTCTACTTTTCGCATAGTCCTCTGAAAGCAATTGCTCAACTGGAACGTCAAAGAAATCCATATCTGCATAGTATTTGGCCCTATCCTCGAAGGCTAGCTTTTTGGCCTCAGTAAATAGATGTAGATGTTCTGCACTACCGAATTCGATATTGGAAAAATCATATTCCTCTAATATTTGCAACATTTGAAGGGCGGCTATGCCCTGACCATTGGGAGGGAGTTCCCAAACATCATACCCCCTGTAATTGATGGATACCGGTTCCACCCATTCCGATTTGTGCGCAGCAAGGTCCTTGGCCGAGAGAAAACCACCTTGTTCCTTAATGAACTTTCCTATGGTTTTGGCGATATCACCTTTATAAAAAGCATCGCGCCCACCTTCAGCAATTTTCCTGTAGGTGTTCGCCAAATAAGGATTTTTGTAAACTTCTCCCTCATTGGGTAACGTTCCGCCATTTTGTGATTTGTAGGTGTCCTGTATGTTAGGAAAGCCCTTCGATTCAAAAAAAGGTATGGTTCGCTGCATGTACCAAGCGATGAGTTCAGTCAATGGAAACCCCTTTTCAGCATAATCAATAGCCGGGGCCAGAATTTCTGTCATGGGTTTGGAACCAAATTTTTGGTGCAGTTCAAACCAGGCATCCACCGCACCGGGTACGCTAACAGGCAGCGGTCCGTGTGATGGAATTTTCTCCATGCCTTCTTTTTCAAAATATTCGAGGGTGAGTTTTTGGGGTGAACGACCACTGGCATTTAGGCCGTATAGTTTTTTTGTCTTTCCGTCCCAAACAATGGCAAAAAGGTCTCCTCCGATACCACATCCTGTAGGTTCCATAAGTCCAAGTGCTGCATTGGCGGCAATCGCGGCATCGATGGCGTTTCCACCACTTTTAAGGATATCGAGACCTATTTGGGTTGCTAATGGGTGGCTTGTTGCGACCATTCCGTTTTGGCCCAACACTTCAGAACGGGTGGCAAAGGGTTCACCTGTAATCCGGTCTTGGGCAATTGTATATTGGGTTATCAGAAAGATGCAGAAGAAGCAGCTAAAAAGGGTTTTCATATTCATTTTTTTAAGAGTTTCCTAAAGTACAAAAATTGAATAAGGCACCCTAAGCAAGAATCTGTCTCTTGGTTTTGAATCAACAATGGATTTTTATTTTCTAATATTAGGTGTAAATTCAAACGGGATTCAATTCGGGATGAGTATCAATTGTAAGTTGTTATATGCATGCTTGAAATTGACCTAAACTTGACTATTCGACAAAATCAATAAGCATGCGCATCCTTTTAATTTTGGTTTTCTGTTGTTGTGGAATTTTTGGTTGTAAAAGAGTTGGTACAGAAGACACAACGGTTCAAATCAACACCTATTTCCATGACAGTCTTGACTATCCGACCAAAGACATTGAAATCCCAACTTCCCTGCAAAAAGTGTTCGTTGAGAATTTCTTTTTGCCATGGAGTTCATCCCCTACGGAATTGCTTGATTCCTTAAATAGTTTTCCAGGAAAAGAACTATCTTATTTGGAAAATTATCTTACCGATGATGAATGGTATGGTGAAAACAAAAAGCCCCATAAAAAATGGCAAAGGGAGGAAATTGTAAATAATGTCAATACAAAAACTTTCCCCAATTTTCTTAAAAAGGGAATAGTCATTTCCCATACCGATTTAAGAAGAATCCCAACAAACCGACCGGGGTTTGACAAGTATTCAAAGGCAGGTGAGGGTTACCCATTCGATTATTTTCAAGAAACAGCGTTGTGGGCCAATACGCCTATTTTGATAGTTCATACTTCAAAAGATAGGCAATGGGGCTATGTCATCAGTTCGTATTATAAAGGTTGGGTGCAAATGCATGATGTTGCTATTGTTGATGAGGATTTTATAGGACAGTGGTCTACAGGAAGCTTCTGTCAGCCGTTGTCGGATCAAATCAATTTACAAAATCCTGATTCCAATTACGCCATAAATGCCAAGATGGGAATGCTATTACCTTTTGAAGAGATTTCCGATAAGCCCGATAAGTTTTTGGTATTCTATGCCAACGCTGATGAAAACCAAAATGCCAAGATTTTAAAAGCAGAAGTGGATAGAAACGCTGTTGCATTGAGCAACTTTAAATTCAATGAAAGCAATCTTAAACAATTGGTGTCCAATTTGGTCGGAAGACCCTATGGATGGGGAGGAAATTTGGAGAATCGGGATTGCTCTTCCATGATTCGGGATTTATTGGGCACTTACCGAATTTGGTTGCCCAGAGACTCCAAAGACCAAATAGAGGTTGGGAACAAGTATGATTTTCCTGATACAGCCGAAGAAAAAATCAGATTGATTAAAGAAAAGGGAGTTCCGTTTTTGACGATATTGAGGAAAAAAGGTCACAATATGTTATATGTGGGTGATGCTCCTAACGGAGAGCCATTAATTCTCCATGCCATTTGGGGATTAAAAACGTCGTATTCCAATGAGCAACTCAGAAATTTCTTGAACGCTTACCCAATGGAAGGAATACATGAAGATGAAGATGGACGGTTGAAAGGAAGGTACATTATTGGCGAAGCTGTCATAACTTCTGTAAATGCTGGTGCAGGAAGTAATGGAGTTACCGTTCCTTTGATTGACGAAATCTATGCTATGACCAATGTTCTTGAAAATTAAATGAAAAGGATTGGCGAAAATGGGTGAATAATGAAGTTTTTTATAGTCTTTATCTTTTAAGGATTTTTTATGCAGCAAGTTTATCGTAAATGTATTTTGATTAGTGTTTTAATAATCATTATGTCCTTCTCCCTAAAGGCACAGCCAAAACAAGGACGGTTTATCGACGTGTCCATTGGTCTTGGGATTAGTGCCTACGATGGTGATGTTGATTTTTCTGGTTCTGGGTTTTACTTTCAAGGAGAATATGTCTATGCCCCCAAGAAATGGTTGGGCCTACGGCCTTACCTTGGATTGATTTTGACTTCTGGTGATGACAATACCACTTTTCCAGATTCGGAAGTGGCCACTAATGCGGTTCTTATTGGGGGAAAGGCACGAATTCTTGCCCCCATTCCATGGGTTGCCCCCTACCTTGAAGCAGGTATCGGAGCCTCAATCGGCTCGTTTGAAACCTTGACACCTTTTACCAATATATCCCGAAGTGGTTTGGTAGCACATATACCGGTTTCCATTGGACTTGCCCTTGGAAAAAGACATGGCTTGGATATCGCTTTTAGTTATTATTATCACCCCTCCGTTGACCAGTTTGCAGGAGCTGCAGCATTTGGTCTTTCCTTTCGATTACCTTGAGTCTTATCATTAAAATTCAGGAACCGAAATCCAAAAAAGCAAATCAGTAGGGAAGGATTGGAATGTTAAATTGACAAATACTATATTTTACTTGGCAATTCTCAAAGCCTCGGCATAGGCATTTGGCAATATACTATCTTCAACAGCTTTGGCCGCCTTTTCTACATCATATTTAAAACGGATGAAATCTACTGAGATACTATCTTCTTTTCCTCTTGCAAAATTCTCATCGATGTCTATAATTACATAGCATCCCCTTTGGTCCCCATCCTTTGGTTTACCAATGGAACCAATGTTGATTGCGTGACGGTAAATGGAATGCTCATCATCATCGAGCAGTGTTTTATGATAAGGTTTGTGTGTATGACCAAAGCACATGACATCGGCATGGGCATCCCTCATGATTCTGAGCATGCTCTTGTCGGCCCTGTCCTCAAAAAGATATTCGTTTATACGTCTGGGACTACCATGTACCAATAGAATATTAACCTTTTCCCCGTTCAATTGGAATTCCAAATTAATATGTACTGGTAATGTTCTTAAATATGCTCTTTCCTCGTCTTTAACAATTTGGTTCGTAAAGGAAATGGAAACGGCCCCGTTGGCTTTTTCTTCATCACTTTTATAGGCACATCCACAGTCATCACTTTTCCTACCAATGCCGAAATCGTAGTTGCCCGCGATTGTGGGAATCTGGTGTTCACGGATGGTATTGATTACTTCGTTGGGCCAAATATTATACCCAACGAGGTCCCCTAGACAATAGGTGGCGTCCGGTTGGTGTTTTTTCAAATCTTCAAAAAAAGCTTCCAATGCAGGAAGATTGGCATGAATATCTGAGAATAACGCAATTTTCATGTTGGTTGTCTTTAATGGTGATGATTTTCCATATCTAGGTACTCAAAGAAGCCACGCAAAGAGGGGTATAATATTATATCTACTAGGCGTCCGTTGGAAAGTGCAGCATTCCTTTATTGAGAATCTGGGGATGCACTTTTAAGGTATAAAACATCTTTCAAGCAAGACATCGGGTACTTAACAACAGCCAGAACCGGGTTCGCAGCCATTGTTTTTGGCCATGGCAAGTTGGGTTAGCCTTATTCTTGGTTTCTCTTGGGGGATGCCACACTTATCCTTTGCCAAACAATCCGTTACTTTTTGGGTGAGCAAAAAATGGACACCATCAAAATCCAAACCATACTTTCCGATGGTGTCTCCTTGATACTCCACCTCGATTTCCGCATCGGGTAATTTGAGAACACTTTCCGAAAGTTCGATGATACGTACCAGTTTTTCAGGATGTAATCTGTGGTCGTAATCGTTGGCTTCCCATAATTGAAAACTGACAACCTCCTCGTTTCTTACCGTTCCACCACAGTCGATAAAGGACTTGTTTATTTTGCCCACCTCCGTAACGTGAAAATGGCTCGGAACTATTTCCCCGTTGGGTAGTTTAAACGATATCCTATCAAGGTTTGATAGTTTTTCCTTGATTTTTGATAATTTCATGTTTGGTCTATTGTATTTGTTCGGTTAGGTATTTTACTCTCCAGGCAATGTAGAGCATCTCTGATGCAATGCTCTCCGGGGAAGATAATAAAACTTCGATTTGTTTAGAACCGTTTTCCGGGGTAATTCCGCTTTCAACATAAATGTCTACCGCAGGTGTATTATTCAAATCGAGGGCCTCATAGGTTTTGTATGCTACCTTCCATTTTTCATCACCAGATTTTACAATGTATGAATAGGTCTCATTTCTACCGGTACTGCTTATCCTAAAGCCATATGGTTCCAATGAATTGAGGGCTGTAAAAGGTTTTTTGACGATTTCGGTGCCTGCTGAGAGAACGTTATAATTGCTTACTCCATAATACATTAAACCTGTTTTCAACCATATAGCGGCAAGTTGACTCTTGGTTTGATTGTTTTTGTCTATGAAAACTACATTGAGGTTTTGATTTTTCTTGTTGTCTTTGTGGATTTTAGATGCCAACTGATCAAGTAGTGCTTTTCGGTTAGCTGGAATTGCAGTATGTGTTTCTTCAATTTGCGAAATGGATTTCACAATTTTAGGTCTAAGATTTTGAGCTTCCATCCCATTCTGAAATAGGATAAGAATGGTTAAAATGATAATAGTTTTTATTGTCTTCATGATCTATTTATTTTTTAATCGCAATAAAACGATTAATGAGTTTAAATTTTTTTCAACAACATTCCTCGCTGTTGGGAAGATCTTGGTTCAGAAAATTCTCCATAACCTCTTTCATCGCGGCCCAATTATCTTTATCGATACAATAACAAACGCTGGTCCCCTCAACATTTCCTTTGATTAAGCCCAGGTTTCTCAACTCCTTTAGGTGTTGGGATATTGTAGGCTGTGCCAAGCCAATTTCATCGACCAAGTTTCCACAATAACAACTTTCCATTCGGAACAACTGTTGCAGTATGGCAACTCTTGCTGGATGCCCAAAAGCTTTTGCAAAAATAGCCGTCTGGTTTTGTTGGTCTGTGAATATTTCAGTCTTGGCCAATCCCATATTGATTATTTTATTGCAATGTTACGATAAATATTTTATGGTAACAAGATTTTCTCTTTTAAAAGGTAAGTTTGCAAGATGGATTGAAAAGGAGTAGTGAATTATCGAAAATGTTCTTTGCATTAAACTACTTAAAAGAAAGTGCCGGGTGCTAGCAACCCGACACTTCCACATCAAACCAACCTAAAAACTAATCTTCCACAAAAGTGTAACTCGTTCTAACGACTTCTGTTAATCTGAAGTAGCCAAAAGCATAGTTATCGGGATTTGTCTCATTAATGCAATTGCCCCGAACCGCAACCGGCGTGGTTTCAAATATGCCGACTCCTCCCAATTGTTCAATCAGAATCTTGATGTAGTCGTAGTATGGTCTTGATATACCGTACAGTTCAATGCCAACCACATCACCGGGTTCAAAGGGCTCCAAATCTTCATCGTCATCATCAATTTCATACCACCACTCTATCTCATTGCCGTTGACAAATTCGTCCTCGGCAACCTCCAAATCTGGCAACAGATCCCCTTCGCGTTGAAATTTGAACATATAATTGTTTCCTTCCTCAGGAGGGTCGGTAAACACTACATTCACCTCAAGTACTTCATCATCGAAACCATCTTCCCTGCCTTGAAAAACATTGGTAATATCGGTGACCGAAGTCATCGTCTCCTGTGCAGTATAGACCTCTCCGTTGTATTCAATGCGCAGGGAATACGATTGCCCCAAACGAGGCTGAAAGTTCGTGGTTCGATACTCCCCATTGTTTTGATCGGCGAAGACGAAACTTGCACCACTGATATCATTGGTGACAACTATTGAGGCCCCTGTTACGTCAGTTGTCGTATTGGTGTCAAAAAACGGTGTCGATTTACGCAGTCGTATGGTCTGTACATTACCCGTTGTTCCTTTTTCCCAATCCAAGGAAGCTTCCACCACCAAACGCTCGGGTCCATTCTGTACTTCAACATCGACCACATCGGTACAGGAAACCAATGATACTGTTAAGATTGTTAAGAGGGCTGTTATTTTTGTTTTCATGAGTTTAAAATTTAAAGTTGTAGGTCAATGAGGGGACAATTCCGAAAATGGCAGTTCGGGTTGCTTCATTGGCGCCGGTTTCCACATTTTGACCAAAGGAAATCGCCGCTGCATTTTTTCGGTGGTATAGGTTGTAAATACTCAATACCCATTCCCCTTTAAAGCGTTTGTTCTGATATTTTCGAGGTTTAAAAGTCGCCGAAACGTCCACACGGTGGTAAGCGGGCAAACGGTCTGAATTTCGGGGAGCGTAGCTGGCAATCGACAGGTCTTCATATTCGTACTGTCCATTAGGGAAGGTCACTGGTCTTCCGGTTTGAAAAATCAAATTGGCGCCAAAACTCCATTGGTCGTTCCAACGATAGGAGCCTGAAACGGATATGTCATGGGTGCGGTCAAAAAAGGTATTGTACCAATCCCCATTGTTAATACCGGGTCCGCCAGCATTTCCGCCTGGGGTTCTCTGTTCTGATTTGGAAAGCGTGTAGGCAATCCATCCGGTTAAATCGCCTTCGTTCTTACGAAGCAAAAGTTCCAAACCGTAGGCACGCATCTCACCATTCAGGATTTCGGTCTCAATGGTATTCTGTCCAATGAGTTCAGACCCGTCGATATAATCGATGCGGTTGTCCACATTTTTGTAGTACGCCTCCACTTCCAATGAATAGGATTCATTTAAAAAGTTTCTGAAATATCCCAGGGCATATTGATTGGATAGTTGCGGCTCAATGAATGGACCACTGGGAGTCCATACGTCCAAAGGTGTGACCGAAGAGGTATTGCTCAACAAGTGAATATACTGTGCCGCCCTGGAGAATCCCGCTTTTATCGATGAATCCTCATTCAGCAGATAGGCCAATGAAACCCGGGGCTCAAAGTTGCCGAAGGTTTCAATGGCATCACTTCGAGCAAAATCGGTCTCCCCAAGGGCTACCCCTCTTTCGTAAATGCCGAGGGTAGAATTGTATACCACGGGTTGGCCGTTGGCATATTCGGTTATGGGTTGTCCTCCCAAACGGGAAAAGGCACTATAGCGAAGGCCATATTGAGTCGTTAATCTGTCGGTCAACTTGTGCTCTGCATTTATATAAACCCCACTCTCAAGTGCTCTCTTTTGGTCAAGCTGCAACGGATTGACCGGCGAATCGGGAGAGGTGGGTTGTACCTGGCCTGGGTCAAAATCATAATAGATACCATTGGCCCCAAAATCCAACGAAAACCCATCACTCAAGTAATACTTTAAATCGTATTTGAGGTTGTAGTTGGTGATGGATGAAACCCATTCAAAATCATCCTGGTCAAAGTTCAAATCGTAATCGTACCGACTTACAATGGCGGAAAGGTTGGAAAACAAACGGTCATTAAAAATATGGTTCCAGCGTAGGTTTCCTGAGCCATTGCCGTAACTGTTTTCAAAAATTCCGGCAAAGTCAAAAGCATCCCGCCCAAAATAACCCGACAAGAACAGTTTGTTGTTACGGTTGATGCTGTAGTTGGTCTTTAGATTCAAATCGTAAAAAGCAACACTGTTGTCCTCACCAGCAGCAGCCAAAATTAAATCCACATACGACCGGCGACCGGCGACTAAGAAAGAGCCTTTATCCCCAAAAACTGGACCTTCCGCGGTCAATCGGCTGGAGATGACCCCAATGCCCCCGGTCAGGGCAAAATTTTTGCTGTTCCCATCTTTCTGACGGATATCCAACACCGAAGAAACCCGACCTCCAAAACGAGCTGGGATTCCTCCTTTATAAAGCTTAACATCTTTGATGGCATCGGCATTGAAGACCGAAAAGAAGCCAAACATGTGTGAGGTATTATAGATGATAGCCTCATCGAGCAAAACCAAGTTTTGGTCTTGTGCACCGCCCCTCACGTGAAAACCGCCAGTACCCTCACCATTGTTGGTGACGCCCGGTAGTAGTTGTAGTGATTTTAAAACATCCACTTCACCCAAAACCACAGGGGTCTGTTTGATGGTCCCGACATTCATTTTTACCACACTCATTTCGGGTTTTCGTAGAATGGCGCGTTCAGGTTCTTCCGCGGTGACCACAACTTCATCGAGTTCGGTCGAGAATTCGGAAATTTCAACATCTTGTTTTAGGTCTTGGTTGAGATTAATGTTGAGGTTCACGTCGTTAAACCCCATGTACGAGATGTTGAGAATGTACTCTCCCTCTGGGGCGGTAATGGAATAGAACCCATATTCGTTGGTGACTCCTCCGATGGTAGTGCCCACAAGGAATACGGAAGCCCCGAAAAGAGTCTCCCCATTACTTTTGTCGGTAATGGTACCGCTAATGGTGTGGCTCGTCTGGCCCATAGCCAGCGCACAGCCGAAAAAATAAGCCCAAAGCAACCAAACGGTGGTTTTGATTGCCCGGACTTGTTGATGTTTACTGTTCATTTTTTGATGGTTTATGATTGTAAAAAAAATTCACCACCAATAGACAGGTCAAAAAATGAAGGGTTGCATTTGAAGATAAACTTTCATGATTTTAAACAGTTTCGCTGGAAGTGCCACTGTTTACTTTTGTGACGGTCATAATTTACTCCCACTCGGCCTTTGCTGCCTCCAAATCCTCTTGAAATTTGGGATTCGACCACATAGCGGAGAGCATGTTGTGTGCCAATACCCGTGCCGCTTCTTCATCACTGGGATAATGGATGCCCATAATTTCCCGCGACTCCCCAATTTCATAGGCGAGGTCCAAAAACTGTTGTCGCTTGTCTGGAACAAGTTCGCTCCAAACAAAAGCCTGAATATAGGCCCATAGGGTATGCCCACTAGCAAAAGAGGGGGACCCCATAATGGCCAAGGGCTTTAACCTGGGTTCCAAAACATAAGGGCGCGCACGTAGCAAATGATACTTTACCGCAAATTCCATGATACGCATGTCTTTAGT
>NZ_JANQIH010000144.1 GCF_028282265.1 Allomuricauda sp.
CTTTATGCTCGTGCAGGGGATGCCTACAGTTATAATACTGGTGAAAAAATGGTCAGCTACAGCGATGAGCAGATCAAGGAATTGATCATAGATGCCTATCGAGATAAAAAAATCAACATCCTTTCGCCAGTAATAAAGTCCAGAAAAGGACATTACAGGGAGCTTTTTGAGCAAATTGGCAAACAGGGTTTTGTCAAGGTCAGGGTTGATGGGGAAATCCTGGATATTACCTCCGGCATGAAAGTGGACCGGTACAAAACCCATGATATCGAAATTGTCATCGACCGCTTGAAGGTATCCGAAAGCGAAGATTTCCACAAACGCCTTTCCGAAACCATAAACACGGCTATGTACAGTGGCAACAACGTATTGATGGTCTTGGAGGAAGGGGAAAGCGAGCCTCGCTACTTCAGTAGAGACTTGATGTGTCCATCCACAGGAATCTCTTATCCTACACCGGAACCCAATACGTTTTCGTTCAATTCCCCGAAAGGGATGTGTCCTACTTGTAATGGGCTTGGCCACATTTATGAAGTAAATGAGGCAAAGATTTTCCCAAATAAAAAGCTTTCCATCAAAGCTGGAGGAATCGCTCCTTTGGGGGAATACAAAAAATCATGGGCGTTTAAACAATTGGAGACCATAGCACAACGATATGGTTTTGAGCTTTCCGATCCAATTGAAAAAATCCCTGCTGAGGCCATGGATGTCATTCTCAATGGAGGAAAGGACAGTTTTGAAGTGGACTCAAAGACACTTGGGGTAAAAAGACAGTATAAAATTGACTACGAAGGCATCTCCAATTTTATTAAAACACAATTTGAAGAAGCCAACTCTACCTCCATAAAACGCTGGGCAAAGGAATATATGGACAAAGTGCAATGTCCAAGCTGTGAAGGCGCGCGTTTGCGCAAGGAGTCCCTTTATTTTAAAGTTGGCGGGAAAAACATTGCTGAACTGGCTAATTTAGATATCGCCGAACTCGCGGAATTTTTTAAAAATTTGGAGGATTCCCTAGAGGGTAACCAGAAAAAGATAGCAGAGGAAATCATCAAGGAAATTAGGACACGAATCCAGTTTCTGCTTGATGTAGGGCTCGACTATCTATCCCTCAACCGGAGTTCAAAATCCTTATCTGGTGGAGAAGCCCAGCGAATTCGTTTGGCGACTCAAATTGGTTCCCAACTGGTGGGTGTACTTTACATTTTGGATGAACCCAGCATCGGATTGCACCAACGCGATAACGAGAGACTTATCAACTCATTGGAATCATTGCGCGACATTGGGAATTCGGTAATTGTCGTGGAACACGACCGCGATATGATTGAACATGCCGACCATGTTATCGATATTGGTCCTAAAGCAGGGCGACACGGAGGTGAAATTATTTCCGAAGGAAAACCTGACGAATTGGGAAGTCACGATACCCTCACAGGCAAGTATATCTCTGGAGAATTGGAAATACCCGTTCCGTTAAACCGCAGAAAGGGAACCGGGAAAAAAATCGTGCTTTCTGGATGCACCGGCAATAATCTCAAAAATGTAACCGCCGAGTTCCCATTAGGAAAGCTGATAGGAGTAACCGGAGTTTCAGGAAGTGGAAAATCCACACTCATTAATGAGACCCTCTACCCTATTATGAATGCCCACTATTTTAATGGAGTCAAAAAACCGATGCCCTATAAAAAAATTACCGGGCTTCAACATATTGATAAGGTGATTGACATCAACCAATCCCCGATTGGGAGAACCCCACGTTCCAATCCCGCTACCTATACCGGGGTTTTTAGCGAAATCCGCTCTTTGTTTTCAAAGACCACCGAAGCTACCATACGAGGTTACAAGCCCGGGCGTTTTAGTTTTAACGTGGCGGGGGGTCGATGCGAGACTTGTCAGGGGGGAGGTCTAAAGGTCATTGAAATGAATTTTCTGCCCGATGTATATGTTGAATGCGAAACATGCAATGGCAAACGTTTTAATAGAGAGACCCTCGAAATTCGTTACAAGGGAAAATCGATAGCTGATGTATTGGAAATGACCATCAATGAAGCCGTTGACTTCTTTGAGAACATTCCAAAAATCCATAGGAAGCTTAAGACCATAAAAGATGTGGGATTGGGCTATATTTCATTGGGGCAACAGTCCACTACCCTTTCAGGCGGGGAGGCTCAACGGGTAAAATTGGCAACAGAATTGTCTAAAAGAGATACCGGGAACACTTTTTATATTTTGGATGAACCTACCACCGGATTGCATTTTGAAGATATTCGAGTGCTTATGGAGGTTTTGAATCAGTTGGTCGATAAGGGGAATACCATATTGGTCATTGAGCACAACATGGACGTCATTAAAATGATGGACCATATTATAGACATCGGTTATGAAGGAGGTCGTGGTGGCGGAATGATTGTTGCCAAAGGCACTCCAGAAGAAGTAGCCAAAGATGCAAAGAGTTATACGGCTCGTTTTCTAAAAAAGGAACTGGAAAATACAAAACAAAAAATAGCTCGTGCCGTTTAAAATCATGTAAAATGCAAATGCGAAAAGAACAACATACAAAGGGCTGGAACGAAATCAAGACAAACGATTCTTGGGCCATTTTCAAAATAATGGGAGAATTTGTCAGCGGTTTCGAAAAAATGAGCGCCATAGGCCCGTGCGTCTCCATTTTTGGGTCTGCTCGAACCAGACCCGGAAATACCTACTACGATTTAGCAGTGGACATTGCCAAATCCGTATCGGACGCTGGTTATGGAATCATTACCGGTGGAGGACCGGGAATTATGGAAGCTGGAAACAAGGGTGCAAGCCTGGCTGGTGGCACATCTGTTGGACTAAACATCGACTTACCTTTCGAGCAGCATGATAATCCTTTCATCGATGGTGATAAAAGCTTGGACTTCGATTACTTTTTTGTAAGAAAGGTAATGTTCGTAAAGTATTCCCAAGGTTTTGTGGTTATGCCAGGTGGGTTCGGCACTTTGGACGAGTTGTTTGAAGCAATAACCTTAATTCAGACCCATAAGATTCAGAAGTTTCCCATTATTCTGGTAGGCTCTGATTTTTGGAGAGGCTTGTTCGAATGGATCAAAAACACCATGTTGGAAGCAGGAAACATTAGTCCCAATGACCTTGATTTGTTAAGATTGGTGGATACGGCCGACGAAGTGGTAGAAATCATTGATTCCTTCTATAAAGGTCATGACTTAAGTCCAAATTTCTAACTATATATCTATTGCAAGTTCATCGCCTCATTTTTATTCTTTTTCTTGGTTTAGGACTTGCATTGCCTAATAGCATTTGGGGGCAGCATAAAAATGAAATAACCGCTAACCTCAACGGTTTAACCAGAGAAATTGAAATCACACATAAACTCACTTACCATAATCAGAGTGAGGATGGGTTGAGAATACTATATTTTAACGATTGGCAACATGCCTACTCGTCAAAAAAAACAGCTTTGGCCAGACGATTTGGAGAGGAGTTCAAAAGGAGTCTGCACTTGGCAAAAGATAGGGAAAGGGGATATTCTGATATCAAGAGTGTCGTTGACGGCAATTATATTGGCTTAAACTGGAGTCGTCTAAAAGATCAAGACATCATCATGGTGGAATTGGGTAAGGTATTGGAGCCTGACGAAAAAGTTCAGCTCTTTTTGACCTACTCGGTAAGACTTCCCAACAGCAAGTTTACGGGATATGGGGCTAACCCGATTGGTGAATTTTTCTTAAAGGATTGGTACATTACCCCGGCCGTTTATGATAAAGAATGGAAATTGTACAATAATATGGACTTGGATGATCATTATACCGAAGCCGCTAGTACAAACATCAATTTTACCTTTCCTGCGGGCGTTTTCCTATCCACAAATTTTCGAGATGATGGCGTAACCCAGTTCCCAGGTGGGCAACACGTTCGATTGTCTGGAGAAAATCGAAAAAACTGTGAAATCCTACTTTATCGAAACCGCAGGTTTACAAAACATATTACCAGGTTTCTAACTATTACCACCGATTTGGATTCAAAGAAGTATGACAATATCTCTGAAGGTATTTCAATTGACAAAGTGGCCAAGTTCTTAAATGCCAATCTTGGTCTATATCCCCATGACAATCTTTTGGTCAGCGAACTTGACTATGGAAAATATCCCTTATACGGAACCAATCAATTACCCTCTTTTATTAGGCCTTATGAAGAACAGTTTCAATTTGAACTTAAGTTTTTGAAGACTGCTCTTAGGAGTATTTTAAAGGAAACCCTTTTTATTGATCCTAGAACTGAACGATGGGTGTACGATGCCATTACAAATTACCTCTTGATTAAGTACGTTGAAGAGTACTATCCTGATCAAAAATTGGTGGGCAAACTATCTAAAATTTGGGGGTTTCGAAGTTTCCATTTGGCTCAAATGGACTTTAACGAACAATATGCGCTGCTGAGTATGCTTTCGGCAAGAAGAAACATCGACCAAGCACTCACTACACGAAATGATTCTTTAATAAAGTTCAATGAAAAGATAGCCAATGGATACAAAGCCGGACTGGGCATGGCCTATCTGTCAGAGTATTTGGACCCACAAAAAATTGACAGTAGTGTCCAATCCTTCTATAAGAATTATAAACTCAAGCCGTTAGTAAAGGCCAAAGATTTTAGAAAAACCATCGAAGCTTTCGCTGATAAAGATATCGACTGGTTTTTTGATGAATATGTGGGAACCCGCAAGAAGATTGATTTCAAAATCAAAAAAATAGAGAAAACTGACGACTCTATTACGCTTACTTTAAAAAATAAAAGAGGTACCAACGTCCCTATTTCATTGTTTGGACTGAATAAAGACTCGATAGTTTCGAAATATTGGTTCTCAGATATCGATACCTCTCGTACCGTTACAATCCCTAGAAAAGATGAAACACGTTTGGTGCTCAACTACGACCAAAAAATACCTGAGTTCAACCAACGGGACAATTGGAAAACTCTAAACGGCTTTTTTGCAAGTAACAAGAGATTAAAATTTCAATTTTTTAAGGACACCGAAGACCCCTATTACAATCAAGTGTTTTACGTACCTGTTGCCAACTTCAATATTTATGATGGTATTACACCTGGGCTACGTATCTATAATAAGACCTTTCTTGAAAGACCTTTTACCTATGATATTGCGCCTACTTATTCGTTTTTGGAAAAAACCGTTGTAGGAAAGGCTTCTTTTCGGTATAGAAAGTACCATGGAAAAAGTGGTCTCTTTGTTTCCAACTATGTTTTAAATGGTTCCACATCCCACTTTCAGGTCAATTCTCGTTTTTCAACAATCACACCCGCCGTTAGTTTCGGATGGCGACCTGACAACCTAATTTCGAACAGACGGCAAACACTCCTTTTTCGATATGTCAATGTTTTTAGAAATATTGACGATAACATCATTGATGAGATTGATACCGAACCCGATTACAGTGTTTTCAATGTACGGTTTAGGGACGTTGACAACGATATCATAAATTTTGCTTCCTGGTCCATCGATGCCCAGCATTCGAGTGATTTTACAAAAGTTGCTTTGGAAATGGAATACCGAAAGCTATTTGAAAGTAACCAGCAATTGAATCTTCGGCTTTATGCCGGTAAGTTTATTCGCAATAATACGGATTCTGATTTTTTTAGTTTTGCTTTGGACCGACCTACCGATTACCTTTTTGATTTGCCCTATTTAGGTCGTTCCGAGGACTCAGGAATTTATAGTCAGCAAATTATCATAGCAGAAGGTGGTTTTAAGTCTCGGTTGCCCAACCCTTTCGCCAACGATTGGATTGCAACTGCCAATGCAAGTACCAACATTTGGCGTTGGATAGAGGCTTATGGCGATATTGGCTTTATTAGCAACAAGGGCGAAGATGCTAGATTTGTCTACGACGCTGGAATCCGGCTGAACTTGGTCACTGATTATTTTGAACTCTACTTTCCTGTATATTCGAATCTTGGTTGGGAAATTGCACAACCCAATTATAGCCAAAGCATACGTTTTGTAGTTACCATAAGCCCTAGAACCCTAATCGGTCTTTTTACCCGAAAATGGTTTTAATTTTGCGAAAAACTCAAAACAAGAGTTTCATTTTGTAGATTATCTGAATAATTATAATAAAATGATGTGTTCTTTTGTCATTTTCTCATTTTATTAACACCCTTCTGTCTTGTCATTTTGAGCCCTGTTTTGTAATTTTGCCAAAATCTTTCATCAGCCCATGAAACCCAATCCTAGTACAAGCAGCGACATTTCTTTTGACGATTTTCAATCCCAGATTCTTAAGGACTATGAAGTTGCGGTAACAAGTAGGGAATGTAGCTTGTTAGGTCGTCGCGAGGTTTTGACGGGCAAAGCCAAGTTTGGAATATTCGGAGATGGCAAAGAGCTTCCCCAGTTGGCAATGGCTCGTGCTTTTCAAGACGGGGATTTCAGAAGTGGTTATTATCGAGACCAAACCTTTATGATGGCTTTGGGGCTTTTAAATCCAAAGGAATTTTTCCATGGACTATATGCCACCACCGATTTGCAGAAAGAACCTATGAGCGCCGGAAGACAGATGGGTGGACATTTTGCCACACATAGCATCAGTGAAGACGGTTCATGGAAAGATTTGACACAACAAAAAAATAGCAGTTCAGATATTTCGTGCACTGCAGGTCAAATGCCACGGCTAGTTGGTCTGGCACAGGCCTCAAAAATATATCGTGGAGTAGACGGCATAGATTCTTCCAATTTTTCAAAGAATGGTAACGAAGTAGCTTGGGGCACCATTGGAAACGCAAGTACCAGTGAAGGCCATTTCTTTGAGGCCATGAACGCAGCTGGTGTACTTCAAGTTCCAATGGTTATGTGTGTTTGGGATGACGACTACGGCATTTCAGTACCTGCGGAGTTCCATACTACGAAAGGTGATATTTCTGAAGCGTTAAAAGGCTTTCAAAGAGATGAATCAGGAGGAGGTTATGAAATTTTCAAAGTGAGAGGCTGGGATTACACAGCCCTGATACACACTTTTGAAAATGCCTCTGATATTGCAAGGGAGAACCATATTCCTGCTTTGATCCATGTTACTGAATTGACGCAGCCCCAAGGGCATTCCACTTCGGGTTCACATGAGCGTTACAAATCCCAAGAACGACTTCAATGGGAGCGTGAAAATGATTGTAACAAACGTTTCCGTGAGTGGATTTTGGAAAACCAGATTTCCACAGAGGAAGAACTAAAAACTTTGGAGCGCACCATAAAGCAACAGGTGCGTAACGCAAAAAAAGAAGCTTGGGCTGAGTTCCTAAAACCCAATTTAGAGGCCAAAAAACAGTTGGTTTCATTAATGGATGCCGTTGCACTTGGCAGTGCCAACCGCTCATTCATCACTAAACTGAAAAATGACCTTATCGCCATCGAGGAACCCCTTAAAAAGGATTTGGCTTCAAAATCGCGAAAAGCTCTCCGTTATGTTATTGGAGAGGAATCACAGGAAAGAATAGCACTCCAGGATTGGATAGAAAACTTTCTAAATCAGGAACAGCCCAAGTATAGTTCGCATCTTTATAGCAATTCCCCAGATAAGGCCACCTCAGTAAAATCTGTAGCACCTTCAATAAAGGAAGACGCGGAAATGGTCGATGGTAGAATTATTTTGAGGGATAACTTTGACGTTCTCTTCGAAAAGTATCCCAATGCTTTGGTTTTCGGAGAGGATACCGGCAATATTGGTGATGTCAATCAGGGTCTTGAAGGGTTGCAGGCTAAATATGGTCCACTTCGCGTAGCGGATACCGGAATTCGTGAAACTACAATCATTGGTCAAGGGATAGGACTTGCCATGAGAGGGTTACGCCCCATTGCTGAAATACAGTATTTGGATTATATCTTATATGCTCTGCAAACACTAAGTGATGATTTGGCAACGCTGCTATATCGTTCAGCAGGTAAACAAAAGGCACCACTCATTGTTAGAACAAGAGGACACCGATTGGAAGGTATCTGGCATTCAGGGTCTCCGATGGGAGGTTTGGTCCACTTGCTTAGGGGCATGCATATTTTAGTGCCTAGGAATATGACCCAAGCTGCAGGTTTTTATAATACCCTTATGAAAAGTGATGAGCCAGCCTTGGTCATTGAAAGTCTAAATGGGTATCGCCTAAAAGAAAGAAAACCTGATAATCTCGGAGAATTTTGCATTCCAATAGGTAAGGTAGAAACCCTTAAAACCGGTACAGATATCACGCTACTTTCATATGGCTCAACACTTCGCATTGTGGAAAACGTAGCCAAAGAACTGCTTGAAGTAGGCATCGACGCCGAAGTGATTGATGCACAATCATTGCTCCCTTTTGATTTGGAACACGAAGTAGTGGAAAGTATCAAAAAGACTAATAGACTGCTGGTCATCGACGAAGATGTCCCTGGGGGATGCTCAGCCTATCTTGTTCAAAAGATTATTGAAGAACAAGAAGGATATAAATACCTGGACAGTGCTCCCCAAACCTTGACCGCAAAGGCCCATAGGCCCGCTTATGCTTCTGATGGTGATTATTTTTCAAAGCCCAACGCTGAAGACATTTTTGAGAAGGTTTATGAAATCATGCACGAATTTGACCCGAGGTCATATCCGAAACTTCGCTAGGAACAATAACCTTTAACCATTGTTTTTTCGAAGAATCGGGCTATTTTGTTGAAAGCGCTGAGGTCGCGGACATTTTTTATTAAATTCAGGCCAAGAATATTTTCAAGTTCTCTATATGTTTCTGGTTTTTCCTGAATTTGATATCTATAGTACCCCATTACTTTTTTTAACTCTTCAAGGCCTACTTTTCGCCACGCTCCTTATAAGAAGATATTTTATTGAAAAATACATTTCGGATCTTTTCCTTTTTTTGATTCTATTGTTTACCTGCTATGGACAGACTTGTTATACGGTTGGTTTCATGGCTTGGTATGATACGTTCAGAACAACTAAAATAAATTATATGCTGTTCAGTGTTTCTTTAGCACTGGCACCATTGATTTATCTCTATGTAAAATCGATAACAAGCTCTTCAAACAAGTTCCAAAAAAAAGAGTGGCTACATTTTTTGCCTGTCTTCCTTTTTGTGATTTACCGAATTACCATCTATAGTTATGACGCCAACCAAATTGGTTTCGATGAAGTACAGAATGGTTTTTTGAAATTAAGTTTGGATGAACCTTTCGTTCTACCGTTGGTCACGGTATTTGGTTTCGCGCAGATGCTGTTGTACTTGGCATTCACATTTCAATTGTTCTACAACTATCGCAAAAAAATCAATGAATTTTTTTCCAATACCTATAAATTGGAACTGAACTGGATTAGAAACTTCTTACTGATCTATTCCTTCCTATTTCTTTACGATATGGTGCAGACAGTGGTTGCCAGCTTCTTTTTAGATTTGAATTACATGCAACGATGGTGGCTTACCCTTCTCACTGGTTTAGCCATAATCTATGTGGGGATAAAGGGCTATTTTACCGATACCACAAAGTTGAAAAGACTGAAGTTCAGTTTTACCCCCAATACAATTTCAGTTCCTGAAGTAAAACAAATTCAAAACAAGCAGATTTCACAAGAATCGATTGAAACACTAAGAAAGTTCATGAAAACAGAGAAGCCTTATTTGAATCCAGAGCTAAATCTAGTGGATTTGGCCAAACAGGTTGAAATGTCAAGAGCTCAGCTCTCTGAGGTCATCAATTCTGGTTTTGGCAAGAATTTTAACGATTTCATCAATATGTATCGCATTGAGGCTTTTCAAAACATGATAAAAGCCGAAAAGCATCAACAATTGTCTTTATTGGGAATCGCTTTCGAATGCGGTTTTAATAGCAAAGCAACTTTCAACCGTGTTTTCAAAAAGCTCATGAATTCTTCTCCCACGGAGTTTTTGAAGACAGCTTCATCGTATTAGATTTCTACAAACAACGTCTCAAATCGTATTCTGAGACCCAAAGAATACCATTTGAAGCGTTTGGCCTTCCCTAGTTTTTCACTTTTGGACCGTTCAATTAAAACTTACAAAAATGAAAAACTACCTTACACTTTTAATCCAACCCATTTTTCAAAAACACTGGATAGCCGATTTGGTTTTTGCCCTAATGCGCTTTACCTGTGGATTACTACTGGCTATTGATTTTGGAGCATCAAAATTTGGAATGCCCTGGACGCCAAAAGATAAAAACCTAGGTCTATTTGAGGTGGCAGCATGGTTTCCTGAAGACATAGCCGAATATGGAGGTATTTTTGCCATGGCTCCGGTACTGTTCGCATGGTTGGGGGCATTTAGCGAAGCGGTTGGAGGCCTGTTATTGGCTATTGGTCTTAAGACCCGGGTGGCATCATTTCTTATTATGTGCACCATGTTGGTCGCCATCTTTTTTCAGAAATGGGGACAAGGTACATGGGGATTGTTACCTGCCATGGGTTTCCTATGGATTTCTATCTATAACTTGTACCTGGGTTCAGGTAGGTTTGGGATTGACGCTCTTTTAGCCAAGAGACTCTCTACCAAGAAGTAAGGAATAAAAGGGGTGCGAATTCTGGAAATTACACCCCTTCTTTCGTCTTTGCACGATGGTGGATTTTATCGATTCTTTTTTTAAGGAACGCTTCAGAATTTATACTTTCACGAAAATTTAAAATCCCCCAACAATGAAAAACAGCTCTTTGGTCCATGTTGGACTTGCTATTTTAAGAATCCTACCCTCGGCATTTATGATGACTCATGGGTTTCCTAAATTTCAAAAGTTGCTAAGTGGCAACACTGAATTCCCCAACCCTTTGGGTTTAGGTCAGGCTCCTAGCCTTTTCTTAACTGTTATTGGAGAATTTATTTGCCCTATTCTATTGATCATTGGTTACAAAACCCGTTGGGCGGCCATCCCATCGGCCCTTACCATGGCAGTAGCTGCTTTTATTGTACATGCAGCAGACCCCTTTGGTAAAAAGGAGTTGGCTTTATTGTATTTAACCATTTTCGTTGTAATCTTTTTATTAGGGCCCGGAAAATATAGTGTAGACCGACGATAACTTAGGACACCTTAACCAGAAGTTCCTTTAAAAGGTCGGCCTGCCCCATATTATTGGCATCAACCCCTTTGCTTTTAAGGTCAAGTTCTCTTAAGCTCGATATTATTTGGCTAACCCGTTTCATTGGGTAATTTCTGGCTGCAATGGAATATTCGCTCACAAAATAAGGATTCACTCCCAAAACACTGGAAACGTTTTTAGGTGAATGATCCTTTAATCCATGGTATTGAAGCAACTGGGTAAAAAAGGTATTCAGGGTCCCTATGGTAACAACAAAAGGGTTATCCTTGGGGTTATTTGAAAAATAGTCAATAATTCTTGTTGCCTTGGTCATGTCCTTTTCGCCAAGAGCCTTTTTAAGCTCGAAATTGTTGAAGTCCTTGCTAAAACCAATATGCTTTTCAATGGCTGCTGGCGTAATTTCCTCACTTTGGGGAACAACCAAACTAAGCTTGTCCAATTCGTTGTTGATTCGCCCTAGGTCGGTTCCTAAAAACTCAACCAAAAGCGCGCTGGCCTTAGGCGATATTTTGTACCCTTTACCACTAAGAGTTCGACGTATCCAATCAATGACCTGATTTTCATAGAGCTTTTTACTCTCAAAGATTTCGCCACTTTTTTGAACCGCTTTATATAGCTTTTTCCGCTTATCAAGCTTTTTATACTTATAGCAAAGTACCAAAACCGTTAAAGGCTGGGGATTTTCCGCATAGGACACCAGATTTTCAATAGTCCGTGATAAATGCTGTGCCTCCTTTACAATAAGTACTTGGTGGTTGGCCATCATAGGGAATCTCTTTGCACTCGCTATAATTTCCTCAATACTGGCATCTTTACCGTATAATACCATTTGATTGAATCCCTTCTCCTCCTCACTAAGCACATTTTCTGATATATAATCGGAAATCTTATCGATGTAATAGGGTTCCTCTCCCATTAAAAAATATATAGGCTTAGGTTCACCCCTATTTATCTCTTCCACGATTCCTTTAATCCTATCCATTCCCTAAAAAAATTATCACCTTTGTAGGATGCAACCTTTGAACTTTCCAAAGTATTCCTTTCGAATCAAAAGTAGCGAAAATAGGCTCTCTGTTTTTGACATTGTCCGCAAAAAATTTGTGGCCTTGCAACCCGAAGAATGGGTAAGGCAGCACACGTTGCATTTTCTCGTGGAAACTAAAGGCTACCCAATAAGTCTAGTCAATGTTGAAAAACAGTTAGTGGTGAACCAGCTAAAAAAACGTTACGATATTGTGGTATTTGACTCTACCGGTAAGGTGGAAATTCTTGTGGAGTGCAAATCACCCGAGGTTTCTATTTCACAGGGAACATTTGACCAAATAGCGCGATACAATTTTGAACTGCACGCCCAATATCTGATGGTCACCAACGGATTCAACCATTACTACTGTAAAATGGACTTCATCAATGAAAAATATTCTTTTTTGAAGGAAATTCCTGATTTTCGCCGTTAATTTGCTGCCGCTTTGAAAATTGCAGTTATCATATTAAACTGGAACGGGAAATCGCTCTTGGAGAAATTCCTGCCCTCGGTATTGGCCCATTCGGGGGATGCCGACATCTATGTTGTGGACAATGCAAGCTCTGACGGTTCTGTAGAATTGGTAAAGGAATTGTTTCCTTCAGTTCAGATTATACAAAACGAAGTTAATGGAGGATTTGCCAAAGGATACAATGATGGTTTGAAACACGTTAACGCTGACGTCTACTGTCTTTTGAATTCTGATGTGGAGGTTACTTCGGAATGGATTACACCTATTGAGGAGACTTTTCTAACCTTTCCAGAGGTGGCCATAATCCAGCCCAAAATACTTGATTTAAAACGAAGAGACCATTTTGAATATGCTGGTGCTGCCGGAGGCTTCATCGACAAATTGGGATATCCCTTTTGTCGTGGACGCATTTTTCAAGCTTTGGAAAAGGACAATGGGCAATACGATGACACCACCGAGGTTTTTTGGGCGACCGGAGCCTGTATGTTTATCAAAAGTTCAGTGTTTTGGTCACTTGGCGGCTTCGACGAAGACTATTTTGCACATCAAGAGGAGGTTGATCTTTGTTGGAGAGCAAAAAACATGGGGCATAAAGTCTTTTATGTAGGCAAAAGCCATGTTTTCCATTTGGGAGGCTCAACACTGGATAATATGAATCCGAAAAAAACCTTCCTCAATTTTCGTAATTCGTTGTACTCCATTACCAAAAACTTGCCCCGAAGAAAGGCCACACTCATTATTTTATCGAGACTTTTATTGGATGGTATTGCGGCCCTGCGCTTTATTTTTCAGTTAAGATTTTTACATTGTTTGGCTATTCTGCGCGCGCATGTGAGTTTTTATGTTAACTTTCGAAAGATGTACAAAAAGAGGGAAAAAGCCAATTTTTTGATAAAATACTACCTCACAACATCCATAGTTTGGTCTCATTTCGTACATCATGTAAACAATTTTAACATTTTAGTAAAAGATTAACGGATCCCTATTATCGAAACCTCGGTTTTTCTATAATTTTGATTCAAATCTTTAAAGTCAAAGTCACTAATTAATCCAAAATTATATTCAGAATTATGAAAAAAGTTTTTCTTGGAACACTGGCCATGGCCGTTTTGTTGTCATCTTGTGTATCTCAAAAAAAGTACGCCGACCTTGAGGCAAAACAAAAGGAGACTCAAGACCTTTTGAACTCTGCTACAGTAAAACTCAACGATTGTCTTGAAGAAAAAGCTACTGCTGATTCTAGACTAAAGACCCTTGAAGACCAAAACGCCTTCTTAAAAGCCAACAATCAAGAGTTGATAAACAATATGGGTAACCTGACTACCCTTACAACCAAAGGAGCAGAGAATTTGGAAAAATCATTGGAGAGTCTTCGCGAAAAAGACTTGACCATCCGCAAGCTTCAAGATGCGGTTACACGAAGAGATTCTGTTAACCTATCATTGGTACAGAGCCTTAAAGGGGTACTGGGCAACTTGGATGATGAGGATATCGAAATCAGTGTTGAAAAAGGTGTGGTATTCGTATCCATTTCAGATAAGTTATTGTTCCGTAGCGGAAGTTATAACATCACTGCAGCTGCCAAAGAGGTTTTGGGTAAAGTGGCAAAAGTTGTAAACAACAAGCCTGACTTTGAATTCTTGGTAGAAGGGCATACGGACAACGTGCCTTTCGCAAGTGGAGTTTTGGTAGACAACTGGGATTTGAGCGCTAAACGGGCAACCTCGATTGTAAGAACCTTACAGAATGACTTCGATGTAGATCCCAAACGTATGACAGCTGCTGGAAGAAGTTATTATGTTCCTATTGCGTCCAATGATTCTGCCTCTGAACGTGCAAAGAATAGAAGAACCAGAATAGTAGTTCTTCCAAAAATCGATCAATTCTACAGCATGATCGAAGAAGGTATGAAAGACCCTGCAATCGGAGGTTCTGGAAACTAAAAGAAAAGTTTATTTACACTAAAACGGCCCGAATGGGCCGTTTTTTTTTTCAAATCAAGACAAGATATCCAAACTGCCTTTTCCCTCTCTAACCACTTCAGGTTCTCCATCTGACAGGTCTACAACCGTTGAAGCCACATTATCACCATAACCGCCATCGATGACCACATCGACCTGATTGGACCATTTTTCAAAAATAAGCTCAGGATCCGTAGTGTATTCCAATACTTCATCCTCATCATGAATTGAGGTCGAAACAATAGGGTTTCCAAGTTCCAAAACAAGAGCTTGGGCAATTTTGTTGTCCGGAACCCGTATACCGACCGTCTTTCTCTTTTTAAAATCCTTTGGAAGGTTGTTATTACCTGGAAGAATAAAAGTATATGGCCCAGGAAGCGCTCGTTTTAATAGCTTAAAGGTCGGGGAATCGATTTGTCGGACATAATCGGACAGGTTGCTTAAATCAGCACAGACAAATGACCAATTGGCCTTTGCGAGCTTCACACCCTTGATTCTGGCTATTTTTTCAAGTGCCTTGGTGTTCGATATATCACATCCCAGGCCGTAAACCGTATCGGTAGGATATATGACCAGTCCTCCTTTACGCAAAACATCACCAATCCTGGATATTTGTCTAGGATTTGGGTTTTCTTCGAACAATTTGATCAGTTCTGCCATACGCACCAAATTTTGCCTTTTGGGCTAGTTTCAGATTCTCTATGTAAAATACTATTTCCGTACCAAATACGTTATATCAAAGTAACAAAGATTATTCCCAAGTCTTTTGCCATGAACACCATAAGAGGTAGGGTTTTGATAGCTTTCTGTGTGCTATTTCTTTTAATAGGCCCCTTTCTCCTCTTTGCTTTCAACAGCCTTAAGAAAATAGATAATGCCAAAACGCTTCGGGAGCGGGTTGCTGTATTTGATGGAAATCGCTTGAAAGCAGATAATAAGTTTTTTCATATTCTTGATTTTGATACCAAAAAAAATAGCTTTTACCTGAACAAGACTTCAAAATCCCTTGAAGAATACCATCGGCATATCCAAAACTCAAAAAAAGCTATTGAAGAAATAAAAGAGGCCAACTACAACACCAATAATACCATAAATGAAAGGCTCGCCCGAATTTCAAATGATTTGGAGGATTTGAATTCGAAAATCTCCCATGTGCTGGGTTTGATACAGCAAAAAGGGTTCAGAAACAGCGGCACTATTGGAGAAATGAGAAAGAGTATCCATAAACTTGAGGATGAAGCCGATGGTATTTCAATGGAGGAGATTTTAAGGCTGAGAAGGCACGAAAAAGACTTCTTTCTACGAAAAGATAAAATCTATATCACTGCTCTTAATGCATTTTGTGACAGTCTTTTAACCAGATTACAAGAAGACAATAAATCCAAAGAAACCATTTCGCTTCTTGCTGCTTATCAAGAAAACTTCAATCTGGTCACAAAGCTTGACAATGAAATAGGCAGCGGTAATTCAGGCTTAATTAAGGAAATTCAATCCATCAATTCTAGATTGAATTCTCAGGTTGAGGCTCTCTATGTTCTTGTGGATGCCGATTCGGAAATTATGGTCAGCTCCATCAAATCTTATCTGGTTTTGTTTTTTACCATAACCGTGCTCTTTGCCATTTTATCGGCCTTTGTGTTTTCAAGCCACATTGCCAGGCCTATAAAAACCTTGATTACGGATATGGATTCCATAGTCCAAAACAACTTTGAAGGGCAATTGGACAAGGCAAAGAGCATGAAGATTACCGAAATTGATAAACTTACAGGAACCTATAATGGATTGGTAAAGAAAATAAAAGAACAAATCCATGCGCTAAGTGAAAAAAACAAATCCCTCAACTTCTTGAATGGCAAACTCGTTGAATCGGAAAACGAACTTAAGGAGGCCTCAAGGATAAAGGATAAGTTTTTTTCCATCATATCCCATGACCTCAGGGGGCACACGGGCAATGTGCTGTCTTTGGCCACTATATTAAAAGATGAGAAGAGTAGCCTCAAAGAAGATGAAAAGCAATTGTTCATTAAGTATCTGTCGGATGCTTCACAAAACTTGCAGTTACTTTTAGACAATCTCTTGAATTGGGCGAAATCGCAAATGAACGACCATGAAATATCGAAACGCTCCTTCAATATTTTTCAGGTAATTCAAAAGAATGTCCTTTTATTCCGGGAAAATGCACTTCGGAAAAATGTGACTATCGATTTCAATGAAAAGATAGTCGCCAATGCTTATGCCGATAAGGACATGATGGACTTTGTTATCAGAAATCTTCTCTCCAATGCCTTAAAGTTTACAACTGATGGTGATTCCATTAGTATAGATGTTATGGAAGGAAATGCAGAATTAACCATCTCGGTACAGGACACCGGTATTGGAATGTCTGAAAAACAACGTAAGGCACTTTTGAACTCTTCAAAGGAAAATCATTCCACCAAAGGAACGAACAATGAAGAAGGAACCGGATTAGGCTTTGCCATTTGCAAGGATTTCATACGAAGAAACAATGGTAAAGTGAAAATTGAATCAAAACTAAACGAAGGAAGCACTTTTAGCTTTACGGTCCCAACGAGCTTGACTAGGGAAAGCATTTTAAAAGTTTCGTAAACTAGGTCTACAGCAATTCCAATTTGGCAAAACGAAGGAGCAACTTCTTTACATCTCCTTTTTCGAACTGTATTTCAGCCTTTTTATCATTTCCCACCCCTTCTATTTTCAATACTTTCCCTTTGCCGAATCTGGTATGGTTCACCAAGGATCCCTCGGCCAAATTTGGGTCGATTACATTGGTGTTTTCTGTAGGGGAAGATATTTGGGGTTTCAATTTTCGAAGCTTTCTTAACTGGTTTTCATTGGGTTTATGAAAACTTGGGGGAGTTCCTTTGGTTGGCTTTACCTGACGAAGCTTGCTTTTGTCAACTTCACCAAAAATATCTGCGTCAATCAAGGATTTATACCGATATCCATCATTTACAGGGGTCAAATTTTCGATATAAGACTCATCTATTTCCTCCAAAAAACGGCTTGGCTCAGCATCGATGAGCTTTCCCCATCGATATCGGTTTTGGGTATAGGTCAAGTAGGCTTGTTTTTCGGCACGTGTAAGCGCTACATAAAAGAGACGACGTTCTTCTTCCAGTTCGCTTCTCGTGTTCATGCTCATGGCACTGGGGAACAAATCCTCTTCCATTCCAACAATATATACGTAAGGAAATTCCAACCCTTTGGCCAAATGGATGGTCATTAGGGCTACCCTATCATCATCACCGGTGTCCTTATCCATGTCGGTGGCAAGAGCCACATCCTCCAGAAATTCCGTCAAACTCCCCGTCGCATCGGCAAGCTCCTTTTGTCCTTCAACAAAATCCTTGATTCCGTTCAACAACTCTTCAATATTTTCCATTCGGGCAATTCCCTCTGGGGTACCGTCCTTTTTAAATTCTAACAACAGCCCGGTCTTTTTGGCCACATGTTCGGCCAAGCTGAACGCATCAGCTCCCTCGTTCATAATCTGGAAGCTTTTAATCATGGTCACAAAATCCTCAAGTTTTCTTCGCGTGCCGGCATTTACCTTTAAATCAAGCTTATCCAGATGCTCCATAACCTCAAAAATGGAACGACCATAGTGATTTGCAGCAACCACCAACTTGTCAATGGTTGTTTGGCCTATACCTCGGGCTGGAAAATTGATGATTCGCTTCAAGGCCTCCTCATCTTTGGGATTCACCACCAACCGTAAATACGCCAGCACATCCTTGATTTCCTTTCTTTGGTAAAAGGAAAGCCCTCCATAAATCCGGTAGGGTATATCCTTTTTTCGCAAGGCGTCCTCTATGGCTCTTGACTGGGAATTGGTTCGGTACAAAACCGCAAAATCCCCATTTTGAAGTTGCAGTTGCATCTTGCTCTCAAAAACGGAAGAGGCCACATACCTTCCTTCCTCCGCATCGGTAATGCTACGGTGTACCTTAATTTTAGGGCCTTCTTCATTCGAAGTCCAGACCACCTTTTCCAATTGGTTCTTGTTCTTCGCGATAATGGAATTGGCCGCATTCACAATATTCTTGGTAGACCGATAATTTTGCTCCAACCGATATACAGCTACATCATCATAATCCCGCTGAAAATTTAAAATATTGCTGATGTTGGCCCCCCGGAACGAATAGATACTCTGGGCATCATCCCCTACTACACAAATGTTCTGGTAACGGTCGGACAGCGCCTTTACAATGAGATACTGCGAATGGTTGGTGTCTTGGTACTCATCTACCAAAATATACTTGAAACGTTCTTGGTATTTCATCAGTACCTCTGGAAACCTTGTCAGCAACTCATTGGTTTTCAAAAGAAGGTCATCAAAATCCATGGCTCCCGCCTTAAAACAACGGTCTACATAATTCTGGTAAATCTCACCAAGTCTGGGTCTTTTGGCCATAGCATCAGCTTCCACCAACTCAGGATTTTGAAAGTAGGCCTTTACTGTAATAAGGCTGTTCTTGTAGGACGAAATCCTATTCTGGATTTGTTTATACTTGTAAATATCCTTGTCAAGCCCCATTTCTTTGATGATAGAGGCTATCAGGCGTTGTGAATCTTGGGTATCGTAAATGGTGAAGTTGCTGGGATAGCCCAATTTGTCACTTTCGTAACGCAACAAACGGGCAAAAATGGAATGAAAGGTTCCCATCCAGAGATTCTTGGCTTCAGAACTTCCCACGATATCAGCAATACGCTTTTTCATCTCGCGCGCTGCTTTATTGGTAAAGGTGAGGGCCAAAATATTGAAAGAGTCCACCCCCTGCTCCATCAAATGGGCAATACGGTACGTCAAAACACGGGTCTTCCCAGAACCTGCGCCTGCAATCACCATCAAGGGGCCCTCTTTGTGTAGCACAGGAGCGCGTTGCGCTTCATTCAATTCATCCAAAAACGTACTCAAGAGCTATTTCATTTTAAAAGTAAGAGTGAAATTAGCCAATTATGCACTCTTGATAAAATCATCCTTTTAATAGTTATAAACAGCATTAGGTTGTTATGAATTTGAATATATTTAGATGTTTTAAATCCGTCTCGAATGAAACAGTTCTTGTACTTTTTGTCGGCTTTTTTATTTTTTTCGATGTTGGGCATGGCTCAAGAAAAGAAGACCGGGCCAGTATTGGAGGAGTATGGCGAAGTTTGGAAAATTGAAAATCCGGACTTTGCAACGGACACTAATATGGAGTACAAGGTGGTTTTTGATATTATGCATAGTCCAGAATCGCATGCCGAAATCAACCGAAGTATTGAGACTGCTGCACGTTTTTTAAATATGCATGCGCAAAGCAGTGTTCCCGAATCACAACTTAAAGTAGCTTTGGTTGTTCATAACAAAGCATCCAAAGATGTAATTATGAACGAGGCCTATCAAGCTAGATTTGGTGTACAAAATCCTAATTATGATATGATTAACCAGCTAATGGAAGCAGGAGTGGAAATAATTCTATGTGGTCAATCGTCAAAATCCAGAAACTACCCTAAAGAACAATTGATTCCCGGCGTGAAGATTTCACTTTCAGCCATGACAGCGCTGATTCAACTACAAAACAAAGGCTATCAACTCATTAAATTTTAATACAATGAAGAAGATTTTAACCCTGGCATGTGTCTGTTCTTGCTTTGCCCTTTGGGCCCAAGCACCAAGTTTGGAAAAAGATTATGTAGCCATTGAATCCAAAGTTATTGAATGGAGACATGACATTCACCAAAACCCTGAATTAAGCAATCGTGAATTCAAAACTGCTGAAAAAATTGCCAAGCACTTAAAATCATTGGGAATTGAAGTAACCACTGAAGTGGCCCATACCGGGGTGGTGGGGGTCTTAAAAGGAGATAATCCCGGTAAGGTTGTTGCGCTCCGAGCAGATATTGATGCGCTACCTGTTACCGAACGAAATGACCTTCCCTTTAAATCTACCGTTACCACGGAGTTCTTAGGCGAAAAGGTGGGTGTAATGCATGCGTGTGGTCATGATACGCACACTGCTATCCTAATGGGCGTGGCCGAAGTTTTGTCGAAGAATACGGATAAAATAAATGGCACAGTGAAATTTATTTTTCAACCTGCGGAAGAAGGACCACCTCCTGGTGAGGAAGGCGGAGCTTTGCTCATGGTAAAAGAAGGGGTTTTGAAGAATCCGGATGTGGATGCTATTTTTGGACTGCACATCAATTCGCAAACCCCGGTGGGCACGATTCGTTATAAAATTGGGGGTGCCTTGGCAGCTGCACAAAGCTTTACCATAAAAGTTAAAGGAAAACAAAGTCATGGATCACAACCGTGGAGTGGTGTGGATCCTATCTTGATCAGTGCAAAAATAATTGATGGACTACAGACGATTATCAGTCGTGAGGCCAATCTGACGAATGAAGCTGCGGTAATAACTGTAGGTAAAATCAAAAGTGGGGTTCGATTTAATATCATTCCAGAGTCTGCCGAAATGCTGGGTACAATCCGAACCTTGGACTATGATATGAAAGACCATATCAACCGGCGAATGAAAGAAATGGTAGCCGATATTGCCAAAGCCTACGGCGGAGAGGCAACCTGCGAAATAAAGGACGCCACAGACATAACCTTTAATGTACCTGAATTGGCCCGACAAATGTTGCCAACACTTCAACGTGTGGCCGGTGATAAAAATGTTATTGCGCAAAAAGCAATCACCGGAGCAGAAGATTTCTCCTATTTCCAAAGGGAAGTTCCTGGGTTTTTCTTTTTCCTTGGTGGAATGACCCCAGGTAACACAGAATCTTATCCACATCATACTCCGGATTTCCTTATCGATGATGCCGGGATGCAGTTGGGCGTAAAGGCCATGACAGAATTGACGTTGGATTATTTAAATATGTAATACTTATCCATTCTTTGCGTTTAAAAGGCGCATATTAACCAATTGAACTATTAAACAATACACTATGAAATTAAGATTACCCCTCATCTTTTTCTTTCTCTTCACGATTTTTGGGACCGCCCAGAAGAAGAGTGAGCTTTTTGCCCAAATTGAACAATTGAAATCGGAGAAACAAAGCTTGGAGCAAGAGCTTTCAAAGGCAAACCGTGAAATT
>NZ_JANQIH010000160.1 GCF_028282265.1 Allomuricauda sp.
AATAATAAAGATAAATAAAAATATATGAAATATATGTGAGAGTTTTGTCCAAAATTTTAAACTCATGAATGAAAAATTATCATTGTCGTACAGGCTTAGGGCGAAGTCGAAATCCATAAAATGGGACTACCATAGAACTATGGCTTCCCGTGCTACTTTGATAGGGCTTATCTGTTTCTTCATAGTCCTTTCTATTCAGAACGGATTCCTTTTTCTGGACAAAATTTTGATTTGCACAGCTATCATAGGAGCGCTTTTAGCAGGATCCTACATCAAAAAGCAATGATATTCTTTCAAATAACATAATGCGAAAATCTTTTTCAAATGGAAACTACAGTTAAGACAAAACAAAAAATACAATTGGTCGATGGTACTTTCACTCCATCTGAAGCATGCGACGTGATTACCGCCTTGCTCGACCAAAAAATAAACTTTCACAAACTTCAAAGGCTTTCATGGTGCGAAGGTGATTGTGATGCCAACACAACATATCCTGATGACAGGATACAAGAGTTGGAAAACGAAAAGGTCATTGCCAAAACCTTTATCAACAGTCTTCGACCTGAAGGTAAAAGATTGCGCATTGACGGCATTCTAAAAATAACATTGGAAGAGTAAACGCTCATGGATTTACACCTTTTGGTCGATAACTTGACCAATCCTGCACTTCTATTTTTCTTTCTGGGTATTCTGGCTGTGCAACTGAAAAGTGACTTGTCGATTCCAGAAAACTCATCAAAATTTATTTCACTCTACCTACTTTTTGCCATAGGCTTTAAAGGAGGGATGGAACTTTCCCATAGCGATTTCAGTATGGAAATCGTCTGGTCCCTTTTCTTCGGAATATTCTTGGCGGTCTCTGTACCCGTCTTCGCCTATTTTATTCTGAGACGAAAATTTAGTGTAGAAAATTCAGGAGCCATAGCGGCAGCTTACGGTTCGGTCAGTGCGGTAACTTTCGTAACGGCCATTTCGTTCCTAGAAATGGAGACCATTGATTTTGGCGGGCATATGGTAGCCGTAATGGCTTTGATGGAAGCTCCATCGATAATAGTAGGTGTGCTACTTATGGCCTTGTTCGCAAAACAGAAGAGCGATGCAACCAACTTGGGGAAAGTTCTCCATCATTCCTTGACCAACGGAAGCGTTTTGTTGATTTTGGGAAGTTTGGCCATAGGCTTTTTTGCCAATGAATCGCAGGCCGAAGGAATCAAGCCGTTTACCACTGACATTTTCAAAGGGTTCCTGGCAGTTTTCCTTTTGGATATGGGCATTACCAGTGGAAGAAAATTGGGTGACTTCATCAAAAAAGGAAAGTTTGCCCTTTTCTTTTCCGTAGGGTTGCCAATTATCAATGGTTGTTTTGTGGCATGGTTCAGTCAGTTCATCACAGATAGCGTAGGAAATCGTTTCCTTTTTGCCATCTTGGCGGCGAGCGCCTCATATATTGCCGTTCCAGCGGCAATGCGTATTGCTGCGCCCAAAGCTAATCCAAGTCTTTATGTTCCTATGGCCTTGGCCATTACATTCCCATTCAATATCACCCTGGGAATGCCTTTGTACTTATTTATGATTCAAAGCTTTACTCCCTAACATTTGTAATATGAAGAAAAAAGAACGACCCACCATGTTTCCCAATCACAATAGTGACAAGCCTCTACCCGCACCTCCAATAAACCCTTACAGGATGCAAGTGGGAACTACGTTTAGAGTTGGAAACCCAGCGAATCGCTCTTATCTCTTTCTTTCTGATTCTTTGAAGCCAAAGACATCCACTCTTGGACTGGAAGAAGTCCCTATTGGGAATTTGGTAGACCAAATTGTTACCATAAAAGGTATTTTGGAGCTTTCTGACACACGCACCGCTATTCTTGAAAGGAAAGACAACGGCCACTTTTTTAAAGGACAGAACCGGATCTACGCTGATGTGGACAACGCAGTTGTCGCCAAGGAACTTATTGCACTTTAACTCGGCCTAGAGGTTTTTCCTCTATCTTTATCCAAAACAGAAAGATGAACAAACATCGCTGTGGTTGGTGTGAAGGGGATGAACTTTATGAAGCCTATCATGATCAGGAATGGGGTGTTCCGGTCAAGGATGATGCCACCCTTTTTGAGTTTTTGATCTTAGAAACCTTTCAAGCCGGATTAAGCTGGATTACAGTATTGCGAAAAAGGGAAAACTTCCGACTGGCATTCGACCATTTCGACTATCAAAAAATAGCCCAATACGGTCAAAACAAAATAGACGAGCTTCTTCAAAATCCGGGTATTATTCGAAATAAGCTTAAGGTGCATGCCACAGTATCGAATGCCCAGGCTTTTATGGAGGTTCAAAAAGAGTACGGTAGTTTCAGCGATTACATTTGGGGGTTTGTTGATGGAAAACCTGTGAAAAATGCTTGGCAGAATTATAAGGAAGCTCCAGCAACTACACCACTCTCCGATATAATCAGCAAAGATTTAAAAAAACGAGGATTCAAATTTGTGGGAAGCACGGTGGTATATGCCCATATGCAAGCCACAGGAATGGTGAACGATCATGAAATCAACTGTTTTAGATATTCAGAGGTTTAACAGCTTCGTCATTTTTTTTCTTTTCTTCGGAATCCTCATGATTTGGGGCCAGAACAAAAATGAAAGGGAATTTCGAATATCGGAATCAGAACTCCCTGAGAATGCTCTAAGCCTAATCGAGGAACAGCTGGAAAATGCAAAACGTATTCGGTTCTATCAGGAGACCGATGGGGAGAAAAAAAGTTATGAAATCAAATTCAAAAAAGTTAAGCTTCATTATAGCGTGGAATTTGATTTAAACGGTCAGCTAGAGGATGTGGAGTTCATTATTACGCCAAACGACATTCCGGAGGATAGTTGGGAAAAGATAAACGGGTATCTGAAGGAGAATTTCGAAAAGTTCAAAGTAAAAAAAATTCAACAACAGTACCCTGCCCAAAATCGTAATGCCCGGCAAACAATCAAGGATGCCTTTCAAAACCTGATTTTACCCTATATCAACTACGAAATTGTATTTGTGGGGAAAAAAGAGAAAGGCTTTCTACATTATGAAGCCCTTTTCAACAGCAGAGGTGAAATTATAACCTTAAGGCGGTTCTTACCTGCCAACTATGACCATGTTCTTTATTAAAAGATTCGTATTTTTCTTTTTGATATGGTCGGGTTTTAACGTTACGGCCCAAGATAATCTTACTGGATTTTGGCAACCCCAAACTGCTCTAAACTACAACGTTTCACAAAGGTATACCCATAACTTTTCAATAGCATACCGATCCTTTTTCTTGGAAGACAGCTCGTTTGAACTCAACGGTAGACAAATCGATGTGGCCCATTTTTCAAATTTCAAGATTAAAGGAAGTCAAAGTCTTGCTTTGGGGGTTCAATATCGTTTTAGGGATGTTTTTGATGGTGGTAACAACGAATTGCGTTTTACCCAGCAGTTTAATACGACCCAAAGACCTCTAGTGGTTCGATATGGGCATCGGATTAGGTCAGAACAAAGAATTACCAACATACGAACGACACATCGTTTTCGATATCGATTCGCCTTGGATTTTCCTTTGCAAGGAGAAAAGCTTGATGTTGGAGAACCTTATTTTGTTGGTAGTTTTGAGAATCTGCTAAGCGTTACACGTGGGCGTTCATCACAATATGACACTAGACTCAGTGGTCAAATTGGATGGCAATTCGATAAAGGATTTAAGTTTCAAATGGGCATCGAATACCGTCTTGAAGATTACACCGCTATCCAGCCCGAAAATGTCGTGTTTTTGTTAACGACCGCCCAACTATCCCTTTAAGACTTTTAAGAACTCTGATCTCGATATGGGCTCGGCTCCCATGGTTTCAAGGTGGGCTGTATGCATTTGGCAATCAATCATCACATAGTTCTTTTCTCTTAATTCCAATGCTAATTGGATAAATGCAAACTTTGAGGCGTTCGCGGTACTGCTAAACATGCTCTCACCACAAAATATGTGACCTAAATCTATGCCGTAAAGCCCCCCAACAAGCTCGTTATTTTCCCAGACTTCATACGATTTTGCAAATCCCTTTTCGTGTAAATCTTGATAAGCCAATTTCAGTTTTGGGGTTATCCAAGTACCTTCCTGACCTTTGCGTTCTATCTTGGCACAATTCTCAATTACCTCTTTAAAACAAGTATTGCTGGTTAGCTTAAATTGATTACTTCTGATGACCTTACGCATACTCTTGGATATTCTGACCTTCTCAGGGAAAAGCACCATTCTTGGGTCGGGACTCCACCAAAGAATTAAGGAATCATCATTAAACCAGGGGAAAATTCCATTCTTGTAGGCCAAAATCAGCCGCTCGGGAGATAAATCACCCCCAACAGCGAGCAGACCATCTTTATTGGCCAACTCAACAGAAGGAAACTCCAATCTATCCCCTAAAAAGAATAAGGGCAGCTTTTTACTGTCTTTTTCCAAATCGCAATTTTAATTAAAGTTACAAAAAGTGCTAAAAAACAAGAAGTCCAAAGATGTAAATCATACTTCCCAAAACCATAAAAATAACTGTATAGGGCAGTATTTCCTTAGCTTTCAGCTTGGTAATACCCAAAAGGGGAAGCGCCCAAAAAGGTTGTAACATATTGGTAATCTGATCTCCATAAGCCAATGCCATAATTGCTTTGGATAATGGCACATTCAACTGCAGGGCAGACTCGATAACCAAAGGTCCTTGAATCGCCCATTGCCCTCCTCCGCTGGGAACAAAAATATTGACCAGTCCCGCGCTGAAAAACGTGAAAATAGGGAGGGAAGTTGTATTGCTAATGGAAACAAAAAAGTTAGAAATGGAATTGATCATTCCACTGTTGGCCATAATACCCATGATTCCAAAATACAAAGGAAATTGAATCAAAATGCCCGAAATATCACCAATTGCCTCCTGAACGGCATTCAGAAAATTTTTGAAATTGCCATGAAGAAGAATCGCAAGTCCCAACATAAAAAAATTCAGCATATTGGGGGTAATATTCAATTGTCGAATTGCGGGGAGATACTGTACTAAAAAAGCAACAAAAATAAGAGCACCAAAAAGGGTTGCCGCCCATCTGGAATGGTCTATTTTTTCAGCCCCGTGCAGTTTCTTTTTATCACCGGAACCGAACTCGTATTCCTTTAATTGTAGCGTAGTTGGTTTTGCCTTTTTGCCCATGAAATAGACCGTAACGGCAATTACTCCAACCACCAAAAAAAACAGAATCAAATTCCAATGGCTAATTATGGTCAAAGAAGTAGAGAGCGAATCTGGTAATTGTGATACCACAGCAGCTTCTGATACTTCACTAACTAAATCCCGCAAATGACCACTTTCAGCAACTTTTAGTGGAGCAGAACCGCTAATACCTCCATGCCAAACCATTAACCCAACATATCCTGAAGCCCCTATCAATGGATAGTTAATGGCAATATTATTGGCCTGCGCATATTCGCCGACCTTTCTTGCCAAGATAGCACCAAAAATTAGCCCTAATCCCCAATTGAAGAAAGAAACCAACATTGTGGGTACTGCAACCAAAACAGCTGCATTGGAGGTGTTTTTGACCCATTTGGTGATTTGTAAAATAAGCCTTTCCATTGGTTTGCTCAAAACCAGAACATGCCCTAGCACCAATATCAACATCATTTGGTACGCAAAGACCAATAACCCATTGTTCCATACGCCGCTTTCCCAAAAGCGTAATACTTCGAAAAATGAATTGTTATTGCCAAATAAAAGGGCGAGACCGATGGTCAGTAGGGTAAGCAAGACCGCAATGATGAAAGGAGAAGGTAGATACCTTCCAAAAACTTGTTCTATAACTTTGGTGAGGCCCAAAATGACCTAGAATGGCAGATCATCGTGATCTTCTTCATTAAGATCATCTGCGGGCTCAAAGGCTTCCATAGGAGGAACTGGAGGCATGCCAGCTTCTTCGCCTGCACTATCAAGGTTTTCAATTCGCCATCCTTGAATAGAGTTAAAGTATTTGGTTTCCCCCTGCGGATTCACCCATTCCCTGCCTCTTAGATTGATACTTACCTTTACTTGTTGACCTACCTGATAGCTATTCAGCAAATCACATTTATCCTGAATAAATTCCACCAAAATGTGTTGAGGGTATTGTTCTTCTGTAGTAATTACCACTTCACGTTTTCTAAAACCATTGTTGCCATAGGTTTTGGTTTCATCGATCATCTTGATTCTTCCCTGTACTTCCATTAGAACATCTTTATTTTAAGGCTCAAAAATAATCAAAATGAAGCCGAATAAAAACCTTGTGTGTGGATGAAGTATCAACAATCTTTTTTCTTTTTCCGCTATCTTTAAATCAGAATTCCACCATAAAATGAACTTTAACCCAAAGAGAAAGGCTTCCAACGCCATATTGCTCGTATCTGCTTTTGTTATAGTCAGCCTTATTCTTTGGAACACCAACAGTTTCTTCAAAAAGTTCAAGGAGGAAGAACGTTTAAAAATGGAGATTTGGGCAACCGCCCAATTGGAATTGATTCAATCTTCCGTTGACCAAGAATTGGGGAACCTTACGTTGATAGTAATGGGTAACAATACCTCGACCCCAATGATATTGGTAAACGAAGAAGGTTCCATCAAAACCCATAATATTCCAGAACAAAGGGCTTCAGATAGTATTTACCTTCAAAAGAAAATAGAACAGTTTCAGCGAGAGAACGAACCCATCCAAATCATACAGGATGGGGAATTGCTGGAAACACTTTATTATGGAAATTCCGAAGTGCTGAACAAGCTCAAATATTATCCACTAGCACTGCTTCTCATTATTTTTCTTTTTGGAACGGTTATATTCTTCTTCTTCAAAACGAACAAGGCTTCGGAGCAAAACAAATTATGGGCGGGCATGGCCAAGGAGACCGCACATCAGATTGGAACTCCCCTTACCTCTTTACTTGGGTGGAACGAGCTTTTGAAAACGGAAAACATAAACGAAGAGATTACTCAAGAAATTGGAAAGGATATCACAAGACTTCAAACCATTACAGAAAGATTTTCCAAGATTGGATCCACTCCCAATTTAGAAGAACACGATATAGTTTCTGAAACGAAAAAGGCGTATGAATATTTAAAACGGCGAAGCTCCAAACTAGTACATTTTTCATTTAGCTCAGATATTGAAAAAACATTTGTCTTACTAAATCCCCCTCTTTTCAACTGGAGCATAGAAAACTTGGTGAAGAATGGCATTGACGCCATGAAGGGCAAAGGAAGTATCGGAATCCAAATAGAAAAAAAGGGGCAGTTTGTTCATATTCTGGTTTCTGATACTGGACATGGAATCCCAAAAAGTGATTATCAAAACATTTTCAACCCTGGGGTCACTACAAAAAAAAGAGGTTGGGGGTTGGGGCTCTCTTTGGTAAAAAGAATTGTTGAAGAGTACCATAAAGGAAAAATTAAAGTACTTTCGTCTAGTAAAGAAGGAACAATCATGCAAATTTCCTTAAGAGCAAACCCTTAATCACTATGGCGAAGGAACGAAAGATTGTTATTAAAGACGCCGACATCACTAATAATTGCCCCGAATGCTATAATCAGGAGCTAAAGCTTACCTTCTATCAAAAACACACCTATAATCCTTTCTTTCACAGAACGACGGATGAAGTAACGCATGAAATCAAGTGTAAGAAGTGCTATTCTATCATTTATCCGGTCAACTGGACAACCGACATAGAACGTGTATTTGATTACTACAACAAATTGGTGCAACCTGATAAAACCTCTGTGCGCTTTACCACTCTGTTTTTTATAATTCTTATCCTATTTCTGAGTATTGTGGCTACAATTGTTTATTTGTACCTAGAGGGCATCATTTGACTTGGCCACTAATTGTTTCAGCAATTTTTTGAAACTCTTCTGGGGTCAATTTTTCTTTATGTTGAAAAGTAGCATTTTTCATACTTTGCAGAGGAATTAAATGAACATGGACATGTGGGACTTCGAGTCCGATTACCGAAATGCCCACTCGTTCGCAAGGCACCGAAGCTTCAATTGCCAACGCCACTTTTCGAGAAAAAGCCATTAACCGCAAATACTCTTCTTCACTCAAATCCCAAATCTTGTCAACCTCTCTCTTGGGAACACAAAGGGTATGGCCTGCAGCATTAGGATTGATATCCAAGAAAGCAAAATGGTCTTTATCCTCAGCAATTTTATAACTGGGAATTTCTCCATTGATGATTTTGGTGAAGATAGTTGGCATATTGGTTAGGTTTTGAATAAAAAAATCCCGTCAAACGACAGGATTAAAGATAAAGAATTCAAAAGTCTATTCCCTGGTGATTTCCAAAATATCAAACTTCATGGTACCGTTTGGAACCTGGATCTCAGCAACATCTCCAACGGACTTTCCGAGCAGACCTTTTCCAATGGGCGAAGTGACCGAAATCTTGCCCGCTTTTAAATCTGCCTCACTTTCAGCGACCAAGGTATATTTCATTTCCATACCATTGGTTTGGTTCTTTAGCTTAACCGTGGACAATACCAAAACTTTGGAAGTATCAAGCTGTGATTCATCTATTAATCTGGCATTGGATAAAGTTTCTTCCAACTTCGAAATTTTCATTTCCAAAAGACCTTGGGCCTCTTTTGCGGCGTCATACTCCGCATTTTCAGATAAGTCTCCTTTGTCTCTGGCCTCCGCAATTGCTTGTGACGCCTTAGGTCGTTCTACGTCTTTAAGGTGATTCAATTCCTCTCGCAGCTTCTTCAGTCCTTCTTCGGTATAATATGATACTTTACTCATTTCGTCATAATTTATGCAAAAGGACATCGGGGAAAATGAAAAAATCTTCTCCCAATGTACTTTGTCGCTGTAAATACAAAAATCCTCAACTAACACTGCGCAACGCACCGTATTTTGCGAGGATTTAACGCAAAGATAGGTATTTTTTGTTCAAATTTGCCGTTATAATGCTGTGAAATCGAACTTATGAGACACTATTGGATTCTTCTTTCCTTTCTAATTTTGCTAAGCTGTGACAGCGACCCAACAAATAGAAATCCCTTTTTGCAAGAAGTGAATTTTCGTTTTGAGATAAACCTTAACCTACCTCTTTACAACAACTTGAACAACATTGGGAATCCTGTTTATGTTGGAAATGCGGGTGTCGGAATACGGGGGGCATTTGTGATAAAATCGAGCTTGGACACTTTTTTGGCCTTTGAGGCCAGCTGCCCCAATCAAGAACCAAGTCCTTGCTCAACCATGGAGATTGAGGGACAAAATGTAATCTGCCCCTGTGACGACTTAACCTATAGTTTGTTCACCGGTCAGCTGCTCAACCGCCCAGATGATGGAAATCGCTACTACGATTTGCTTTTTTACAGGGCGACGCAAAGCGGAAATACCGTTATCATTTCTAACTAAATTCAAAGGAAGTGAATTATAGAAGATTAGGAAAAACCGGATTTGAAGTATCCGAAATATCTCTTGGCACGTGGCAAGTAGGTGGAAAATGGGGCTCTGGATTCGATACAAAGTTGGCCGACAGAATTATCAATCAGGCCATAGACCTAGGTGTCAATTTTATTGATACCGCCGATGTGTATGAAGCAGGAGCAAGCGAAGCAGCCGTAGGCAGAGCAGTAAAGTCGAGAAAAGAGGAAGTGTTTGTGGCCACAAAATGTGGTAGACAAATAAATCCACATCATAATGAAGGGTATACTCCCAAAGTTTTACGAAAATTCGTGGAGGACAGTTTACGAAACACCGGTTTGGAATGTTTAGACCTCATCCAATTACATTGTCCACCCACGGAAGTATATTATCGTCCAGAAATCTTCGAGCTTTTCGACCGTTTAAAGGATGAAGGCAAAATAAAGAATCTAGGCATAAGTGTTGAAAAAGTGGAAGAAGCCCTTAAAGGAATCGAATATCCCAATGTGAACACGGTTCAAATCATTTTCAACATGTTCAGACAGCGACCTGCGGAACTGTTTTTTGAACAAGCAAACAAAAGAAATGTGGGCGTTATAGTCAGAGTACCTCTTGCGAGTGGACTGCTCACAGGGAAATTTTCAAGAGAGTCTGAGTTTGATAAAGACGACCACCGTTTTTTCAATAGAAAAGGAGAGGCTTTTGACAAAGGAGAAACCTTTTCAGGAGTTCCTTTTGAAGTAGGCCTTAACGCTGTCGAAGACTTGAAGGCCCATTTTCCCAACTATCGAAATCTCGCGCCAATTGCGCTTAAGTGGATATTGAGCTTCCAGGAAGTTGGCTGCATTATTCCAGGGGCTTCCAAAGAGGAGCATTTACATTCCAATCTCGAAGCGATAAAGATGCCAGAACTAAGTGCCGAGCAGTTTAGCGCAATCGATGACATTTACCAAAATCAGATAAAAAAGCATGTACATCATCTTTGGTGACGACGCTATGCTTTACCTAAAATAGCATCCATCACCCAACTGGTGTGCAACCCTGATTTCCCTGTTGAAGGATGTTCCCCTTCTCCCAAAAGGTGCTTTTTAATATTAAATACATGGTATTTTTGAATGTGTTCGGGGTGTGGAATTTCCAACACTTGTGCTCCCAATCCATTTTCAAGTTCAATAGGCGCCTCATCCAAAACAGAAAACCTAATTCTGCCTTTTGAACCCAATATTTCAACCCTATCCTCGCGGTGTTGGGTTAAAAAATTCCAGCTACCCTCACCGGTTACTCCATTCTCATGGACCCAAGAACCCGTTACAGCGTCATAGGCAGAATACAACTCTGCTTGGCTAGTTGCAAAACCCTTTGCCTCTTTAATGTTGCCCAAAAGAAACGTGAACAAATCAAGTCCATGGCTGGCCCAATCATCAAAATATCCCGCAGGAGCACCCTTTGCATCCGTTCTCCAATTATATGTTCCACTCAAATCCAATTCGTTCGGTGGCTTGGTCTTTAGCCAACGAATATGTCGAACCTCACCTATCTGCTTTGCATCCAACCATTCCTTAATTTTTAGAAACCGGGGCAAAGACCTTCGATAGTAGGCCACAAAAAGAGGCAATTCCCTTTGCGAAAAGGCCTTATAAATCTCAAGGCTATCTTGGTAACTAGAAGCCATGGGCTTCTCAATGCAGCACGGTTTTCCAGCTTGGGCAACCCAAAGTGCATAATATTTATGGGAATCGGGAGGGGTTGCAATGTAGATGGCATCAATCTCTGGATTCTCAATGACCTTTTTTGCATCCGTCGTCCATTGGGGCACCCCATGTCTTTTGGAATAATTCTTGGCCTTTTCAGGGTTACGGCCCATGACCATACTCACTTCAAATCCCTCTGTTTGCTGATAAGCTGGAACACTTTTCTTTTCGGCCACGCTCCCACAGCCAATGACACCCCAACGAAAATTCCTTTTATCCATAAATAAACAAATTCCGTTAAGCAAAGTAAACGCTTTTCATTCCGAATTCAACTTCGGGTCACTAGAGATAATGACCCGAAATGAAATACTAGTATTGCAATTTGTGGTACACTAAATCCTCATAGGACAGTGGGGTCGTTTCCAAACCAGTTTTACTAAGCCATAGTAAAAACTCGTTCACCCTATCTTTTTCCATCTTACCCCATTGATTTGGTGTTCCGTAGGCGGATTGACTCTCTTTTTGGCTTTTAAGTAAGTCGATATCCTTATCAGAATCAGCAACAAAGGGTTGAAGTATGGTTGTCGCTTCCTCTGGATTTTCCCTGGCATGTAAAAACCCCTTTTTTGTTGCCTTCAGAAAGGAGCTATACTCATTTATATAGCTATCCACTGCCTCCCTAGAAGCCATAATTACCGGAGAATATCCGTAGGGTATGGCATAATCCGATAAACGAAACGTGCGTAGTTCAATCCCTTTGTCTTGGGCCTGAACCCCCTCCCAATTCATGAAAATCCATGTGGCATCATATTTTTCGGAAAGTAAGGTCGACCAAATACCCAGTTTTTCAGGATATACCAAATTCATATCCCCTTTTCCACCATCGTTGACAATCATTTGCCTTACGATTTCGTCTTCATATCGAGCCTTATACGAAGCATAGCTTCTTCCATCCAAATCTTTTGGGCGTTCAATGGTAGAATTCTCCAAGACCACAATGCCACTTAAATCTTTCTGAAATACTGCCGCTATACCAACTGCGTCAAACGATTGCTTTTTGGTTTGGTAGCTAATGATACTTTCAAAAGGACTAAGAGCCATATCTGCTTTGCCCAATTCCACTTTTTTTGCGGGAGTAGTTGTGTAATTATCCTCCGCGGGGTTCAAAAGCTCAACCCGAATACCCGCCTCACGGTAGAAACCTAATTCGTTTGCAACAAAAAATCCAATATGATTGATATTCGGTGTCCAGTCCAACGCTAGTTTAAAAGTCTTCATGTTTTAAAGGTTCAAGGTGGCCCCAATCAAGAAGTTAATACCTGCCTGAGGGTAAAATCCATTGCCCTCAACCGTTGTCACGGTACCGGGATTGGTAAAATCATCATCAAATGTGAAGAAGAACCCATTGTTCTCATATTGCAAATCGAAAAGGTTATTGATTTGGCCAGAAAAAACAATAGATTTAACAATGGGGATGCTTGTTATTTGATATTGAATATTCAAATCATTGACAAAATAGGCATCAAGTTGAGAAACGGGAGAATCTATGTTCCCCATAAATTGCTCGCCCACATATTTGGAAAACAGACTGAAGCTCCAATCGTCGTTGGGACTAAAAGTGAGCACATTTCCCGCGATGATTTCAGGGGAAAAAGAAATATTGGTGTTGCCCAGGTTTTGTAATTGACCATCCCTTTGGAAGAAAAAATCACGGTTTTTATTGGTGCTCAACGCTAAATTGGGTTGAACGCTAAATTTATCGGACATCTTCCAATTGGCATCTATCTCCAGACCTAAGCGAAAGCTGCTCTCGCTATTTTGACGAATGGGAAAGCCTACCTCATC
>NZ_JANQIH010000173.1 GCF_028282265.1 Allomuricauda sp.
TTTCTTCTTTCAAACACTTTTGTTGAAGTCATTTTATGTACTTGTTGATCTCGCAAAAAGATTGAAAATAGATGCATTGTTCAAACGGGCAAAAAGAACAGTATACTCCGATAGATCTATCCGTGAAAAGCTAAAACTGCACCATGTGAGGCGTATAGATTTGACACCCAGCATAAACGAGAAAAAATGTTTTCGGTTAAAAGACATTTCAAATACAGAATTCTTAAAATTGCCCGTTTACAATCTGGCTTATAAACATCAACTGAAAGTGGAAAAAATTCAGGTATTCCCCGAAGGAAACAATGGGAAAATCTTTTATGCCAGATTGGGTGATTCTTGTTATGAACTCAGTTTCAAATGAATTGGGTAACTAGGTTTTATAAAACCATATGGCGGAATAGAAAGAGTATACGATAAAATAGTGTTTCAATAAATGAAGCTTCGTTTTTTGCTTGATATCATGTTTGGAAATTACCAGGAAAAATCTTTGCCCCTTTTTTTAGAAACAATTGAGGGAAGCAATGACTTTTTAAAAATTCAACATCACAAAGAAGCAGAAGACCATAAAAGCTATTCAATAAGCGACATCCCTTCCAGTGTTACTTTGGAAATCGGTGACTCTTTGCAATCATTTAAAAGATTTAATGGTATTCTGTACCACGGTTTTTGCATCGACCTTGAACCCTACTCAGATAAGGAAGATTATCTTAACAAACATTTTAGTCCAAGAACAAGAGGTCGGTTCAGAGCACGCCAACGCATTCTTGATCAGTGTTTGAACCCCAAGCGAAAAATGTACTATGCGGAAGAAATACCCGATGGGGAGTATACAAGTCTCTTCTTACATTTCCAAAAGATGTTGGAAGAACGCTTTGACCACAAACAAGTTCATAACTACGAAATACCTCTAATTCCCCTGTACAAAGAAATGTTTAGGGATTTAGTAAAAAAGGGAGAGGGATGCATTTATGCGATTTTCCACGAAGATAGCCCTATTTGTATGAGCATGAGTTTTATTTACGATAGGACAGTTTACCTGTTCAACACTGCTTTCTATACAGATTATGACATTTTTGGCCTAGGGCATCAAATGGTAATAGAACAGCTGGATTGGTGTTTTAAAAACGGATATCAGACCTTGGATATGGGGCGTGGGGATTTTATTCATAAAAGAAAGTGGGTCAACAAGCGTTATTTGTACCAAAGTACTGTTATGGTAAAACCAGGCAGGCCTGTGCTCTGGGTTAGGTCATTAATGCAAACTACAGGCTATACACTGCGATTCCACGCATTGCAAACATTAAAAAAAATAGGGATACACCATTTGGCAAGTCGATTTTTAAAATGGAACTATAAAAGAAAAACGCAGTCAACAGAAGCCATATCCCATATTCATAATCCCATTGGATTTTTAATATTGGACGAACTTCCCAAGGGATATAAACAAGTACTTTTATCTTCTTCCAACTTCAAAAACCAACAAAGGGAAATTTATCAATTTTGTTTCAAGGAAAAATTAAATAAACCTTTATCATTTTACGTTAGAACATCTGAAGAGCACGTCTTGTATATGAAATCAGGTGAAAAAAAATTTAAACTAAAGTATAACCAGATTCCATGACCAAACTAAATGAAAGGCGTAACCAGACTTAACCTTTTCAACAGTATCTATGAACGCAGACCTCTTCCCGAATTCTGCTCGTCTGCCTCTCTTTCTGGAGTTCCTTTAGTTGGAGAATTGGAAAAGGACTCTGTTCTTTTCAGCGGTCATGTACTTTATTCTTTTCGCCTAGTACCCGATTATTATCAATTTCGTGAACCTCCCAAAGAATATCAAATCAAGAAACTTCACCAATTCAATTGGGGATATTCAATCGATTTAAAAGGTTTTGAGACTATTGATCAGTACTTGGAGAGTCAATTCAAATCGAAAACCCGCAGCATAATCCGTCGGTATGTCTCGCGTTTGGAGAAGTGTTTTCCCATTAAGTACCAAATGTACTTCGGTAAGATTGACAAAAAGGAATACGAAAGGCTTATGGCCTCTTTAGAACATATGATTCGGCAACGCTTTAACCAGCGGAAAGAGAAACATATGGAAATGAATCGATGGGAAGCTATCAAAAAAGAAGCCTTCGCCCTTATCAACTCGAAAAAAGCATCCCTCTTTGTCATCTTCGATGGACATTTCCCTATCGAAATTTCTTTGAACTACCATTGCGGAAAAAATGTCTTTAGCTCTATTTCTTCTTTTGATTTGAATTACAGCAAGTTTGGCTTGGGACATGTAGAAATATATAAGCAACTAGAATGGTGTCTTGAAAATGGGCATGAATTGTTTGATATGGGAGTCGGCGGAATGGATTATAAGCGCAGATGGTGCAATCATATCTATCGTTTTGAAAATTGGATTTTAATCCACAACACTTCATTCTGGTCAAAATATTTGGGTTCCCAAGAATATATTCTGATGCGAATCAAAGAATACTTGAAGTCGAAAAGTGTAAATGAAGTATGGGACCGCCTTCTAATAAGGCTCCACGGTCTTTTTATGAAAGATTCAGTCCTAAGCAGGTACACCTATTCCATAGAAACGATACATGAGATTCCTGAAGAGCACGAGCTTTCCCCAATTACAGAAGAAGAGGTTCAAAAAATTGGAATTCAAAAGCCGCTTAACGATTTTCTTTATAGCAGCAATGCATCTAGAAATTCAGTCAAGGTATACGGCCTTTCAAACGAATCAAACACTTACCTTGCCTTGTCAGCCAACAAGGGAATACGAATTACACTCTCCAACATCTAGTATTTTATAGGCATCCTTTTTTACTAAAGTCTGACCAGAACAAACTCGGCTCTTCGGTTCTTTCTATGTTGTTCTTCGGTACACGGAACTTGGTCTTTACACTCATTCACGAGCTTCTGTTCGCCCTCAGCAGTTCCGGTAACTCGGTCTTGGGAAACATTTTTCGTACTTAAATAATCCTGTACTCTTTTTAGCCTTCGTTCGGAAAGCCATTGATTATATTTTTGACTTCCTCGTGAATCTGCATGAGCGCCAATGGCAATAACTAAAGATGGGTTTTCTTCCATAATCTTCGCAAGACCATCCAAAACCAACTTGTCCTTGGGTTTTAAATATGATGAGTTCAAATCAAAATAGATAGGTTCCAATCTATTAATTTGTTCTTCTATCTTTTTTCTTCTCATTTTTTCAGCTTCAATCCTGGCCAACTCTTCTTTTTCTTTAGCAAGTTTTGCCAAATCCTCTACCTGTTCAGGCTCTTCTGGGACTTCCGCTATAGAATCCACAGGTGATTCTAGAATTTCTTCCGTTTCCTCCATAGCTAGCTGGTTCTCCTCTTGCCCTGATTTTTTTGGTAATCCAAAGCGATAAGCCAATCCAACAGCATGTTGAATATGATTGGTAGAGTTTTCAGAATTCATGGTCCATTTGCCGGTTGAACTAAAATCAAGTCCCCACCTATCGGAAAACCATGTTCTAAAGCCAAATAGCGCGTTATAAGTACCTCTACCCTGATTGTTTGCATCTGTGTAGCCAACACCTATACCGATGTAAGGGTCAAAAAAACCTGTTTCTCCTAGAATCTGGTTCAAATCGTAGTTCACCCTAAAATCGGCGGATAGATAATCAATATCATCAGTGATGACCACGCCATCAATTGTTTTTCCCTCTTTATACTGATTATAGCTACCTACAATTTCGAGCCCTATACCATTTTTGAAGTTTTTTCCAATGCTCAACCTAGAAGGAAAGACCACATAGTTCCACTCTTCACTGATACTAAAAAGATCCCTGTATTCATCCCCCGAATCGTCCACAACGTTGAATCCGGCCGTTATGAACCAAGAACGGTCTTCCTTAGTTTCGTTCAATGTAGCTATAGTGTCTTGTGAAAAAGAATAGGAAGCAAGTAATAGCTGTCCAATGACCAATATAAAAGTGTTTGCTTTCATTAGGTTGAGATTTGGGCTTAAGGCAACTACAAAATTAAATCTGGGCGATCAAAATACGTTGCAAGTGCTCCAAACGGTTCCAAAAATCGACAAGTTACCCAAATTGAACACCAAACCAACTGAAAACTAGCGCTTTTGGAACACAACCTCTTTATCCACTGAGGGAATTTTATAAAGGTAAAAAGGATGGGAAATTACGGTTGAAGTCAGGGTATTGGGGTCTTGATTGGGTTTCATGGATACTCCAACAACCAAATCTGCATTGTTTTCCTCTAAAACGCTTAACTCTGCAGATTGGGGCCCTTTCTGCTCACCTGCACAAATTACGAGAACCATTTCTTGCGAAAAATCAATTTTTGGTATGGGTAATCCAGGTTTTCTTGTTTTGTTTACTTCAGCATAAAATTTTGCCAAACTTTTGAAATCCCGTATCACCATGGTATTGTACTCAGCAAAACCACTGTACTCATCTTGGTCGACCAAGACAATCTTTGACTGCTCATCGGCGCTGGGTTCTTGAGTTTCCTTTTGTGCCTTGCACGAAACGAGGCATAACATCAACAATACCATGTAAAGGTGTAAATCGCGCTTCATTGACAAATTTTAATAGGTGTTCTTGAATCTAGATTTAAAGGCCTTTTCATAAACTTCTTCGTACAACGGTAAAATATTCAAAATATCAAATTTGGTCGCAACTTTATGGGCATTTTGCTTAAATTCCTCAAGAATAGTATCGTCTTCAAGGATGTAAATTGCCTTTTTCGCCATTTCTTCCACATCTCCCACATCAGCCAGAAAACCCGATACCCCATGAATATTTACCTCGGGAATACCCCCGGTATTACTGGAAATCACGGCAACCCGGTTTATCATTGCCTCAAGGGCGGCCAAACCAAAGCTTTCTGATTTTGAGGGTAAAAGGAACAAATCGGAGAAACAAAGAATACGGTCTATCTCATGACTGTTTCCCAAAAACATAACCTTGTCAGCAATGCCCAACTTATCGCAGAGCATTTCAGCATTTTCCTTTTCAGGTCCTTCACCCACCATAATAAGTTTGGCTGGCATTTTCTCCTGGACTTTGTAAAAAACATTGATAACATCAGGAATATGTTTCACCTTTCTGAAGTTACTTATATGGGTAACTATACGCTCATCTTCATTTGCCATCAATGAACGCTGGCAATCCGTATAATCTTGGCTGTATTTTTTGGAATCGATGAAATTCGGAATAACCTCAATATCCTTTTGGATGTTGAATATTCTCAAGGTACTTCGTTTTAAATCCTCAGAAACCGAAGTAACAACATCAGACTTGTTAATGCTGAATGTAACCGCTGGTTTGTAGTACGGATGCTTGCCAACAAGAGTAATATCTGTACCGTGCAAGGTGGTAATCATTGGCACGTATATACCTTCTTCCAATAACATTTTTTTGGCCATATACCCCGCATATGCATGTGGAATGGCATAATGTACGTGCAATAATTCTATTCCATAAAGTTTAACGGTGTCCACCAATTTGCTTGACAGCGCCAACTCGTAAGGTTGGTAATGAAAAAGAGGGTATTCAGGGACATGAACCTCGTGAAAATGGATGTTGCTACTCAACAATTCCAATCGGACCGGCTGTTTGTAGGTAACAAAATGTACCTCATGTCCTCTTCCGGCCAGAGCAATTCCCAATTCAGTGGCGACAACTCCACTTCCACCAAAAGTGGGATAACATACTATTGCAATTTTCATGACAACAAATCTAATGGAATATTTGCGGACTAGTTAATAATGGAATCATAAATAGCCTGCTGTATCCTGGTTCGTAAAGCCGATTTTACCAAGAGTGTGTTTCTTGCGGTTGGATAGGTTCTATTTGAGAGAAATACATAGACAATCTCCTCATCAGGGTCAGCCCAGGTGTAGGTTCCCGTGAAACCACTATGTCCAAAGCTTTTCGGAGAAACACAGCCACATGTTGGGCCTTTTTCCTTTAACTGTGGTTTGTCAAAGCCGACTCCCCTCCTTACATCTTTATGACAGAAATAACAGGTATTGAACTTCTTAATCGTACGTTCATTAAAAAAACGTTTACCTCCGTAATATCCTCCCTGTATGTACATTTGCATAAGTTTGGCAACGTCGTTCGCATTGCTGAACAGACCCGCGTGCCCCCCAACACCCCCCTGCATGGCAGCGCCCATATCGTGAACGTAACCCTGAACGGTTTGATACCTGAAATATTGGTCTTCTTCGGTAGGGACAATTTCGTCCTTTGAAAATGTATCCAGAGGATTGAAGGTAGTGCTTTGTAATCCCATTGGGACATATAAAAAGTCATAAATCAGTTCATCCAATGATTTTCCGTAGTATTCCTCTATGTATCTTTTAAAAACATAATACGCCACATCGCTGTACCGATACCGATTTGATTTAAGTTCCTGTCTTCCTATTCTATTATAGATGGAGTCTTGATACGCATTCGTTAGGTACAAATTATCAGCTACTTTGTAAGAGAAGCTCTCAGAAGGCCTGAAACTATAGAATTCTTGGGAAGGTCTCCGTTCGTCGTTCAACGTATCGATATAAAAGGCAATCCAGGCCGGAAGCCTTCCATAATGGGATAACGCCTTTAACACGGTGACGTCTTTAAGTTCTGTGTCTTCATATTCAGGGATAAGCTCTTTAAAGGTGTCGTTAAGGTCGAGCTTTCCCTCCTCTTCCATTCTCATGATCAGAGGCAATGTTGATAGAATTTTTGTCAATGAGGCCAAATCGTAAATGTGGTCCTTTTGGATACTATCCTCAGAACTGTAGGTTGGTTTCCCAAAATTCTTGTTATAAACCACCTTCCCTTTTCTGGCAATCAATATCTGTGCTCCCGGAAACATTAGGGAATCAAGACCGACTTGAACCAAGCTATCCACAGCGGTCAACCCTTCAGAACTAAAACCTACCCTTTCAGGAATGCTATATCCCAATCTTTGTAAAGGCTTCAATTTTATTCCCGTTCCGAATGGAAATTCTGACCCCAATGACACGGGTAGTTTTCCATGGGTTTCCAAAGCGCCAAAAATAGCCTGTGCCGCTTTTTCTTGAGCCATTGGACTGTTTTGATATCCCAAAACCAACCCGTCAATAGTTTCAAAACCGGCAATATCTAATAAGGCATAAGGTTTGGCAAAAACACTTAAAATCGTATTGCTGGTGCGAAGTCTTGCAATTTCCTGAAGCCAAAAAAGCTCATTTTGTGTGAATTTATATGATTTCCATGGGCTTTCATTGCTCTTGTGGAACCCTATGATCACCAGATTGAAATC
>NZ_JANQIH010000188.1 GCF_028282265.1 Allomuricauda sp.
GGGGTAGGACTATCGGGTGATCCCAAATTCACCAATAAAACACCTTTCATAGCAAGAAAATCAGTTTTTTTAATTGTCCCGCAAAAATACTACTTGAGGCTGATTTAACTTTTCATTTGCCCAATTAGTTTCCTTATAATTCCATAGATAACTTTAATTTCGCTTGTAACGAGATAAAATAATCATGCATCGCCTGTTTTTTATTCTTTTTCTATTGTTTTCTTTTGGGTCTCCCGAGGCGCAAACAAGCTTTTCCTCTACCGATTCCGTTCTCTTCCAAACCAAATTGAAGGAATTGGCCAATCTTAAAGCTCTCAATACAGGTGACAGTCTAGTAGCCATAGGAAAGTATTTTTTGGGAACTCCTTATGTTGAAAAGACTTTGGAAGTGGGTAAAACCGAAACCGTTGTCATCAATCTAAGAGGACTGGATTGCACTACTTTCGTTGAAAATGTAATAGCCTTTGGAATGATTTTGAAAGAGAATCAAAACGATTTTAGTGACTTCGCCAATACCATAAAAACCATTCGGTATAGAAATAGTATTCTTGATGGCTATTCCTCACGTTTACATTACTTTACGGACTGGATTCGAAACAATGAGGAGAAGGGTATGGTTGTAGATATTACCTCGGAAATAGGGGGTGAAATCGTTCAGAAACCCATCAATTTTATGGGAACCCATCGAAACTTGTATCCATTTTTAGAAAGTGATACCAACTATTCTAAAATTTTAGAAATAGAGGAAGAACTTGCCAAGGAACCCCTATGTGTTTTACCGCAAGACCAAATTAAGGACCAGGAACACCTCATCCATTCAGGCGATATTATTGCTTTGGCCACATCCATAAAAGGGCTGGATGTAACCCACACCGGAATCGCCATTCGCCAAAATGGGCGAATTCATTTGTTACATGCTTCATCTTCAGGCGAAGTTACCATCACCCAAGAACCCTTAGTGGATTACTTGAAAAAAATCAAAAGCAACACCGGAGTTATAGTCGCTAGGCCTGTTTTTTGATGTATTCGTTGTAAATGGCAATGGGGACCAATCCTGTCCAACCACAAAAATCGAGTTTGGCGGGCATGCCATACGAAATTAAATCCGGCGCATAGTTTTCCCAAAACGTATCGGTGGCCTCAAAGACTTCCGCTATGGCCGCATAGGTTTTTTCTGCAAGGTCTTGGGCCAATTCGTGTTTACCATTGGCGGTTAATCCCTTCAAAACCATATAGGAAGTGGGCGCCCAAACCCCTCCAAGCCAATAATCGCCCCACCCTCTATAATCGGGGTCGCTGGCAGAAAGTGCTGGAAGTGGAATCTTGCGATAGAATTCATCCGGATTGGTCAAATGCGCCAAGAAACGGTCCATTTTCTCCTCGGGAATCAGTTCTCCCAGTAAGGTCCAGTACATCCCAATATGCTTTCGCTTTACCTGTTCGCCATACCCTAAATCGTAGTAAAAAGCATCTTCGTCATTCCAACAAAGTTGGTTCAATGCCTCTTTTACCTCAGTATGAAAAGATTCATATTGGGTCAGGTCGTTTTCCTCTCCAATTTCGCTAGCGATGAACATCAACTGTTTAGCGAACATGGCCATCTGCGCTGTGAAATCAACCAAGCGCCCTTGCTTGTTCCAAACCCCTTGAAGTGTGTTTACATATTCCGCGATAAATGTATTCAGTCGTTCCTCAGCAGTGGAGCCTCTCATTTTTCCCAGCATTTCTCCAAGCTCGTGATGGGTCATCCCATTACCCTCTTCGGTAGTCCAATTTCTTGGTGCTCTTGGGATGTTATCCATTCCCATTCCCAAGGTATCGCCCCAAAACAATTTGTCTTCACCTTGATAACGGTTGACATGAAATTCAAAATTTTTCTTCAAGATGGGGTAAGCATAACGTAAACGGTCTTTGTCCTTTTTAATAGCATAGATTTCCGTTTCAGCAAAAGCCAAAAGGGGTGGATTTATGGAAACTGGGTGGTCTTTGGACCATAACGGCCTACCATCTTTTCGATATTCCCGGCAGATGTATCCATCGTCTTCAATGCGGTCATAGAAATTATCCAGAGCTTGATAGACCGGAAGCTCATCCATATGGTACTTCGCAAAGCAGGCAATAAAACAAGAATCCCACAAGAAAATGTTATCCGAAAATGCAGCATCCACAAAAGGTTCCTTGAAAAAAGGTTCACTATCTCCTCCTCTCACTTTCTTTTTAGTGATTTCCAAAGCCTTTGCGTACATGCGCTCACTCAACTCAGGGGTGACCTGAAAACCCGTATCCAACTGCACTGCGGGTGTCGATTCTTCCTGGTCCTTACAGCTAATAAGCATGGAGCTCCCCAAGGCACTAAGCCCCAAAGCTTTGTTGAATTCTCTTCTTTCCATAAACTATATGTAAATTGTTTTTGTTCTCAGCGACCCAGACACCACAGGATTCCTCCCAACAAATGTTGCCGAAAATCGGGTTCATCAAAAGATTCGTTAGTATGGCCGCCTCCGGTATAAAAGGCACGGCCTCCATCATACGTATGGTACCAAGCAATAGGATGATTAGCCCCATTGGTGCCTCCCTGGTAACTTTTTTCATCCAAATTCAGTAATACATTTACATCTGGATTCAAATTCTTGAAGTTGTACCACTCATCCTTACGTTGCCAAGTATCTCCTAAATGTGCTGTGGAGGGATGGTCCTTCGTTACCACATCAATTTTTGCCGAAAGCACATTGGGGTTGTTGGGGTGACTTTCAAAATATCCTCCTACCAATTTTCCATACCAGAACCAATCGTACTCGGTATCCGTAGCTGCATGGATTCCCATATAGCTTCCGCCATTTTTAATATAGGCCTCAAACGCTCGTTGTTGCTTATCGTTGAGAACATCTTGGGTTGTGCTTAGAAAAATGACCAATTGATAATTTCTGAGATTCTCAGTATTAAAATCTTCCGATGTTTCGGTCTGCAAAACGATGAACCCGTTTCTTCGCCCCAATTGTCTGAGCGTGTGCACTCCTTTTTCTATGGATTTGTGACGATAGCCTTCTGTTTTGGTAAAGACAAGAATAAAATCAGGTGTTTTAATACTGTCCTTTTGAATTGTAGAAGTTTCATTAGCCTGTGCAAAACAAACAAAGCAGAGTGTTATAAGCAGAATTTTGTAGAAATTCATGGTAGGTTATTTTATGCATTTGAAGATAAATATTTTTTGGGGGTTGTCCCATATTTCTTCTTGAATGATGCAATAAAATGACTTGCTGTGCTATAGCCCACCCTCAGTCCTACTTCGTTCACATTGTGTTTACCCGACTCCAGCATTTTGCGGGCATATTCCATCTTGTAATCGAAGAGAAAGCCGAAAACAGAATCACCATAAATCTGTTTGAACCCCTCTTTGAGTTTTCGCAAACTTAACCCTATCTCGTTGGAAAGCTCGGTAAGCGTAGGTGGCTCTGCCATGCGGGCAATTATGATTTCCTTTGCCATTTTGATTCGTCTTACGTTGTCCTCATCGGCCAAAAAGGGGCACTGTTCCAAGTCAGCATCTTGGGTTTTGTTGAAATACAACGAAATCAGCTCATACACTTTCCCTTTTACATAAAGCTCCTTCATGAAGGGGTGGAGGTTGTAGCTCATCAGCTGGCTCAATACCACCGCGATAGCAGGCGATACCATTTCTTGGGCGTAATATTTTTTTTCGGCGAAATCCTCACTCAAAAAAGGAATATAGTTCGCCTCACTTGAAAAAAGCGAATGGAATTTTCGAATGGTCATTACTATGGACAACAACCAAGAGTTGGCATCGATAACAAGATTTAAGGGAAGGTCCAATTGGGTATTGTACAGCAGTAGGGAATTCTCTTCACTGACTTCCAAATGATAGTTCCCCTGATTGAACTGAAACCTAGATCCTCCTTTCAAACAAAAATGAAATTGAATGAAAGAACTGTCTATTTCCCTTTCTACCAGAGCTTTGTGTTGGGTTTCATTCTGAATTTTCAAAACATAGAACCCGTCTTCTATCAAAATTTCCTCATAGGAACCTTTAGCGACATTTTCAATCATTTCGAATACTTTGTAATTTCTTTACTTTCTATTTAGAATCGCTCTAAATTAAATTCAAATAGGTTTCTTTCATCAATAAAACCAATACTTTCTGCAAATCTGGATAAAACCATGCCAGAATGTACACTGTTTGTTATTAATTGTACCGCCAGCGTTATTTTTTCAAATATACGGCTTCTATTTTTGTGCTGCGATTTGATGCTTTATGCGTAATCATCACATTTCGAGACATAATTCATTCTACGCGATTGGCCTTAGTTATAAGAAGGCCGATGCCGAAGTCAGGGGCAAGTTCAGCTTGGATGTACCTGCCATCGACCGATTGATGGAACAGGCCAAACAAGATAATATTGATGGGCTGCTCGCCATTTCAACCTGTAATCGAACCGAGCTTTACGGTTTTGCCCAGCATCCCTTTCAACTTATTAAATTACTTTGCGACCAGACCCAAGGTAGTGTTGAAGAGTTTCAAAATGTGGCTTATGTATACAAAAACCATGATGCGATAAGTCATATGTTCAAGGTCGGCACTGGCCTCGACAGTCAAATTCTTGGAGATTTTGAGATTATAAGCCAGATAAAACAGGGGTTTTACCGATCCAAGAAGCATGCGATGACCAATCCTTTTTTAGAACGGCTGTGCAATTCGGTAATTCAGGCCAGCAAGCGTATCAAAAATGAAACTGAGCTTTCTTCCGGTGCCACTTCGGTCGCTTTTGCTTCGGTACGATATATTCTTGACACGATTCCTGATATTTCAAACAAAAATATTTTGCTCTTCGGGACAGGAAAAATAGGAAGAAACACTTGTGAAAACCTTATAAAGCATTCTGATAATTCCCATATTACACTTATTAATCGCACTCGTGAAAAAGCTGAGGCCATTGCAGGAAAGTTTCATTTGACCGTAAAGGATTATGGGGAGCTTCAAACCGAAATCAGAAAAGCCGATATTTTGGTCGTTGCCACTGGAGCCCAGTTGCCTACGGTTTCCAAAGCATTGATATATCCGAAAAAACCTTTGCTCATCTTAGATTTATCGGTCCCCAAAAACGTTTCTGACGATGTAAAGGAATTGGATAATGTTTCGCTAGTGCACTTAGACCAACTTTCTCGGGCCACGGACGAAACCTTGGCCAGAAGAAAACAGTTTGTTCCCAAGGCTGAGGTAATTATCGAGGAGGTAAAAAAAGACTTCTTGAAATGGCTGGAAACCCGCAAGTTTGCTCCGGTCATTAATGCGCTTAAGGAAAAGCTTAAGGTCATGAAGGCCGAGGAAATTGATTTTCAATCCAAAAAAATATCCGATTTCGACCAAAGTCAAGCCGAAATTATCTCTGACCGTATTATTCAAAAAATTACCAAACAGTTCGCCAATCATCTCAAAAAATCCAACGGCGATATGGATGACAGCCTAGAACTCATCCAAAAAATATTTCAGTTAGAACTCGATTCCAAATGGGCAGAATCATAAGGATTGGAACTCGTGAAAGCGAGCTGGCCCTTTGGCAAGCCAAAACAGTTCAATCCAAGATTGAAGCTTTGGGCCATGATACAATTTTGATCCCCATAAAATCCACCGGGGATCAGGTCCTTGACAAACCCTTATATGAACTGGGCATTACCGGTATTTTTACCAAGACTTTGGATATCGCTATGTTGAACGGACAAATCGATATCGCAGTGCATTCGATGAAAGATGTCCCCACCCAATTACCCAAGGGAATTGTGCAAGGCGCAGTTTTAGAGAGGGCGGCAACGGATGATATTCTCGTGCACAAAGGGCTGGACTTTCTAGAATCGGACGATGA
>NZ_JANQIH010000189.1 GCF_028282265.1 Allomuricauda sp.
AGTTCTAGAGTCAATTAGAGTTGCATAGGGTTCACTTTCCAAACGTTTTCTTTTGTAAAGCAAAACATCTTTTCCATTTATTACTTCTCCAAACACAAATCCATCTTTTTCATAAAAATTCAGCTCAATGTCCATTAATTTAGCGTGAGTGAATTCCAGCTTTATTTTTTTAATTTCTCCAGCTTTATATTCTGTCGTTGTAGATTTTCCTTCTTTTTCTTCAACTACTTTAGAGTTAATTAAAACAGCGTTTTCATCAGTTTCAGATATCGATTTTTTAGTTTCATTTAGCCAGTCAGTTTGAAGTCCAAAAACGACAAATATTAAAATTAAAAATTTGTTCATAATGCTGGTTTTAAAATACCTACAACGGTTGAGCTATGAACAGTACGGGAGTAAAAAAGCGTTTGCTTTCCGCCACGCAAGTAGCGAAATCTTTTTGTTTCGATTTATTTTTTCCTATTCAGAGCAAAATCCAAAAGATTTTGCGAACTTTATGAAAATACGCAAACCTTGTGATAAAACCTGAAGCCCTTATTGTTTATAGGTTTTGTTGCCATTAGTAGTTTAACACAATTGTTCATCCCCCAATGTTTAGGACAGCTTTTGATATAAAACTAGCTTAAATAGACATTTATAACTCGTCGAATAAAATATTTCCATCAGCATCATATTTCAAATTCCATTCTCTATAGGTTGAACTGAAGCTTGAACTTCTTGGAGTCGTAGTAAAAACTTCAAACCAATAAAGCGAATAATTGTTTTTTGAAAGAGACCGATAAAATAATTCTTCAAAAATTAAAAATTCCCTAATGGGATTTTCTGCAGAGTCATAATTCTTAAATCTTTCACGAGTTTTTATGGTTTTATCTAATTCTTCGTCGTATTCTACGGTCACAATACTATCTAAGTTTTCATTATTGTTATAATAGAAAGAAGATTCTTTTGGAATAGTTAATGTTTTGTAAAGAATCTTTGAAATCTTTCCGTTCAAGTTATACTCAAAATCCAAGGTGTCAGTTTTAACTGGGTCAGAAGTTTCAATTATCTTTTGAACTATGTTATTATTTGAATCGAGGATAAAAGTTCTCTTAAAAACGGGAATATCTAATTCTAGATTATTACTTAATTTTTCTATAATAATTTTATTTTCATCATAAATGACTTCATCTGAAATTGAGTCATCATAAAAATATCTAATTCCGGTTTCTGGAGCTACATTAGGATTATATATGCCTCCAGTTCTTTTAGTTATTTGTCCGTCTTTATTATGAAAAATACTTATTTTTTTAGAGAGGTCGGGGAAAGGTATTCCATTGGGATAATTCATGTAAGAGATAATGTAATTAAAGATATTTTGCCTATCCTCGCTTTCTTCCATTACCTCCGGTTCCTCATTTATACCTTCAATTTCCGACGTCGGCATGTCGTCTGAAGTTGAACAACTTAGAGTTTGAAAAAAGATGCTTAGCATAAGTATTCTTAAAATTGCGTTTGACTTGGTAAATCGCATAGGATTATTTTTAGGCATATTTAAAATTAGTTGATTTCAAGTTTAAAAAATGAAAATATTTTTAGACTATTAATGCCAACGGCCACGGCTATGATTTGTGGTGGCCTTGGAAATCGTTAGATTTCCAGTCGAGGCAAACCCAGCCGTTGCTAGTTTCTAAATTTGAAAGTAACGAATTGCAGCTATAAATTATAGCCCTTGTTAGCTGCAGTTTTTGAATTTTATAGTATATCAATTTTCCTGTTGTCCATTGGATAAAAATGGTCAGACCAATATTCATTGCTCAATCCTAGTTGGTTATTTTCATCAACGAGTTTCCATCGTTTTCCGTTAAATTGATACAACCTATAAGATTGTTTACAATAACTCGGGGTCATTTCGAAAACCGCATGTTGGACCGTTCTATTATTTCGTGTAGTAATTTTTATTTCTAGGTGTTTTCTTTTTTCGCTGGTTGTTAAATTATAATTAGGAAAATGTGATGACCTCGTTGGAATTCCAGGGATTTTGTCTGCTTTCGTGTTTTCATAAAAACAATCATGGTCAATTATAAATTTGCCATTTACATTTTTAGTTTTGCATTTCCGTATTTTATCTGCGTCGGTGACAAGTAAGCTTAAATCATAAATATTATAATCGCTTATACTTTGCAGTGTTCCATAATACTTTGATTTTTCAGTTCTTCCGACAAGTCCAAATATTGCAAATCCATCACCCATTACTGATTTGTTCAGCTCCAAAGAAGTTTTGGTTAGCTTTTCGGATAGAATTTGATTGTCCTCTGTTAAGGTGCCTATTTTACCTTCAAGAGTTTCAATTTTTGATTTATTCTTAAGCTGATTTCCGCTGTGAATTAGCAGAGTCCCTATAAGTATAAACAAAGCGCCTAGTACCGTAAAGAGGTGTAATCCGAATATCGATATATCTGTCATTTTTGGCATTTGTTCAATTTGCAGCTAACACGTGTATATAAACAACCCCCTAAATTTCCATAAATTCCAAAGGAAATCCAACAAGAATGCCCGTAAAGAGCGATGTACTTGTTTGTAACCAAGTATAAGCGTATACAAACGTTTCTTTTTTCTTAAACGCTTACAAACGGGTCTGATAAGTATGCTGTTTTTTATCTTCAATTTTTGACCTTCCAATCCCGCCCAATCCTTATTTATTTGCGGAAACCCCTATATTTAGACCATGCAACCAAAAACCGAATCTTTATCCATTAAAAACTGGGCCGACGACGACAAACCTCGTGAAAAACTTTTGCAAAAGGGGCGAGCCATACTTTCCGATTCCGAACTTATCGCTATTTTAATCGGGTCGGGCAACCGGTCCGAAAGTGCTGTGCAACTTTCGCAACGCATTTTGGCCTCGGTAAATCATAATCTTAACGATCTAGGCAGGTTGTCCGTAAGCCAACTGATGAAGTTCAAGGGTATCGGCGATGCCAAGGCTGTCACCATTGCAGCCGCGCTAGAGATCGGAAGGCGAAGAAGGGGGGAAGAGCTCAAAAAACTAGAAAAGATAAATAGCAGCCAAGATGCCTTTGAACTGCTGTATCCGCAAATAGGGGAACTTGAACATGAAGAATTTTGGATTGTTTATCTCAATAATTCGAACAAAGTGATGCACAAGTCCCAATTGAGCAAAGGGGGCATTACGGGTACTTTGGTCGATGTGAGGTTGGTATTGAAACAGGCCCTTGAACTTGGCGCTGTGGCCCTGATATTGGCCCATAACCATCCCTCGGGAACCTTAAAGCCCAGTAGTGCCGATAAACAACTGACGCAAAAACTCAAAATCGCCGCAGAGGCATTGGATATTAAAGTTCTGGACCATTTGATTTTGGCTCAAGACAATTATCTGAGCTTTGCCGATGCTGGAATTTTATAATTAACATGCTACTCGTCTATACCCATAAAATCACAAATCGGCTTTCCTACACGGCGAAGCAGATTTTTGATGGTATTCTGGGTATAGAGACCTCCTTTACCACCAAGGTTGAGGATTTCATCAAACATAAGGGACCTAAAATTACCTATTCCAAACAACCCCTACAGAACGAATTCTTTATTCGTAGCAACGACCTGCTGTTCGAACAGGGGATAAACGATTTTTCAATCAGTGTAGAGCATTGGGACGGAATTCCTTGCTTTTTCGCTTGTGATGAAAAAAGTTCAATACCCTACGATGTTTTATCGGCAAGTTTCTTTTTGCTAAGCCGCTACGAGGAATATTTGCCCCACGTAAAGGATAGTTTTGGGCGATTTCCCGCTAAGGAGAGTTTGGCGCACCAAAACGGTTTTTTGGAGCTACCGGTGGTTGATTTATGGGCGTATAAGCTGTTCAGAAAGCTTAAGGAACGTTTTCCCGACATGGAGCGTAAAAAAAGAAAATATCGCTTCTCATCCATTGTCAATGTCACCACTTCCCATGCGTATGCCTACCGAGGGATATCGCGCTCCCTAGGAGGTTTTTTACTCGATTTGGGTAATTTCCGATTGAGACGTGTGGCTGAAAGAACAGCTGTTCTGTTGGGCCTATCAAAGGATCCTTACGATAACTTTGAAACCTTGGTAGGCATTCATAAGGGGTTCCCAATTAGAACCATGTTCTTTTTTCAGTTTGCCGAGTATTCGGCCCATGATAAGAACATTTCTACAAACAATAACAAGTTTAGATATCTCATTAAATCAATGGCCGATTACAGTAAGGTGTCACTGAGTACCTCTTATTTGTCGTCGACCAACACCGAGGTTCTTGAAGAGGAAAAAAGACGCCTGGGCGACCTGATTCATCGCCCCATCACCTATTCTAGGTTAAGATACAATCGGGTCAATGTGCCAATTACCTATCGCAACCTAGTCGATGTTGAGTTCACCGACGATTTTTCTATGGGGTATACTCACGAAATAGGGTTTCGGGCCGGGACCTGCACTCCTTTCTATTTTTATGATATCCCACTGGAAACAAAACAGCCCCTAAAAGTGCATCCTTTTGCAGGATTTGACTACGCCTTTATGAAATACAAAAAGGCCAATGAGGTCTTTGCGAAAATGGATACGGTATTTCGGTCGGTGAAGGAGGTAAATGGGGAGCTTGTTGTGGTTTTCTCAAATGAGTTGCTTGGCAGCCCCCACAAAATCAATTGGATGGAACTTTATAAAGCCCTTTTAAAGAGATACTATGTTTAAAGGATTGGTTACCGATGTCTTTTTTGATTTGGACCACACTCTGTGGGATTTTGAAAAAAACTCCAAACTCACCTTCGATAAAATACTTAATTCAAATAAGGTTGAAGTGAACCTTGAGGAATTCATGTCGGTGTACCGACCGATTAATTTAGAATTCTGGAAATTGTATCGCGAAAATCGCATTGAAAAATCTGAGCTTCGTTATCAAAGGCTCAAAAGAACTTTTGATTCTTTAAATGTACCTGTATCGGACCGGACCATTAATACGCTGGCTGAGGAATATATTGACCTTCTATCTTCATTCAACCATTTGATTCCCAATGCTGTTGAGGTGTTGAGGTACCTCTCACCCAAATATCGATTACACATTATCACCAACGGGTTTGAGGAAATTCAGGAAAAAAAACTGAGAAACTCAAATATTCATCATTTTTTTGGTCAGATTATCGATTCTGAGACAGCAGGGGTAAAAAAACCCCATCCCCGTATTTTTCAAATGGCTCTTGAAAAGGCCCAAGTGGCTGCCGATAAGTCAGTTATGATAGGTGATAATTTGGAAGCCGATGTGATGGGAGCGAAACAATTGGGCTTCCATGCCGTGCATTTCAACGTACATAATGACCCAGAGCACGATTTGTGCAAAACAATAGATGACCTTCTTGAAATAAAAAGCATTTTGTAGAGTTATAGTAGGGTATACCGACCTCGTCATTGTTTCATCTAAAAAAGTAAGATTGCTATGAAAGCATTTTTCAAGTGCTTATGTACACTTATCCTTTTATCGACAGGGGTGTGGTCTTGTTCTGAAGAACAGGATTTTGACCAGTTTGATGATCTCTCCATAACCCCAACACTGGCGTCAAGTCTTTTTTCGGTGGAAGCCGAGGAGAGCTTTATCAACTCGGTTCCTGTTGTAAATACGTTTTACAGCAACACTTTTAATTTTGACCCATTCAACGAGAATTTTGTAGCTGAAAGGTTGTTGGAAGGTACGATCAACTATGAGTTTGTGAATTCCACAAGCAAACCTATAGCTATTACTATTGAATTTTTGGATGAAGCAGGGAATATTCTGGATACAGAGATATTTGATATTGCTGCCGGTCCAGGATTTACAGCAACCCGTGATGTGACCTATGGTACTGGTGGAAAACCTTTGGCAATCTTAACCACAACTTCTCAGATAAGGGTGAATGGATTCAATCTGGGAGATAACATGAGCGTATCTTCTGAATCCGACCCAAGAATAATTATGAACTCTGCCGCTGAATTCTTATTTCGATTAGAATGAGGTTCAAATTCATAGTGTTGTTTCCCATCATTTTGATGGTATTTGGCCTGCATTCCCAAAATAAGCAGTTGCTCTATGATTTCTATGAAATTCCACAGTCATTGATGGTGAACCCTGGGGTCAATGCCCAAGAAAGATGGCATGTGGGAGTTCCCGTAATATCAGGACTTTCACTTCAAGCAGCTACTAGCGGGGTCACGGTAAACGACCTTTTCGCCAATGACGGAATCGATTTCAATGTTAAGGTAAGGGAACGGGTCTTGGATGCCATGGGCAGAAGGGACGATTTTAGCACAACCACCCAAATTGAAGTAATTAGCTTTGGGTATCGAGGTAGAAATAGGCCCGATGATTATTATTCATTCGGTATGTACGGTGAGACCGATGTTATTGTCTATTGGCCGAGAGATTTAGCAATATTGGCCTTTGAAGGCAATGGGGGTGCCAATATTGGAAGAGGTTTTGACCTTGGCCACTTGAATGTAAGGGGTGAAATGGTCAACGTTTTTCATTTCGGAGTCAACCGGAAAATGAACGATGCCCTTACTCTTGGCGTTAGGGCCAAACTATACTCAAGTATTTTCAATTTTAAATCGGTCAACAATTCAGGAACTTTTAGTACCGTACCAGGGGAGAACAATACACTGGCCAATACAATAACAGCAGATATGCAACTTCAAACGGCCGGGGTGGAAGGGTTTATTGATATTCTTGAACAGGATGGAGGTAGAAGAGATGATTTAGAGCGATTATTTGCCCAAAGAGTGCTATTGGGAGGAAATCTGGGAGTTGGTTTTGACGCGGGTTTCACATACAAACTGAATCCGCAGACCACTATTACCGGAAGCATTCTTGATGTCGGGTTCATCTATAACACCAAGGATATCAAAAACTATACGCTACAGGGAAGTGCGAGCAATGAAGGAATCAATATTTTCTTGCCTGAGGATATTGACGATTTGGGTGCTGATTTATGGCAAGAATTGGTTGATGAAATAGAAGCAGCCGTTCCCTTTGAGGATAACAGCGACGGTTTTATAAGCTTTAGACCGCTAAAGGTGTACGGCTCAATTCGGTATGATTTTGGTCAAGGAGGGAAAACACTTTCTCGGGAATGTGGTTGTGCCATAAATGTAACAGAGAGCACCACTACCGATTATTACAAAAACAGCGTAGGCGGGCAGTTGTTTGTGATAAAAAGACCTTTAGGGTTCCAGCCAGCACTTACCGGATTCTATCAAAGAAGATTTGGCCGGACTTTTACATTGAAAACTACCTACACAGTAGATAAATACTCCTTTTCCAATGTGGGATTGGGCATCAATCTTCAAGCCGGTCCCATTAATTTTTATCTTCTAGGAGATAATCTTTTGGCCTATCGCAACATAGCCGACAGTCATTACGCTTCTTTACAGTTCGGAATTAATATTCTATCTTGGAACGATAATTGATTCTAAACAATACATGAGATCAAGAGTATTATTTTTTTTAATGATAGCCTTATTGGGCACCCAATTGGGTATGGCACAATTCAATCAATACAAATATATCGTGGTACCTAAAAAGTTTGATGCTTTTAAAGATTCCAATCAGCATCAAACAAGCACTATGCTAAAGTATATGCTTGCCCAAAGGGGTTTTAATGTGGTCTATGATGATGCTATGCCCGAAGAACTTTTTAAAAACAGATGTTTAGGGTTGTATACAGATATTGATGATGTTTCTGGAATGTTTACCACGAAACTTTCCGTAGTTTTTAATGATTGCCAATCAAAAGAGGTCTTTAGAACTATTGAGGGTAGAAGCAAGATTAAAGACTATAAGGAAGCTTACAAAGACGCAATGCAAAAGGCTTTTGTTTCCTTTGATGGAATCGAATACAGTTATCAGCCTGTTGAGGCAAAAGAGGAAACGGCAAAGGAAGAAACTCTTACCATTAGTTTTAGAAATGATGTAAAGACCCTGGAAGAAAAAAAAGATACTAAGCTGATAGAGCAGGTTGCGACTCCAGAAAATCAAACGTACAAAAATCTTGAGCCGACACCATCGGACTACGTTAAGGCCGGAAAAGATTCCGAAGGCGATATGATGGAATTGCTCTACGCGCAGCCTACTGAAAATGGATACCAACTTGTGGATAGTACACCAGAAATAAGATTAAGACTGGTTCGCAGTTCTTTGGATAACCTTTATTTTGTGGGTGGCGACAAGGGCAACGGTATTGTTTTTCAAAAAGATGGTTCTTGGTGGTTGGAGAAGATTGAAAATGGAGAAAAGAGTACCAAAAAACTGAATCTCAAATTTTAGAACTCATATTTTCCCTTCCAGCGCTTTTTTAAAAAGTCTTTCATGGCTTTTTCCCTGCTGTTTTCGCCTGGCCTGTAAAAAGTAGTCCCTGAAATCTCTTCCGGTAAAAATTCCATATCGGCAAAATTATCGGTATGATCATGTGCATAAAGATACCCCGAACCATAACCAAGTTCCTTCATAAGCTTTGTCGGGGCATTTCTAATTTCCAAAGGCACGGATAAATCCCCGGTCTCTTTTACTTTGCTTTGCGCTTCTTGTATGGCAAGATAACTGGCATTACTCTTGGGAGAACTGGCTAAATAGGTGGCACATTGACTTAATATGATTCTCGCTTCTGGGTACCCGATGGTGTTAACCGCCTGAAAAGTTGTATTGGCCAGTACCAGTGCCGTAGGATTTGCATTACCGATATCCTCAGAAGCCAATATCACCATTCTACGGGCAATGAATTTTACGTCCTCACCGCCTTCAATCATTCTTGCCAACCAATAGACAGCGGCATTAGGGTCACTGCCCCTGATTGATTTAATGAAAGCAGAAATAATATCGTAATGCTGTTCCCCTGTTTTATCGTAAAGCACCGTATTTTTCTGAACCTTGTTCAAAACCAGTTCGTTGGTTATGGAAATTTTTTTGGATTCATCTACTCCAACGATTAATTCAAAAATGTTCAAAAGCTTTCTGCCATCTCCCCCAGATAGTCTAAAGAGCGCTTCGGTTTCCTTTAGCTCAATCTTCCTCTTTTTCAGTATTGGGTCGGTTTCCATTGCCCTTTTCAATAGGGCTTGTAAGTCGTCTTTCCCAAAAGGGTTCAACACATAGACCTGACATCGGGATAAGAGGGCCGGAATTACCTCAAAACTAGGATTTTCGGTGGTTGCGCCAATCAAGGTCACCCAACCTTTTTCTACGGCACCCAAAAGTGAGTCTTGCTGCGACTTACTGAACCTATGAATTTCATCAATGAACAAAATCGGATTTTTGGTAGTAAAGAGGCCGCCACTTTGCTTGGCCTTTTCAATCACTTCCCTAACGTCTTTCACCCCACTGCTTATGGCACTTAGTGTGTAGAATGGCCGTTGACTTTCTTCAGCAATGATTTGGGCCAAAGTGGTCTTCCCGGTACCTGGGGGACCCCAAAAGATAAGCGATGGAATATTGCCACTTTTTATTTGTTGTGTCAAAGCCCCATTTTTCCCAACCAGGTGAAGTTGGCTCACGTAATCTTCTAGCGTTTTCGGGCGAACGCGCTCTGCCAAGGGTACATTCATAAGACTAAATGTACTATAAATTAAAATGAATTTTTCATTTGTTGAGGAGACAAAATGCTGAGTCCATATTCTTGGGAACCTGACAATTTGCCTAAATTGTAAATGTGGTTAGATTGTTGTTTTTCATTCCATATGTCTAGAAAAGGCCAATTTGAATTATCTGATAAGATTTTACTGGTTCCGCTTTTTGCTGTTCTCAGTATATGGATCGTTTTTTGGATTGAGGTAAAGTTTGGGTTCAACTTTAACGAATATGGTATTTATCCAAGAAAGCCAATAGGTTTGCGAGGTGTCTTTTTCAGTCCGTTTATCCATGGTTCAGTGGAACACCTTTACAACAATACCATTCCATTGGCAGTTCTCACCGCATTTCTGTTTTATTTCTATAGGAAGGTGGCCTTTAAAACGCTGATATGGGGAGTTCTGCTATCTGGTTTGCTCACTTGGCTTATTGGGAGACCATCATATCATATCGGTGCAAGCGGTATTATCTACGTCCTTGCCAGTTTTATTTTCTTCAAGGGAATCATTGCCAAACACTTTAGATGGATAGCGTTGTCACTGATTGTCGTTTTCATCTATGGAAGCATGATATGGTATATTTTCCCGGTTAAGGATGGTATTTCATGGGAAGGACACCTTTCCGGTTTTTTAACTGGTTTGGTTTTGGCATTCTTGCTAAGGATAGAAACTCCATTAGAAAAGCGCTTTGATTGGGAAAAGGAAGATTATAATGAGCAAGATGACCCTTTTCTAAAGCATTTTGATGAAGATGGAAATTTTATTGAGCATCACGACGAGGAAGAAGATTCGAATAAAATCCAGATTAGATATCATTACAAATCAAAAAGCGATGATAGTTCCTCAGCTTAATCGCTGCCTCACCACTTCATAGAGAAATACACCGCAGGCCACAGATACATTTAGGGAACCGATTTTGCCCATAAGCGGAAGTTTTGCGATTTCATCTACTGATTTGAGTACAGATGCTGAAATACCTTTTCCCTCAGAACCCATCACTACAGCTACGGGATAGTTCAGTTGAATGTCAAAAACGGATTTTTCACCTTTTTCGGAAGCTGCGATTAACTTTACTCCTAAAGATTGCAAATAGTAAATGGCATCCTTTAAATGATCGACCTTTGAAATAGGGACATTGAAAGCTGCCCCAGCAGAGGTTTTAACGGTGTCCTCGGTTATTGGAGCTGCTCCGTTTTTTGGAATTATAATACCATCCACCCCACAGCACTCCGCCGTTCTGATAATGGCACCAAAATTCCTAACATCGGTTATGTGGTCCAAAAGCAAAAAGAAAGGCATTTTCTTTTGAGAGCTAATAGACTCGACCAGTGTGCTGAAATCATGAAACTCGATAGGGGAAACATTTGCCACAGCACCTTGATGGTTGTTTTTTGTCATGCGGTTCAATTTCTCAAAAGGAACATATGAACTGCTTATTCCTTTTTTTCTTATCAATGACTCAAGTTCCTTAAACAGGTCACCTTTTAGCCCTTGTTGTAGAAAGATTTTGTTTATGGGTTTCTCGGCTTCAATAGCTTCAATTACGGCACGCAAACCATATATGTGAGGGGTTTTTTGCATGCGGCTAAAATAAAAAAAACTATCCACCGGTGATGGATAGTTTACTGATTGAAAAAAAACGATTGAATTACTATTCAATTAGTTGCAGGCTAAGGGACATTGATGGTTATCAAGGCTGGAGTTACAGGCACCAGAGGTAATTGTGCAACCTAAAGTACTACCGCCCAAAACTTGAGTGGTTTTGAAAGTTGAGATCACTTTCTTGTTCAATGATAGACTAATTCTACGGGCTTTTTTCATTATATAGGAATTTAAGGAGTTACTTATTTTTCAAAGATTAGCAACAACCGCATGGCCTGGATTCATGGGTAGGATGCATGGGAACGGTAGGGTCTGGTGGTAAACTTGCTCTAGTTTCCCATTGGCACCCAGAGACAAGGGTCAATCCGTTGCCACCAATTTTTTGTTGTTTCAGTTCAGAAATTACTTTTTTGTTAAGCGATAGCTTGATTTTTTTTGATTTTTTCATAGGTGCTAATTTTAAAGATTTGTAGGAAAATACTTTAAATATGATTGAGTATAGTGCTGTTTAAAATATAATTAACTATTTATATAATTCATTATTTACATAAAATAAGTAAATAGATTGTTGAGTGCCCAAACTCTTTTTTGGTTAGCTTGAATGAAGTCCTCTTTTAGTGTATCCAAACTAAATTTTAGTTCGTATAATTTGGATTACATGGAATAAGGTTTCCTCCCTCTAATTGAATTCCTACAGAGAAACCGATGGCTAATCATCTTATTTAGTATGTTTTTAGATTTGAACAAACTAGTCACTAGTGCTTAGATATGACTTTCGGTTACATCATTAGGTGGAGCAAAGGATTGTTATCGCTGGTTTGCTGCGGGATTTTTATCGTAATAAGAATTTTTTGTTTCTTCTCTTAATGCTAAGAATGTGAGCAAAGTGAGGTTCATCCATTTCGTTAAACTTTATGAGATTGGTTATCGTTCTATGCTACTCGCTGACCTGTGTATCAATACAAATTGATGGTTAATTCCTATATTTAATGAAGCAAAACCTAAAGCAATAAAATGAGAAAATATATAGCCTGTATAACTATAGGTCAGTTGATTGGACAATCGATTCTGGCTCAGGTTCCAGCCAATTATAATGCAGATAACGAATCTTTCGGAATGCTACCTATGTTGCAATACGCATTTCAGCAACTAAATAGCAAAAGTATGGAAGCTTTGGACAAAAAAGTGAATTACAAGGGATCGCCATATGTAATAAGAACTTTTGTTAAAGGTAGAATTTACAGTGGAGATGGTCTTGAAGGAGAGGCTTATTTAAGGTACGATGGGTATAACGATGAAGTTCAACTTAAATCAAGTGTGGAGGACTCGATTATACTTAAGCTTACCCAGAATGATGACATTTATTGCGTTTTGGGAAGGGAAAAGGTTTTTTTTAAAGAGTATTATGATAAAAATGATGAAGTAAATCAGGGCCATCTGTTTCAACTAGCCGAAATTGATGAAATGGTTCTTTTTGAAAGGAGAAGGAAAATCTACAAAGAAGGTAAGGAGGCCACTACCTCTTTTGAGCTTCCGGTGGCAAACAGATTTGTTTTGGAAAGACAATTATATTGCTCTAACAAAGAAGATGGAAAAATCAAGTTTTTTAAACCTTCGAAAAAAAGCTTGCTCAACTTGTTGGCAAGTGAGGATAAGGAGAAAAACAATAAGATGAAAAGCTTTTTATCTAAAAGTAGATTAAACCTTAAAGACCCCAAGGATGTGGTACAAGTCTTTTATTATTACAACACTCTATGAAGCAATAATTATCATTACAAAAAAGGCCACGCTACTCAGCGTGGCCTTTTTTAAGTTAAGATAAACTGTATTATGGATTATTTGATAAGAAAATATCTGGCCAGTCCACACCACCTTCTCTTGTAAGAACTACAGTCCCTGAATCACCAAGTGCGTTAGAAAACTCTATGGTCATTTCAGCTCCTACAACACTTGTAATTGAGTACCCATATGCAAAAGCTCTGTCTTCATCATCATCATCGGGGATAACAATACTGTCCTTTATGTATACTTCTCCATCTGGAGTTAACGAAGTACAATCCCATACAATGGTAATATCGTTGCCAGTTGCAGGTCCTCTACCAGGATAACAGCTGTCGAACTGACCAAAGCCCATGTCCGTTGAGGTATATTCTCCAGGAGTGCCATCTACCGTTGTCCAGGTAACATCACCCATCACGACCGTTGTTCCTGGGTCACAGCCCAAAGGAACATTATCACCAGGAGGATTTTGTCCCGGAGCGGTAGTTGTGATGGTAGTTACATAAGAGTGTGTCCCTGACAAATCATCAGTGATAGAGCAAGCTATAACTGGGAAGTACTCAAAAGGAGCCGAGAAATAAGCTCCACCACTTACGGGTCCTCCCACATCGTCGTTAGAATACTCCTCTCCATTGGTCAGGGTCAGTACCAAACGAAACTCGAAACGATCTTTACCCACAATCATGGATTCGTCAATGCCCGTGGCAGCAACTAATTCACCTGAAGTATAAGAAATGGTTGTTATGGGGAGTCCCCTTTCTCCGGCACTAAAATCACTTGCCGCCAATGTCTGCAGAAGTACCTCATCAGTATCCATATCTGTACCTCCAGCTGACCTGTCATCAAAGTTGACAAATACTTGGACACTTTCCAAAAGGGCACCACCTTCTGCATCTTGTTCTTCCAAATCTATAGTATAAGAAGAACCAGCATCAAATGCATTGGTATCAAAATTGTACACCAAATTATTGTCCTCGTCTATGGTTCTTAAAACCGCTCCTGTTCCCACGGTCGCTAAAATCTCATCGACAACTTTGTCCTCGTCATCACAAGCAAATAGGGTAGCGATGGCTAGACCTAAAATTGCAATTCTTTTGTTATATGTTTTCATCTCTGTATATCTATTTTTTAGTTTGATATTGGGAATGCTGGAAACGGCGGATTCGTATCCCAAAAGACCTGAGTAGTTTGATCTTGTTTCGGACTAACTGAAGAGTTGTTATTAACAAAATCTGCAGGATAGTTCAAAGAACGGATAAATGCACCTGGTTCTGGTTCCAGATTAGGTTGTAATGTTGTTGGAAAACCAGTTCTTCTATAGAAATTATAACCATCAATACCATTACCAAAAAGGGTTACAAAATATTGTTCCGCCAATAAATTCCACTTGCCATCATCATCCGCTGCGGTAAAATCTGCTTCGACCACATTTAGGAAATTTGTGATTGCTCCAGCGGTTGGGGCAAAAGATTGGTCTGCTGAACTATCTAAAGGACCAAATGAAGTAACCTTTGCAATAGACTTATCAAGCCCCGACCTAACAAAATTACCGGCAGTAACAAAGTCGTTAGATAACATGGCAACTTCAGCTTGCATGAAATCCACCCAAGATGCTAAAAGTATTGGTGTGATTCCTGCACCACCGCCACCCGAACCAACGGATAGACCTGTGAAACTACTGTCGTCAAATTTACCTCCAGATGGGTAGACACCGTAAACTGTTCTAGTAAAACCATCGGGTGGAATACCGGCATTTTGACCGTGGTCCCTACCCCAGAAGCCGTTTGGCAAAAAGCAGAACGTGAATCCTGCATAATGTGCAGGGAAAGGCTCTAGCGAACACGCTAATGTTTCTTCATTAGGTGGAGCTTCTGCACCAGGAGTTGCCGATACCTGTCGATAAAAATAATAACGAAGTCTTGGATCATCGCTCTCGTTCATGTAGTTCATGAGCCAGTTTGGTAAATAATCTGCGCCTCCGGAAGGAGTATAATTGTCGGCATACCTTGGGTGCCTTGCGTCAGGTTGAACTGGATTGGTTCCCCACTGGAATTGAAAATCTTCTGAACTAGTGGTAATATAATCTCCAGATGTTACAATATCGTTAAAGCTGGAAATGGCATTTGAATCAACCAATCTTCTTTGAAGATAGATTTTCATTTTAAGTGTATTGGCAGCTTTTATCCAATTACCCCAATTTCCATTATAGAAAAAATCATTTGCAGGTTCAACTTCAGGATCCAATCCAAAGTTTACAATTGCAGCGTCCAGAAGGGCCAAGGCAGCATCATAAATGCTAGCTCCTGAATCTACGGCAGGGTTTAAGATTGGGGGCTCTCCCTCACCCTGAATTGCTTCTGAGTATGGAACATCACCAAAGAGGTCAACTAAAGTAACAATGGTATAGGCCTCAATAACTTGGCCCATTGCGGTGTGGTGGAATAACCCACCTTCCACAGCTTCCGGAGCCATAGCTCTTATGTCTGCCAAAATTCCATTTACTTCCAAACCACTATCAAGAGACTGGTTAGCATCTGCTTGATAAGCCAATTGCCATTCCAAATTCAACAGGGCTGGAGCGAAGTTGGCTATATTTTGATAGTTACGTCCATTCAAATAGCTTATTCGCACCATATCTCCAGCATTCCAACTCATCAACTCGGTAAATGTTGCAAAATCAACCTGAACAGAATTCAAAAACAAATCTGCACTGGATTGATCTGGTCTCAAAAAGTTTGGGTTTTCTGCAAGGTCCAGCTCTGTAGATTCACAGGAGGTCATCAAGAAACTACCTGACAGCAAGACCAAACCTAAAAATTTATATATGTTTTTCATTGTCTTCATTTTTTACTTTAATACGATTAAAAGGTAGCTTTAATACTCACTCCGTATCTTCTGCCACTAGGTCCAGCTAAATAATCAAAACCTCTACCGTTACCTACACCTAGACCAGCTTGATTTGGATCAAAGTTGGTTCCATCTGGCACGTTAAGAGCATCAAAGTAAAGGTTCTGACCGGACAATGTAACTGTTAAAGAACCGAAAGGTGTCTTATCCAAAAACTTGGAAGGTAAGGTGTAACCGAGGGCAACTTCCTGCAAACGGATTACAGTACCATCGTATACCCCAAGTTCATCTGGACCAAACAATACATTATTGAAGTAGAAGGTAGAGTTGTTGATTTGTTTTGTGTTTGGACTTCCATCAGAGTCCTGAACACCTGGAAGTATAAAGGTATTGATACGGTCAACAGTATCAGTAGTCAAACCTCTACCTAACAGCGTAGAAACTGTTCTCGAATATATATCTCCACCCTGAGTGTAGTTTAACAAGAATGAAAAGTTGAATCCTTTCCATGAGAAGTTATTGTTGACGTTAAGAATCCAATCAGGATTCGGATCTCCAATTACAAACTGACCTTGCTCTTCAACAAAGTCTCCAGCACTATCAACCAAAAATTCTCCTGCTTCGTTTCTAGCAATACGGCTACCTACTATTACACCTAGTTGCTCTCCTTCAATTGCGGCATTACCTAGGTTACCATTCGCTCCCGCAAATACAATAAGATCAGCATCTTGTCCCAAATCTTCCACTACAGAATTGTTCGTAGTAAAGTTTCCATTAACGGACCAGTTGACACCTCTATCATCATTTCTAAAAATATCGACACCTAAGTCAATCTCTAAACCATCTCCGGAAATTTCACCAACATTGGTCTGTTGTGCGGTAAATCCAGTTGAAGGATCAAGTGGACGGTCTATAATAAGGTCTGTAGTTGTTCTGTTATAGTATGAGGCCTCTAGTCGTACTCGATTGTTAAAAAATCTTGATTCGATACCTACTTCAAACTCGGCTAACAGCTCAGGTTTCAAATTCGGATTACCAAGTCTAGTACCCACAGAATTGGTTACAATATCAACACCTTCATCTTGGAAGAATTGGGTATTAATGTCCAAAGTAGATACAGTTGGGTATCCAACAGGAAAGTTAGCGGAAGTTCCATAACCCGCTCTAACCTTTAAGTAGTTAAGACCTCCCTCACTTTTGAGCTCTTCGAATACTGTTGTAGGGATAAACGATAGACTCGCACTAGGATAAAAAGCTGATCTGTTTTCAGTATCCAAATTGGAAACCCAGTCATTCCTAGCGGCCAAGGTTACATAAAACCATCTGTTGTAATCAAAATCTGCTTGAGCAAATACCCCTGCAATATTTCTTTCCTGGAAGAATTGAATCTCATTCTGGTTTGCAAAGTTAACATGACGTAAAACGTTGAATACTTGTTGCCCATTACTGGCAACACCATTTCTATCCAATATTTCTCTTCTGGAAGTAGCACCAAGGTTGAAGGTCATGCCTATTTCCTCTGACAAATCATAATCACCATTCAAGATAAAGTCATGGTTTTGAATAGTATTGGTATTGTTCCAAGTCTGATAAATTCCACTGACTAGAGCAGCATCTTCCTGACCTCGCCCTCCCTTGTTCTGGAAGTTAACATTGTTCTCGCTAAAGACATCAAGTCCGAAACGATAAAGAATATTTAGATTGTCGTTAAAGTTATACGTGACTGAAGATTGTCCAAAAACCCTATTAGTGTTTTGGCTAAATCTTGCATTCTCAACCGTCCACAAAGGGTGCTGAATACTATTGTTCTGGCGATAGTATGTACTGGAACCATCAATAGGGTTTTGAAAGGGAAGCCCAATCAAATCAACACTACGAGGTGTGAAAAAGAGTTCTCCAAATATGGAAGAACCTGTTCCAAATGCTCCGTTACCTGTACTTGCGGCAACAGGAGGTGATCTGAAGTTAGTGTTTGAGAAATTAAGGGTCCCCGAAACTGTAAACTTGTTAGATAATATTGCACGTCCACCTACACCTAATGTATAGCGACGCAAGTTGTTTCCTGGTGTAAATCCTTGATCATTAAGATGGCCGAAGTTTGCATTATAAGAAACTTTGCCATCATCTGATGAACCCCGTACGTTCACAGAGTTGGAAGAGACCGTGCCAGTTCTGAAAAAACGACCAACGCTGTCATAAGGTCTCCACTCGTAACGTGCTCCATCAAATTCAGGGAACGCCTGTGGAATCCCAGTGGCGCTTGAAGCTGTATCATAAGGGTGTGCCAAAGTTCCGTTTTCATCGAAACCTACGTTAGGTCTGGAATCAATTCCATTGCCCCAACCGGCAACCCCATCTCTATCGAAACTTGGACCCCAGTTACTAAAGAACCATCCAAATGCTTGGTCAAAACCATTTCCAAATTCGTTTTGATAATCTGGAAGTGAGGCTATCTCATTGAAAAATAGAGAAGAATTTACTGTAATTTCTGTTTTCTTGACTGCTCCCGCAGAAGAACCATTTTTGGTGGTGATTAAAATTACCCCATTACGTCCTTGCGTACCATATAACGTGGCGGCAGCTAGACCTTTAAGAATGTTTACACTTTCTATATTGTTGGGGTCTAGGTCCAAAAATCTACTAGAACCTGAGTTACCATTTATAAAATCATCATCGGCATTACCCGTCGCAACACCAGAAGAGTTGGTCTCACTAGAAAAAGGTACTCCATCGACAATAAAAAGAGGTTGGTTACTTCCACTAAATGAACTAAAACCTCTAATGATGATGTTCGTTCCAGATCCGGAAAGGCCACTTTGTTGGGTGATGTTAAGTCCAGACGCCTTACCTGTGAGCACCCTTCCTACATCACCTTCTGGACGTTGTTCTAGAGCCTCGCTGCCCACCTCAGAAACCGCATATCCCAATGCTTGTTTCTCACGACGAATACCTTGAGCTGTGACAATTACCTCTTCCAAAGCTTCGGCATCTTCCTGCATTTGGACATTGATTGTACTACCTGCACCTACAGTTCGTCTTTCTTCTCTTTGACCTATGTAAGTAAAAAGAAGGGTTTGACCCGTGCTGGCCGAAATTGAATAGTTACCATCAAAATCAGTTTGAGTACCGGTGGTCGTACCTTCAACGACAATGTTGACACCAGGAAGCGGCAGACCGTCGGAATCTGTAACTGTACCTGAAATCGTCTTGTCTTGTGCAAAGGATAGATGCACAACAAACGCCAATAGCAGCGTTAACAATCCATTAAGTTTTGTTCTCATTTTTTAATTATTTGAATTAGCTAGCCCCTAAAGTCATAATTTCATGTTAATAATCCAAAGGAATTTTCAGAAAATTTTAGGATTCGTTAAGAATTTGGAAAGGTTTTAAAAAAGAATCTGCTGATTGCAAAAAAGTTAGTATTAATTCTAATTTTTGAGGATATGATAATAATCCGGTAATGTCAAAAGTCGTCCATGTATACCTTAATATATACATAAGTTTAGAAAGAGGTGAATTTAGACTATTCAGTAAATAGCTTTAGAATATTTCAACTCAAATGCAAAAAACAGGTTTCAAAAAGTATTAATTAGAATGATGTCCTTTGGGTATGTTTCCCTTCCGTTAAATTATGATACAAAAAAAATGCTACGCATTTGATTTATTCCTATTTATCACTACATTTGCACCCCTCAAAACGAGGGTTGTTTTGATTTAAAAGGAAATTTTAATGCCAACAATTTCACAATTAGTACGAAAAGGAAGAGTCACAATTACCAAGAAGAGTAAATCGGCTGCTTTGGATTCGTGCCCTCAACGAAGAGGGGTTTGTACCCGTGTCTACACCACTACACCTAAAAAACCAAATTCTGCAATGCGAAAAGTTGCCAGGGTTAGGTTGACCAATGGTAAAGAGGTGAACGCGTACATCCCCGGTGAAGGACACAATCTCCAGGAGCACTCGATAGTATTGGTAAGAGGTGGAAGAGTAAAGGACTTGCCAGGTGTAAGGTACCACATTGTTCGTGGTGCATTGGATACAGCTGGTGTAGCAGGTAGAACACAACGTAGATCTAAATACGGTGCAAAACGTCCTAAAAAGTAAGAAGCGATGAGAAAAAAGCAAGCAAAGAAAAGGCCGTTATTGCCAGATCCAAGATTTAATGATCAGTTGGTGACCCGTTTTGTCAACATGATGATGTGGGACGGTAAGAAATCAGTAGCCTTCAAGATTTTCTATGATGCCATTGACATTGTGGATGAAAAGAACAATGACGAAGAAAAGACTGCTTTGGAGCTTTGGAAAGATGCCCTTTCCAATGTGATGCCCCATGTTGAGGTAAGAAGTAGAAGAGTTGGAGGTGCCACTTTTCAGATTCCAATGCAAATCCGCCCAGATAGAAAGATTTCAACAGCGATGAAGTGGTTGATCAGTTATGCTAGAAAGCGTAATGAAAAATCAATGGCTCAAAAATTGGCTGCAGAGATTTTAGCTGCTTCCAAGGAAGAAGGTGCAGCGGTTAAGAAAAGAGTCGATACACACAAAATGGCCGAGGCCAATAAAGCATTCTCACACTTTAGATTCTAGTTGGTAAAATGTCAAGAGATTTAAAATATACAAGGAATATAGGTATTGCCGCCCACATTGATGCAGGTAAGACCACGACTACAGAGCGTATTCTTTTTTATACAGGTGTAAGTCACAAAATTGGTGAGGTGCACGATGGAGCGGCTACCATGGACTGGATGGAGCAAGAGCAAGAGCGGGGTATTACCATTACCTCTGCCGCTACTACTTGTACCTGGCAGTTTCCTACAGAGCAGGGCAAGCCTACCTCTGACGCCAAAGATTATCACTTTAACATTATTGACACTCCCGGGCACGTTGACTTTACTGTTGAGGTAAACCGTTCTCTTCGTGTTCTGGATGGGTTGGTTTTCTTGTTCAGTGCTGTTGACGGTGTTGAGCCTCAATCAGAGACCAACTGGAGATTGGCCGATAACTACAAGGTGCCTCGAATTGGGTTTGTAAACAAAATGGACCGTCAAGGTTCCAACTTCTTGAATGTTTGTAAGCAAGTTCGCGAAATGTTGGGTTCCAACGCAGTTCCAATTGTATTGCCAATTGGTGAGGAAGCAGATTTTAAAGGAATTGTTGACTTGGCGAAAAACCGAGCAATTGTATGGCACGATGAGAATTTCGGTTCTACGTTTGATGTTATCGATATTCCTGCGGAGATGGAAGCTGAGGTTAAAGAATATAGAGCAGCCTTGATTGAAGCAGTGGCGGAGTATGATGAAGCTTTGATGGAGAAATTCTTCGAAGATGAGGATTCAATCACTGAAGAAGAAGTTCATGCTGCACTAAGAGCCGCCGTTATGGACAGGGCTATCATCCCAATGATATGTGGTTCTTCATTTAAAAATAAAGGGGTACAATTTCTGTTGGATGCAGTTTGTCGTTACTTGCCTTCTCCTTTGGACAAGGATGATATTGTAGGTACTGACCCTGACACTGGAAACGAAATTACAAGAAAGCCAGACCCAAAAGAACCTTTTGCTGCTTTGGCTTTTAAGATTGCTACCGACCCGTTCGTAGGTCGTTTGGCCTTCTTTAGAGCTTATTCAGGGAGACTAGACGCAGGTTCTTATATATTGAACAACCGTTCTGGTAAAAAAGAACGTATCTCTCGAATCTATCAAATGCACTCCAATAAACAGAATGCCATCGAGTACATCGAGGCTGGAGATATTGGAGCAGCAGTTGGATTTAAGGACATCAAGACTGGTGATACCATGTCTTCTGAAAAACATCCTATCGTTTTGGAGAGTATGGATTTCCCCGATCCCGTAATCGGTATCGCGGTTGAACCAAAAACCAAAGCTGACGTTGATAAATTGGGGATGTCTTTAGCGAAATTGGCTGAGGAAGATCCGACGTTCCAAGTTAAAACGGACGAAGCTTCAGGACAAACCATTATCTCAGGTATGGGAGAGCTTCACTTGGATATCATTGTTGACCGTCTAAGACGTGAGTTTAAGGTGGAAGTGAATCAAGGTCAACCACAAGTGGAGTACAAAGAAGCTCTTACTGCCACAGCCAATCACAGAGAGGTTTACAAAAAGCAAACTGGTGGTCGTGGTAAATTCGCTGATATTGTCTTCACTATGGAGCCAGCAAGCGAAGAAGCTGGAGCAGGCTTAGAATTCATAAATGAAATCAAAGGAGGTAACATTCCTAAAGAATATATCCCATCTGTTGAAAAAGGATTTAAGGAAGCCATGAAAAATGGTCCTTTGGCCGGATTTGAGATGGATAGTATGAAGATTACCCTTAAAGACGGTTCGTTCCACCCTGTGGATTCTGATTCTCTTTCGTTTGAACTTGCTGCCAAGCTTGGATACAAGGAAGCTGCAAGAGCTGCAAGGGCCGTATTGATGGAGCCCATTATGAAATTGGAGGTATTGACTCCAGAGGAAAACATGGGTGATATCGTCGGGGATTTGAACCGAAGAAGAGGTCAAGTTAACAACATGGATGACAGAGCTGGTTCCAAAGTGGTTAAAGCTGAGGTTCCACTTTCAGAAATGTTCGGTTACGTAACCGCGTTGAGGACGTTGTCTTCTGGTAGGGCCACTTCAACCATGGAATTTTCACATTACGCGGAAACTCCTTCCAATATCGCAGAGGAAGTAATCAAATCTGTAAAAGGGGTAACTGCATAAACTTTCAGCAAGATGAGTCAAAAAATTAGAATAAAGCTTAAGTCTTACGATCACAATTTAGTGGATAAGTCTGCTGAGAAGATAGTGAAGACGGTAAAAACAACAGGTGCTGTGGTTACAGGTCCAATCCCGTTGCCAACGCATAAAAAGATATTTACGGTTTTGCGTTCACCTCACGTGAACAAGAAATCGAGAGAGCAATTCCAGCTAAGTTCTTACAAGAGATTACTGGATATTTACAGCTCTTCTTCAAAAACCATTGATGCTTTAATGAAATTAGAGCTTCCAAGTGGTGTTGAAGTCGAAATAAAAGTGTAAATTTGCGCGCCTTTTGAGATAAAGGTGAACATGTCCTGAGCTGCGAGCGAAGGAAAAACGGGAAAAAGAAAAAATCTGGGTCACAGAATTATTTTCTTTGACCCAATTTTTTTGCCGGGAAACTGGCTTGAAATATTGTAATTAAAATGTCCCCTTGAGAGGACTTCAGAAGTGTTTCAAATAGGACACCTTTTGGAATTGAATTTAATATATAATTAGTAATACATATGTCTGGGTTAATAGGAAGAAAAATCGGCATGACCAGCATCTTTGACGAGAATGGGAAGAACATCCCATGTACTGTGCTTGAAGCTGGACCATGCGTGGTTACCCAAGTCAGAACCGAAGAGGTAGACGGGTACAGTGCCCTTCAACTCGGTTTCGATGACAAGGCAGAAAAACGTGCTAATAAGGCTGAATCAGGTCATTATAAGAAAGCAGGTGCTTCTCCAAAGAAGAAAGTCGTTGAATTCCGTGATTTTGAAGGAGAATACAAATTAGGTGACACTTTGGGTGTAGACCTTTTTGTGGAAGGAGAATTTGTTGATGTGATAGGTACATCAAAAGGAAAAGGATTTCAAGGTGTTGTAAAGCGACATGGCTTTGGCGGTGTCGGACAGGCTACCCACGGTCAGCACAATAGACTGAGAGCTCCTGGTTCCATTGGTGCTGCATCATATCCAGCTCGCGTTTTCAAAGGAATGAAGATGGCCGGTAGAATGGGTGGAGAAAGAGTTACAGTTCAAAACTTGAGAGTATTGAAAGTGGTTCCTGAGAAAAACCTTATCGTAGTAAAAGGTGCCGTTCCAGGTCATAAAAATGCTTACGTAACAATTGAGAAGTAATGAAGGTTGCAGTTTTAGACGTTAAAGGAAAAGAAACAGGAAGAAAGGTTGACCTTTCTGACGATGTTTTCGCAATAGAGCCAAATGAGCATGCCATCTATTTAGATGTAAAGCAATATTTAGCCCACCAAAGACAAGGTACGCACAAGGCGAAGGAAAGAGCGGAGATTGTAGGGAGTACCAGAAAAATCAAAAAGCAGAAAGGTACGGGTACCGCAAGGGCCGGTAGCATTAAGTCACCTATTTTCAGAGGAGGTGGTAGAATTTTTGGTCCAAGACCTAAGGATTATACCCAAAAATTGAACAAAAACGTTAAGCGTTTGGCCAGAAAATCTGCCTTAAGCTTAAAGTCTAAAGAGAAGGCTTTGGTAGTAGTGGAAGACTTCAATTTTGAGGCTCCAAAAACCAAGGATTTTGTTGCGTTCTTAAGCTCACTTGGAATAGAAAACAAAAAGTCTCTCATAGTATTGGGCAACGCGAATAATAACGTATATTTGTCGTCGCGCAATTTGGAGCGTTCCGAAGTTATAACTAACTCAGAATTAAGTACTTACAAGATAGTTAACGCTAAGAACTTGGTATTGACTGAGAGTGCTTTGGAAGGAATTGAATCGAACCTAAAGAAATAAGAAAACCATGGGTGTGTTGATAAAGCCAATCATTACGGAAAAAATGACCGCGGACAGCGAGCTTTTCAATCGTTACGGATTCTATGTTGACCCAAAGGCGAACAAGCTCCAAATCAAGGAAGCGGTTGAAGCTACCTACGGTGTTTCTGTAGAAAAGGTACGAACCATGAATTATGGTCCGAACCGTAGGACGAGATATACAAAAACAGGTATCCAGCACGGTAAAACAAATGCGCTTAAAAAAGCCATTGTTGACGTAGCTGAAGGAGATATCATTGATTTTTACAGCAATCTATAAGGACAAGAAATGTCAGTTAGAAAATTAAAACCGATAACCCCCGGGCAGCGTTTTAGAGTAGTAAACGGATTTGACGCGATTACTACTGATAAGCCGGAAAAAAGCTTGCTTGCTCCGTTAAAAAAGTCCGGAGGTAGGAACAGTCAAGGAAAGATGACCATGCGCCATAGAGGTGGAGGTCATAAAAGAAGGTATCGTCTTATCGATTTCAAAAGAGATAAGCAAGATATGAAAGCCACTGTGCTTTCCATTCAGTACGATCCCAACAGAACGGCATTCATCGCCTTAGTTGAATACAAGGATGGTGAAAAAAGATACATCATTGCCCAAAACGGATTGCAAGTAGGTCAGAAGATTTCTTCTGGGGCTAAATCAGCGCCAGAAATTGGAAATGCATTGCCTTTGAGTGAAATTCCATTGGGAACCATCATTTCTTGTATCGAATTACGTCCTGGTCAAGGTGCGGTTATGGCACGAAGTGCTGGAACATTCGCGCAATTGATGGCTAAGGATGGAAAGTTTGTGACCATCAAACTACCTTCAGGTGAAACTCGTATGATTTTGGCCAATTGTTTGGCTACTATTGGTGCGGTTTCTAACTCAGACCACCAATTGTTGGTATCTGGAAAGGCAGGTAGAAGTAGATGGTTGGGCAGAAGACCAAGAACAAGGCCTGTAGCTATGAACCCTGTCGATCACCCAATGGGTGGTGGGGAAGGAAGAGCTTCCGGAGGTCACCCAAGATCGAAGAACGGTATTCCTGCAAAAGGATTCAGAACCCGTTCCAAGACCAAGGATTCCAATAGGTACATTGTAGAACGTAGAAAGAAATAAAAGAAAAGACAAATGGCACGTTCATTAAAAAAAGGACCATACGTTCATCATAGTCTGGAAAAGAAAGTCCAGAACAATATAGAATCAGGAAAGAAGACCGTGATTAAGACTTGGTCTCGAGCTTCAATGATAACTCCTGATTTCGTAGGACAAACCATTGCGGTTCATAACGGAAGGCAATTTGTTCCTGTTTATGTAACGGAGAACATGGTAGGTCACAAGCTAGGGGAATTTTCACCTACACGATCTTTTAGAGGTCATGCAGGAGCTAAAAACAAAGGTAAAAAGTAAGTAAGCTATGGGAGTTCGAAAAAGACAAATGGCCGAGAGGCTTAAAGCTGAAAAGAAGCAACTTGCTTTTGCTAAGCTCAACAACTGCCCAACTTCACCGCGGAAAATGAGGTTGGTCGCAGATTTGATCAGAGGAAAACAGATTGAAATGGCTTTGGCTATTTTGAGGTTCAACCAAAAAGAAGCTTCCAGAAGATTGGAGAAGTTGTTATTGTCAGCTATCGCTAACTGGGAAGCAAAAAATGAGGATGCCAGCATTGAGGATGCAGACCTTTTCATTAAAGAGATTCGAGTAGATGGTGGAACCATGTTGAAAAGATTGCGTCCAGCGCCTCAGGGTAGGGCACATAGAATTAGAAAACGCTCCAACCATGTAACGTTGGTTTTGGAAGCTAACAATAACGTTCAAAGCTAGAACAGAAATATGGGACAGAAGACCAATCCGATAGGAAATCGCTTAGGAATCATCAGAGGATGGGAATCCAACTGGTACGGCGGAAACGATTACGGTGATAAGCTGGCTGAGGATGATAAAATCAGAAAATATATCCATGCACGTTTGGCGAAGGCCAGTGTGTCAAGGGTAATTATAGAAAGAACCCTAAAATTGATAACCATTACCATTACCACGGCTCGACCAGGTATCATTATTGGTAAGGGAGGTCAAGAGGTAGACAAGCTTAAGGAAGAGCTTAAGAAAATTACCAATAAAGAGGTTCAAATCAATATTCACGAAATCAAGCGACCTGAATTGGATGCCAACTTGGTAGCTGCAAGTGTTGCAAGGCAAATTGAGAGTAGAATCTCTTACCGTAGAGCCATCAAAATGGCAATCGCGGCTGCAATGCGAATGAATGCTGAGGGAATCAAAATTCAGATTTCTGGACGTTTGAACGGTGCTGAGATGGCGCGTTCTGAATCGTACAAGGAAGGTAGAATTCCATTGTCTACATTCCGTGCCGATGTGGATTATGCACTTGTGGAAGCTCACACTACCTATGGTAGATTAGGAATCAAGGTGTGGATCATGAAAGGTGAGGTATACGGAAAAAGAGAGCTTTCTCCATTGGTAGGATTGTCCAAGAGCCAAGGAAAAGGTGGTAAGCAAGAAGGTGGTAAGCGACAACAACGTCGTAGAAAGTAATAAGATAAAGTAAAGGAAGATGTTACAGCCCAAAAGAACTAAATTTCGTAAAGCCCAGAAGGGTAGAATGAAGGGGAATTCACAAAGAGGTCACCAACTTTCCAACGGAATGTTTGGTATCAAATCCTTGGATTCCCATTTTATCACTTCCCGCCAAATCGAGGCTGCGCGTATTGCTGCGACAAGATATATGAAAAGGCAAGGTCAGTTGTGGATCAAAATTTTCCCAGACAAGCCTATCACCAAAAAACCACTTGAGGTACGTATGGGTAAGGGTAAGGGTGCTCCAGAATATTGGGTTGCCGTTGTAAAACCTGGCCGTATTATGTTCGAGGTGGCCGGAGTTCCGCATGACATTGCCAAAGAAGCACTTCGTCTTGCTGCTCAAAAGTTACCAGTTAAAACCAAATTCGTTGTAGCAAGGGATTATTCCGCTTAATGCTTAATTGGAAAGAAAGATGAAACAGTCAGAAATAAAAGAGCTTTCGGTTGAAGAGCTAAGAGAAAGATTGGCCGATTATAAAAAACAGCACGAAGATCTAAAAATGGCACATTCCGTTACACCATTGGAAAATCCTATGCAAATAAGAAGTACCAGAAGAACGGTAGCACGATTGGCAACAGAATTAACAAAAAGGGAATTACAATAATTGGTTTTGCCTTATGGAAAAAAGAAACTTAAGAAAAGAAAGAATAGGGGTAGTTACCAGTAACAAAATGGAAAAGTCCATTGTGGTTTCTGAGGTAAAGCGAGTGAAGCACCCCATGTATGGAAAATTCGTTTTGAAGACCAAGAAGTATGTTGCCCATGATGAGAAAAACGATTGCAACGAAGGCGATACTGTAAGAATAATGGAAACCAGACCATTGAGCAAGACAAAATGTTGGAGGCTGGTCGAAATCCTTGAAAGAGCTAAATAATCATGGTACAACAAGAGTCTAGATTAAAAGTTGCGGACAACACTGGTGCAAAAGAGGTTTTGACCATCCGCGTATTGGGAGGAACAAAAAGAAGATATGCTTCTTTGGGTGATAAGATAGTGGTTACCGTAAAAGAAGCCACTCCTAACGGAACTGTAAAAAAAGGTTCGGTTTCTACCGCCGTAGTGGTACGAACCAAAAAGGAAGTTAGAAGACCTGACGGTTCTTACATCCGATTCGATGATAACGCTTGCGTATTGTTGAATCCAACTGGAGAGATGAGAGGAACCCGTGTTTTTGGCCCTGTTGCCAGAGAGCTTAGGGATAAGCAGTTCATGAAGATTGTTTCATTGGCCCCAGAGGTACTATAAAGCAGTAAGTAGAGATGAAATTAAAGATAAAAGCAGGGGATACGGTTAGAGTCATTACTGGAGACCATAAAGGTTCTGAAGGTAAGGTCGTAAAAGTTGACCGTGAGAAGAACAAGGCCATCGTGGAAGGTATCAATATGGTATCTAAACATGAGAAACCCAGTGCGAAAAATCCTCAGGGAGGAATTGTAAAAAAAGAAGCTCCTATCCATATTTCCAACCTTTCGTTGTTAGACCCAAAATCTGGGGATGCCACTAGAGTGGGATACGAAGTAAGGGATGGTAAAAAAGTGAGAGTCTCTAAAAAATCGAATGAAGTCCTATAGTTATGAGTTACATTCCTAGACTTAAGCAAGAATATAAGGAGCGTGTGATGAAGGCTCTATCCGAAGAGTTTGGATATAAGAACATCATGCAAGTTCCTAAATTGGAAAAGATTGTAGTGAGCCGAGGTGTAGGTGCTGCGGTTTCTGACAAGAAACTGATTGACCATGCGGTTGAGGAATTGACCAATATTACAGGTCAAAAGGCCGTGGCCACCCTTTCTAAAAAGGATGTGGCTTCCTTTAAATTGAGAAAAGGAATGCCAATCGGTGCCAAGGTGACCCTTCGAGGAGAGCGTATGTACGAATTCTTGGACCGTTTGATTACAACAGCTTTGCCAAGGGTTCGTGATTTCCAAGGGGTGAAAGCCAATGGATTTGATGGAAGAGGAAACTATAACCTAGGTATAACAGAACAAATCATATTCCCAGAGATCAATATTGACAAAATCAATAGAATCAACGGAATGGATATCACCTTTGTAACGTCTGCACAGACCGACAAAGAAGCAAAATCATTATTAAGCGAATTGGGAGTACCCTTTAAAAAGAATTAATATGGCCAAGGAATCAATGAAAGCCCGCGAAAGAAAAAGGGCAAAAATGGTAGCCAAGTATGCTGAAAAGCGTAAAGCTTTGAAAGAGGCCGGTGATTATGAGGCCCTTCAAAAACTTCCTAAGAATGCATCGCCAGTACGTATGCGTAACCGTTGCAAACTAACGGGAAGACCCAGAGGCTACATGAGAACCTTTGGAATTTCAAGGGTAACTTTTAGAGAAATGGCCAATCAAGGCTTGATTCCAGGAGTTAAAAAGGCTAGTTGGTAAACGATTTTAAAGAAAAGAAATGCTTACAGATCCAATTTCAGATTATCTGACCAGAATTAGAAATGCCAGCAAGGCAGGTCACAGGGTAGTGAACATTCCAGCTTCCAATTTGAAGAAGCAGATGACCAAGATCCTTTTTGACCAAGGGTACATATTGAGCTACAAGTTTGAGGAGGATAAGGTTCAAGGGAACATTAAAATCGCTTTGAAATACGATAAGTTTACCAAAGAGCCCATCATCAAAAAAATTCAAAGAGTAAGTAAGCCAGGTCTTCGTAAGTATACGGGTTCAGGTGAATTGCCAAGAGTATTGAACGGATTGGGAATTGCGATAGTTTCAACTTCCCATGGTGTTATGACTAGTAAACAAGCCAAGCAAGAAAACGTTGGCGGCGAAGTATTGTGCTACGTTTATTAATTGAAAAAAGTAAAGAGAAATGTCAAGAATAGGTAACAGTCCGGTAGCAATTACAGAAGGAGTTACTGTAGAGGTGAACGACAACACCATCACAGTGAAAGGAAAGCTTGGGGAATTGACCCAAGACTTTTCAGGAGTTGAGATTGAGGTTGAGGAAGGTAATGTGATTGTTAAACGACCTTCAGATTCCAAAGAGCTTAAAGCAAAGCATGGTCTGTACCGTGCCCTGATTGCTAATATGATTGACGGAGTTTCTAAAGGATGGACCAAGGAATTGGAATTGGTTGGGGTTGGATACCGAGCCAGTAACCAAGGACAGAAATTGGACTTGGCTTTGGGATTCTCTCACAATATTGTAATGGACATTGCTCCCGAAATCAAAATTGAGACGGTTTCCGAAAAAGGAAAGAACCCTATCGTGAAGTTGACATCGCACGATAAGCAGTTGGTCGGACAGGTTGCGGCAAAGATTCGCTCTTTCCGTAAACCAGAGCCTTACAAAGGAAAAGGTATCAAGTTCGTAGGAGAGCAATTAAGAAGAAAAGCAGGTAAATCAGCGTAATAAGCCGTACCATGAAATTATCTAAGACTGACAGAAAGTTACGAATACGTAGAAGGATACGTAAGATTTCCTTCGGAACTGAAGCAAGACCAAGATTGTCTATTTTCCGAAGCAACAAAGAAATCTACGCCCAATTGATAGATGACAATAAAGGCGTTACATTGGCCTCTGCATCTTCAAGGGATAAAGAAATTGAAGCCAAAGGCACAAAAACCGAGGTTGCCGCTTTGGTTGGAAAAGCAATTGCTGAAAAAGCTCAAAAATTAGGTGTTGAAACCGTAGCTTTTGACAGAGGCGGAAACCTTTATCACGGAAGAGTAAAATCATTGGCTGAGGGAGCTAGGGAAGCTGGACTAAAATTTTAATAAGACTATGTACCAAAAGTATAAGAACGTAGAGATAGTTAAGCCAGGAGGACTTGAGTTGAAAGACCGTTTGGTTGGTGTACAAAGAGTTACCAAAGTGACCAAGGGTGGTCGTGCTTTCGGTTTTTCAGCCATCGTTGTTGTGGGTGATGAAAACGGGGTTGTAGGACATGGTCTTGGGAAATCCAAAGAAGTGGCCACAGCTATTGCAAAAGCCATTGAGGATGCCAAAAAGAACTTGGTTCGCATTCCTTTGAACAAGGGAACACTGCCACACCAACAAAAAGGAAAATACGGTGGTGCTAGGGTATATATCCAACCAGCATCACAGGGTACTGGGGTTATCGCCGGAGGTGCCGTTCGTGCAGTATTGGAAGCCGTTGGGGTACACGACGTATTGTCAAAATCACAAGGTTCTTCCAACCCTCACAACGTAGTAAAGGCCACGTTTGATGCACTTCTTCAGTTGAGGGGTGCCCAAACTATCGCTAATCAGAGAGGTATTTCTTTGGAAAAAGTCTTTAAAGGATAACATAGTAGTTGATAGTCGACAGAAATCAGAAAATAACGATTGAGTTTCAACAAAATAGGATACTGATAACTGAGAACTAACAACTGAAAACTGATAAAATGGCAAAGATTAAAGTTAAGCAGATACGAAGCAGCATCAAGCGTCCACAGAATCAGAAAAGAACACTTGAGGCATTGGGACTTCGAAAAATAGGCCAGGTAGTTGAGCATGAAGACACGCCCAATATCCTTGGAATGATCAATAAGGTAAAACACTTGGTTTCCACTGAGGAAGCTTAAAAATATATTGTAATGGAATTACATAATCTTAAACCGGCAGAAGGCGCTGTACATAAAGAGGGAAAACGTGTAGGAAGAGGAGAAGGCTCTGGAAAAGGAGGTACTTCCACACGAGGACACAAAGGTGCCAAGTCAAGATCCGGATACTCCAAGAAAATTGGTTTCGAAGGTGGACAAATGCCCTTGCAAAGACGTGTGCCCAAGTTTGGTTTTAAGAACATCAACAGAAAAGAGTACCAAGGTGTTAATTTGAGCAAGCTTCAAGAGTTGGTTGACAAAGGAGCTGTTAAGAAAGAGGTGACCCTTGAAACTTTGGTTGAAAATCGTTTGGCACACAAAAACGACTTGGTAAAAATATTGGGTAATGGTGAGCTTAAAGCTCCTCTAAAAGTATCCGTACATAAATTTACTGCTTCTGCAAAAGCGGCAATAGAAGCTGCAGGAGGTGAGGCAATAAGTTTATAAGAAAGTAGTATGAAGAAATTTGTTGAGACCATATCGAATATTTGGAAGATAGAAGAGCTAAGGCAACGAATCATCGTTACTTTGGGTCTTCTCTTGGTATACCGTTTCGGTGCCCAAGTAGTTCTTCCAGGTATTGATACAGCCCAATTGGCTGAGCTATCATCAAATACCGAGCAGGGTATTTTGGGTATTCTGAACGCGTTCACAGGAGGGGCTTTTGCCAACGCTTCTGTTTTTGCATTGGGAATTATGCCATACATCTCCGCTTCCATTGTGGTTCAATTGATGGGTATTGCCATTCCGTATCTTCAAAAATTACAGAAGGAAGGAGAAAGTGGTAGAAAGACCATCAATCAAATCACCCGATGGTTGACCATAGGTATCTGTATTGTTCAAGCACCAGCCTATCTTTACGGTTTGAGTGCTTTGGGCGTACCGGAAAGTGCCTTTATTTTGGGCAAGGGTCTTGATTTCATCATTCCCTCAGTAATCATTTTGGTTACTGGAACCATTTTCGCCATGTGGTTGGGTGAGAAAATAACCGACAAAGGTATCGGAAACGGAATCTCTTTGTTGATTATGATCGGTATTATTGCCACCATGCCCCAATCCTTTGTTCAGGAGTTTATTTCAAGAACCACGAACAACACAGGAGGCATCATGTTTATGTTGATTGAGGTGATTATCTGGTTCTTGGTGATTTTGGCCAGTGTTCTTTTGGTAATGGCTATTCGTCAGGTACCTGTTCAATATGCACGAAGAACAGCATCAGGAGGATATGAAAAGAATATGATGGGTACACGGCAGTACATTCCCTTAAAGTTGAATGCTTCTGGGGTAATGCCAATCATTTTTGCCCAAGCAATCATGTTCGCTCCAAATTTGATTGGTAGAACATTCAATAATACAGCTGTGGGGCAATGGATGGAAGTACAGTTTGCTGATATCTTCGGATTGGCCTACAACATTTTGTTCGGTGTTTTGATCATCATCTTTACCTATTTCTATACAGCGATTACGGTTCCGACCAACAAAATGGCTGATGATTTAAAACGAAGTGGAGGTTTCATACCGGGAATCCGTCCAGGTAAGGAAACCGGAGATTATTTAGATAAAATTATGTCGTTGATAACCTTCCCAGGGTCTGTCTTCTTGGCACTGTTGGCGGTATTGCCCGCAGTAGTAGTTAAGTTGATGGACGTACAGGCAGGTTGGGCCCTTTTCTACGGTGGTACATCACTGTTGATTATGGTAGGTGTGGCTATTGATACGGTACAACAAGTAAATTCATATCTGTTGAACAGACATTATGATGGTCTTATGAAAACAGGTAAAAATAGAAAAGTAGCATAAAATTAGAAGTTAGAAGCAAGAGGTTAGAAGTTAGATGGGCTAAATTGACAGAGTACTGAGAAGGGAACAACTGATAACTTATAACTGAAAACTAATAACTAAAATATGGCGAAACAAGCGGCAATAGAACAAGACGGAACCATCATCGAAGCATTGTCAAATGCGATGTTTCGTGTGGAATTGGAAAATGGACACGTGGTAACAGCCCACATCTCTGGAAAGATGCGTATGCACTACATTAAGTTACTTCCAGGGGATAAAGTGAAGCTGGAGATGAGTCCATATGATTTAACAAAAGCAAGAATTACTTACAGATACTAAAAGATGAAAGTAAGAGCATCCATAAAAAAGAGAAGCGCCGAATGCAAAATAGTTCGCAGGAAGGGCAGATTGTATGTGATCAACAAGAAGAATCCTAGATTTAAACAAAGACAAGGGTAATTATGGCAAGAATTGCAGGTGTAGACATACCAAAACACAAGCGTGGCGTTATTTCGCTTACCTATATCTACGGAGTTGGTAAAAGTAGGGCCAAAGAAATTTTGGAAACAGCCAAGGTAAGTGAAGATACCAAGGTTTCCGATTGGAACGATGATGAAATCGGTCGAATCAGGGAAGCAGTATCCAGTTTTACCATTGAGGGGGAGCTTCGGTCAGAGACCCAATTGAACATCAAGCGATTGATGGACATCGGGTGCTACCGAGGAATTCGTCACAGATCAGGATTACCGCTTAGAGGTCAGCGTACCAAGAACAACTCTAGGACAAGAAAAGGAAAGCGTAAAACGGTTGCCAACAAAAAGAAAGCAACTAAATAATAGATAGGTATATGGCAAAGGCAAATACTAAGTCGACAAAAAAGCGTAAAGTAGTTGTAGAATCTACTGGTGAAGCGCACGTAGTTGCTTCTTTCAACAATATCATCATCTCCTTGACCAACAAAAAAGGGGATGTGATTTCTTGGTCTTCAGCCGGTAAAATGGGTTTTAGGGGATCTAAGAAGAACACTCCTTACGCCGCCCAAGTTGCTGCAGAAGATTGCGCCAAGGTTGCTCATGAAGCAGGTCTTCGCAAAGTAAAGGTTTTTGTAAAAGGACCAGGCAACGGTAGGGAATCCGCAATTAGAACCATCCATAATTCGGGTATCGAGGTAACTGAAATTGTTGATGTTACCCCAATGCCGCACAACGGATGTCGACCTCCAAAAAGAAGAAGAGTTTAATTTTTAATCATAATGGCCCAAAAGGGTCTTCACGAAAGTGCATTGAAGATTATCGAAGGATAAGCCTTAATTCATAATCGCACTTTCAAAAACAGAGAAGATGGCAAGATACACAGGACCAAAATCAAAAATCGCTAGAAAGTTTGGAGAAGCGATTTTCGGGGACGATAAGTCTTTCGAGAAAAAAAATTACCCTCCAGGACAACACGGTAATAACAGACGCCGTGGAAAAAAATCAGAATACGCTATTCAGTTGATGGAAAAGCAAAAAGCGAAGTACACCTACGGTATTCTGGAAAGACAATTTAGAAACCTATTTACCGAAGCCAAAAGACGTGACGGTGTTACTGGTGAGGTTTTGCTACAACTATGTGAGTCCCGTTTGGACAATGTAGTGTACAGAATGGGAATCTCTCCTTCAAGACGAGGAGCGCGACAATTGGTTTCGCACAGACACATTACCGTTAATGGTAGCGTAGTTAACATACCTTCCTATTCCTTGAGACCAGGGGATGTGGTAGGTGTTCGTGAAAAATCTAAATCCGTTCAATCCATTCAAGATTCCTTGGCTGCCAATAGCAGTGTTTACGAATGGATTACCTGGAATTCGGAAAAGAAGGAAGGTACGTTTGTTACCACTCCTGAAAGAATTCAAATTCCAGAGAACATCAAGGAACAATTAATCGTCGAGTTATACTCAAAATAAATCAACATTAGTCCAAATATGGCATTACTTAATTTTCAGAAGCCCGATAAAGTTATAATGATCGATTCAACAGATTTCGAAGGGAAATTTGAATTTCGCCCTTTGGAGCCTGGTTA
>NZ_JANQIH010000230.1 GCF_028282265.1 Allomuricauda sp.
ATGATGGGGAACCCAACAATTCCGCTGGGATGCCTATCTATGGACAAATACAGTCTTTTGGTGTCACCAACATTTTAATTGCCGTAGTACGATTTTTCGGTGGAACAAAACTTGGTGTTGGTGGTTTGATCCAAGCGTATCGAAATACCGCACAAATGGCGCTTGACACATCCAAAATTGTGGAGAAAATCAAAAAGGTTCGGTTTCAAATCGATTTTGATTATACCACAATGAATATCGTAATGCGATTGGTGAAGCAGTATGGGATGGCTATTGAATCCCAAAAAATGGAAATGGATTGTTCAATTGTGGTTTCGGTTCGCAGAAATGAAGCGGAAACCGTTTTTAAAAGTTTTGAGGAGCATCCGTCAATTTCCATCCGTAGAATTTAATCTTCCAACTTCTCCAAAATGTAGTCAGGGCAAACGATAGGTTTTTGTGTGGATTTATCCATAAAAGCCAGAACAGTATTCGCAACAACCAAAAGCTCTCCTTTTTCGTTGTAGATTTTGTAGTCAAACTCAATCTTCACTTTTGGAGTTTTCTTTAGCTGGGTCTCGACCGTAAGAAGGTCGTCATAGAGCGCTGATTTTTTATAATGAAGTTGTAAGGAAATTACAGGGAGCATGATTCCATTTTCCTCCATGCTCCGATATGTAATGCCCAAGGCCCTTAGCCACTCCACTCGCCCCATTTCCAGATATTGTGCATAATTGCCATGGTACACCACTCCCATTTGATCAGTTTCGGCATAACGCACACGAAAAGAATGTAAATTTAATCGCATATTTTAAGCGAAAAATTTTATATTTAGAGGCTTGGTTAACATCGTGGAAACATGCAAAAAAAAAACAAAACTTTCAACCAGTTTTCATTTTTTTTTTAAAAGATTTGTTTACATATTTGTCGCATCCGATAAGCATCTTTAAACCTTAGATGCTTTCATCATTAAAAGCATCTAGCTAACCAACAAACAAGGGAAAACTTATATGAGTGTTACTGCAAATTCCGTATGGAACAACTGTTTGGCGTTTATCCAGGATAATATCCAACCGCAGGCATTCAAGACATGGTTTGAACCCATTAAGCCCATCAAGTTAACCGACAATGCGCTTAGTATTCAGGTCCCCAGTAAATTCTTTTATGAGTGGCTCGAAGAGCACTATGTGAAATTATTGAAAGTTGCCCTTACCAAGGAGTTGGGTAAAAATGCAAAACTTATCTACATTATTAAAATGGAGAATAAGTATGGGAACAAAGAACCATTTACCGAACAAATACCAAGTTCGAACAGAACCGCTATGGCACCTCAAGAGTTGGATGTTCCCATTACATCAAAAAGTCCAGAGCTAAAGAATCCTTTTGTGATTCCCGGTATCCGGAATATTAAGATTGAATCACAGCTCAACCCGAGTTATAATTTTGATAATTTTTTGGAAGGCGACTCCAATCGATTGGCAAGATCGGCCGGTATGGCGGTAGCCAATAAACCAGGAGGCACTTCTTTTAACCCTTTATTGATTTTTGGAGGCGTTGGATTAGGAAAAACTCACTTGGCCCATGCCATTGGTGTTGAAATTAAGGATAAGTACCCCGAAAAGACGGTACTTTACATTTCCGCTGAAAAATTTACGCAACAATACATAGAGTCGGTCAAGAAGAACACTCGTAATGATTTCATCCATTTTTATCAGTTGATCGATGTGTTGATTATTGATGACGTACAGTTCCTTTCTGGAAAGTCGGGAACCCAGGACGTTTTCTTTCATATTTTCAACCATCTTCACCAAAATGGAAAACAGGTCATTTTGACTTCTGACAAAGCTCCGGTAGATATGCAGGACATAGAGCAGCGTCTACTGTCTCGTTTCAAATGGGGACTTTCAGCCGAGTTACAGAGTCCCGACTATGAGACACGAGTTTCTATCTTGAAGAACAAGCTCTATCGCGATGGGGTAGAAATGCCCGAGGACATCGTAGACCATGTGGCAAAAAATATAAAAACCAACATTCGTGAGTTAGAAGGAGCTATTATTTCATTGATTGCCCAATCTTCTTTCAACAAACGTGAAGTGACCTTGGAGTTGGCCCAGCAAGTGGTTGAAAAATTCGTAAAGAATACCAAAAGGGAGGTTTCCATTGACTATATCCAAAAAGTGGTTTCGGACTATTTCGAAATGGATGTGGCCACACTTCAATCCAAAACCAGAAAAAGACATATTGTCCAAGCAAGACAATTAGCAATGTTCTTTGCCAAAAAATTCACCAAAGCTTCTTTGGCCAGTATAGGTTCCCAAATAGGAAAGCGAGACCATGCTACCGTTTTACATGCGTGCAAAACCGTTGACAACCTTGCGGAAACCGATAAGCAATTCCGAAAATATATCGAGGATTTAAACAAAAAATTCTCCTAACTCCCCTACTTTGATGAAAACCAAGGTTTTGATGGTCTGCCTGGGAAACATATGCAGGTCCCCATTGGCCGAGGGTATTCTAAAATCAAAGGTAGATTCCGATAAAGTTTGGGTCGATTCTGCAGGAACTGCTGGATATCATGTCGGGAGCCCTCCTGACCCAAGGTCCATAGCTGTAGCAAGAAAACACGGTTTGGATATAAGTTCGCAACGTTGCAGGAAGTTTTCTACCGCCGATTTCGAGGAGTTCGATTACATTTATGCAATGGATCAGAGCAATTATTCTGATATTTTAGCATCGGCACGAAACGAATCGGACCTTGCCAAAGTAAGTTTGTTGCTAGAAGCTGTGGACTTAGGGTATTCAGAAGTTCCTGACCCCTATTATGGAGGTAATGATGGATTCGAAAAAGTTTTTCAAATGATTGATACGGCCTGTGGGGCAATTGCAAAAAGAATAGAAGAAGATGGAAGAAACTAAGCCTAGTCTTGTTGCTGGCAAAGTATATTTGATTCCGACCACCTTGGGAGATGGTGCTCCCTTGGAAGTCTTACCTATTTCTTTAAAACGAACCATAGAAAACATAGACCATTACATTGTAGAAAGTGAAAAATCGGCCCGAAGATTTATCAAAAAGGTAAGTCCAAGTAAGTCCCAACCCGATTTACATATTGAAACCTTAAATAAATATACCGACTCAGCTGTAATACCGAGTTATCTTGACCCGTGCATACATGGGAACGATGTGGGTGTACTTTCTGAGGCAGGTTGCCCGGGCATTGCCGACCCAGGCTCGGAAGTAGTTCGCGTAGCACATGAAAAACGCATTCAAGTAGTTCCATTGGTTGGACCCTCCTCAATTTTATTGGCCATGATGTCAAGTGGCATGAACGGCCAAAACTTTGCCTTTAATGGTTATTTACCCATAGAAACTCCAGAAAGAAAGGCCATGATAAAAAAGCTGGAACGACTATCAAGGGAAACCGGTCAATCACAAATCTTTATGGAGACGCCTTACCGAAACGATAAGCTTTTGAAGGAACTCACTAAAACATTGCAAAAAAACACGCGGCTATGTATTGCAACCGACATTACCTTGCCCACGGAATTCATTCAGACCAAAATTGTACATGAGTGGTCTGAATTGGAGTTGGAGCTGAACAAAAGACCAACCATTTTTATCATTCAGGCATAAAAAAACCGGAGTCTTTACGATTCCGGCTTTTTGTATCACTATGAAATAATCCTTCTAAACTTTTGCGTTTCTTTTCTGGGGTATCTCAGAAACATCGTACCCGCCAAACTTCCAAATATATTTGGAAATTGTTGTTCCATAAGCATCTGCCACATCCCTCTTTCCGTAGGAACGTAGATACTTTTTCACGTTACCTGCACCTGCTAAGTGCGCTGCAGCCAAAATACCGGATTCTGTGATTTCGACACCCTTGATTCGCTTTCCGTTGAATCGTTTGATGTCTCTTCGTAAAATCCATTTGTTGCGGGCAATGTTGGTCTCAAAGATTTTTTCCTGAAGTGCAGGATTGTTTAAAAAGTCTTCAACATCATACACACCCATAAGGCGCAAAGTACTTTTTCCAAATTGATACTTTCCAAGATATCCCAATGTGTTTACAACGTGATACCTCCCTTGAGACTCCTTAAAGGCCAAGGCTTCTTTAAAACCATTGAATGATTTTCCTAAGAAGGGTGGATTTTCAGCAATTTCTTCAACGGTAGTATTAGGTTGTTGAAGAGCAATAGGTTCAAATTCGCTAGTCACCCGGAGAGATTCTGGAACTTTGGGGAATTCCTTTTTAGTTACCGAGAACGAGCCGAAACTCGTTAAGACTACAATCATGGCAAGATGCAAAATAAAACTTATCCATCTTTTCATAATTCACATATTTAAGAATTCACTGCCGAAAGGGCACCGAACCTAAATTGGCCGGCAAATATAGGGGGCCTTTTCGTTAGCGACAATGATAAATCTCATAACTTTTTCTTAAATCAGTCCCAAATAACGTTAATCCGTTGATTATTAACGACAAACAGTTTTATCGAAGTACTTTTTGGCTATTTAGCCATTGCACGTATTGTGCCTTGTTTCGGTTGTGTTGCGCCAAAGTTTCGGCAAAAAGATGGTACCCAAAGTTCGAAACATCAGCTACGAAGAACAAATAATCGTGCCTTTCCGGATTTAGAACGGCTTCTATGGAAGAAATATCGGGCATGGTAATAGGCCCAGGAGGAATTCCCGCGTACTTATAAGTATTATAAGGGGAATCGATTTCCAAGTCTCGGTATAGTACCCTTTTAATTATGGTATCGTAATTACCCGTCTCTTTTTTGATCGCGAAGATTACCGTTGGGTCGGCCTGAAGTAGAATACGCTTTTTTAGCCTATTCAAGTAAACTCCGGCCACTCTGGGTCTTTCATCTACTTTTACCGTTTCTTTTTGTACAATTGCCGCAAGTGCGGTTACTTCTGGGGGAGTCAAATTCAATGTCTTGGCTTTTTGAAGGCGTTCTTCATTCCAAAACTTTGAGTATTCCTTCTGCATCCTGTCCCGAAAGCCTTCACCATTGGTATTCCAGAAAAACTCATAGGTGTTAGGAAGGTACATGCCCAACTGTGTGTTATCATCAAAGCCATATTCTTCTAAAAAGGCTGCGTCAGTAAACGCATTCAACAAGTCAACGCTATCGGCCTCAATTTGTTCGGCAATTCTACCTGCCAAGGACTGTAAAGATTCTTGATTGTTAAAGGATATCCTAATCGGGATATTATTACTTCTTAAGGAATTGATGATTTCATTGTTGTTCATTCCCTTTTTTATCGCATACTTCCCACCTTTAATATTATTGATGTATCCTTTTCGCTCTGCAACGGAATGAAAAGAAGATACATCCTTTAACAATGGTTGTAGTTGCTCTTTAACCTCTTGAAACGAAGCATTGGAGTTAATGTAAACAAAAGCTTCTTCGTTCTGAAAGCTCGTATTTGGATTAAAAATGGCAGCATAAATCTGATAGGCTAAAAATCCACAAACAGCCAAACCTAGCAATGCTGCTGCCCAAAGAACTTTTTTAAGATACATGCGGATTTATTTTTTGATACATTACTTCATTCTTAAATCCCTTGTTGGTCCTAATCCACTCCCGTTTAAGACCTACTTTTTCAAATCCAAGTTTTTCAAAAAGATGGATACTTGGCGAGTTATCCTCAAGGATATTGGCATAAAGCTGATGCAAATTGAGGATTTTAAATACATAATCACATAAAAGGGAAACCGCTTCTCCCCCAACCCCCTTGTTTCTGTCCTCAGGATTCGAAATCACCACTCCCACGCCAGCTCTTCCGTTTTTTGGGTCGAAATCAAATAGGTCAATCAATCCAATACAATCATTTTCTTCAGAGCAAATACAAAGTCGAAGCTGTTTTACTTCGTAGATGTCACGATGCGCGTTATCCAAATACAATTTCAATACTTTCTTCGAATAGGGCTTTAAAGTTCCACTAATCTCCCAAATGGAAGTGTCGTTCTCCAATTCATACAAAAAATCGAGGTCAGAGGGTTCCAACGCCCGTAACGAGACTTGCTGTCCTTTGAGGTTTACCATTTATATATTCCTTTAAAAACCTGTTTGGCGGGACCTTTTAAATACACGTCTTCATAACCTTCACCCCGGGGCGAAAAAGATATATTCAAAGAACCCCCGGGCGTATCGATGTTTACAGAACTGGACTCTGTTTTTCCAGCTTTGTGCATGGCCAAAGCAACCGCAGTAACGCCTGTCCCGCAGGAGAGTGTCTCGCCTTCCACACCTCTTTCGTACGTGCGGACTTTGAATGAATCCTTTCCCAATTGGGAAACAAAATTAATGTTGCTCCCAACGACTCCATAGATACCATACCTTAATTTTGCTCCTTCTGTGGCAACATCCATCGTATCTAGCTCTTCCACTGACTGAACGTGATGGGGTGAACCAGTATCCAAATAGCTATATTTTGGTTTTTCCTTAATCTCAGCTACGTTTTGCATCTTGAGTTTTACAAAATCACCTTGTATTTCGGCTGTATGCTCACCATCGACCGCCATAAAAGTGGTCTTTTCATCAATTAAACCCAAAAACTTGGCAAAAGCAACTAGACATCTTCCCCCATTTCCGCACATGCTGCTTTCACCCCCATCCGAATTGTAATAGACCATGTTAAAGTCGGTCATTTTGTCATCTTCAAGCAAAATAAGTCCGTCAGCACCAATACCAAATCTTCGATCACAAAGTTCGGCTATCAATCTGGTATCATTTTTGGGGAAAATATTTTGGCGGTTGTCGATAATTACAAAATCGTTTCCGGTTCCCTGATATTTGTAGAACTCCAGTTCCATAGCTTTATTCAAAAGAACAAATATAGGGCATAATTCAGGGAAAACTTTGTAGTTAAAAGGGAGTTAAACCGACTAAGCCGCTGATGATTTCAATTAATTTTGTTGAAGCTTATTGTTAAATAGTTATTGAATTATGAAGAGAATAGCAGGATTATTTATCGTATCCCTATTTGCAGGGGCAATTACTTTAGGAGCATATAAACTTTTTTTTGAAAAAGACACCTATAAATGGGTTGGCAATAATCCAGAAACACCTTTGGTAAGCACAAGTTCGTTGGCTACCTCTGCCCGAGGAGCAGGGATTAATGAAGTGGATTTCACTTTGGCTGCAGAAAAGACCGTAAATGCTGTGGTTCACGTAAAAAACCTTACCATTAGTAAAGGAGGAAACAGTCTCTCTGATTTTTTCTACGGATATGAACGCCAGCAAACACCACAAATTGGTACAGGTTCTGGGGTAATCATAACTCCAGATGGTTATATCGTCACCAACAACCACGTTATTTCCAACGCAAGCCAATTGGAAGTTACCCTAAACAATAAGAAAACCTATGAAGCGAAAGTAATTGGCGCAGACAAAGACTCCGACATTGCTTTGTTAAAAATTGATGTGGACCAGCCGCTGCCCTATTTAGCCTTTGGGGATTCTGACATTACAAAGGTGGGCGAATGGGTTTTGGCCGTTGGCAATCCTTTTAGCCTTACCTCAACGGTTACTGCCGGTATTGTAAGTGCCAAAGCACGCTCGTTGGGCAGGAACCAATCATTCATTCAGACTGATGCGGCTGTTAACCCTGGGAACAGTGGTGGCGCCTTGGTAAATACAAATGGGGATTTAATCGGAATCAATACAGCTATTACCTCACAAACCGGTTCTTATGTAGGTTATGCATTTGCCGTGCCCAGTAACATAGCCAAGAAAGTAATTGAGGATATTATGGAGTTTGGCAATGTGCAAAGAGGTCTTTTGGGAATTTCGGCACTGAATGTAAACTCTCGCCAAGCGATTGAGATGGGGTTGGATGAAATTGAAGGCGTCTATATTTCACAGGTATCCGAAGATTCGGGCGCTGAGGAAGCCGGCCTAATGGAAGGTGATGTCATAAAACAAGTGGACGATATATTGGTCCGAAAATTCTCTGAACTTACGGGATACCTGTCTTCAAAAAGACCCGGTGACGTAGTTGAAGTAGTGCTTGATCGTGATGGAAAGCAAATCACAAAAAGAGTTGCGCTGAAAAAACAGCAATCTTTGATCTTACCTAACACCGGCTTTATGGTAAGAAACTTGACCAAAGAAGATGAAAGAATCTACGGAGTGAAAAAAGGCGTAAAGATTATTGATGTTCCTGAAGGGTATGGTCGCTACGACCTGAAAAACAAAGTCATCACAGAATTGGACGGCAACCAAATCAATGACATTGATGATGCCAAAGAACGTTTCAGCGAGATATCTAGGTACGGTAGAACCAGTTTCACCATGATTAATGAAAAGGGTGAAAAAGAAAGGTTGATTCTTCAGTAAATAAGACTCTGAAATAGATATAAAAAGACGCCCCAATCGGGGCGTTTTTTTTATGGTATAAATCTTCACGAAAACGTTTGAAATATATATTTTTGCCGAGAATTTCTAAAAAAGAAAACTACTAAAATGAGTGACATCCGGTCCTACGAAAAAGAGCTTGCATTTCAGGCAGATAGACGAAAAGCAACAACGGAATTTATCAAAATAATCAGTGATCTATGGTATGACAAAGCCATTGAGGTGGTCCTTTTTAAGAATCAAATCATCGATAAGAACGTAAGTGACATTATTAATCTTCATGAATATGCTGGAGAGTTCGTACAAAAACCGATTTCTATATTTGATTCTGTTGAAATTCTTCGCGCTATTAACGACATTAGTTTGCCTCCCGCCAAATTGGATATTGGTAAATTAACTTATGAATATCATTCCGAAGAAAACACCAACCTAAATGTAAAGGCTTTTGTACTTGATAAACTGGTCGATGCAAGTGCTACAAAGGAAATCAAACCAAAGGATGTAGTTCTGTACGGTTTCGGCAGAATTGGTCGCTTATTGGCTCGTGAACTTATGGCCAAAACCGGAAGGGGAAGCCAACTTCGTTTGAGAGCAGTTGTCGTTCGCGGTGAGCTGACGGAAGAAATCCTTGAAAAAAGGGCGGCTTTATTACGAACCGATTCAGTGCACGGCCAATTCACAGGAACGGTGGATGTCGATGCAGAAAATGAGGCACTTATAGTAAATGGCACTACAGTTAAGTTCATCAATTCAGATAAGCCCGAAGCCATTGACTACACCAAGTATGGAATTTACAATGCGCTGGTCATTGATAACTCAGGTGCTTTCCGTGATGAAAAAGCCTTATCTCGCCATCTTGAGGCCAAAGGGGCCAACAAAGTGTTGCTTACTGCTCCTGGAAAAGAGGTGCCGAATATCGTCCATGGGGTAAATCACACAGAGTTTGACCCTGACAACACTAAAATCTATTCGGCCGCTTCGTGCACCACGAACGCCATTACTCCTGTTCTTAAGGTAATAGAAGATTCCTTGGGCATCAAAAAAGGACATATTGAAACCATTCATGCCTATACCAATGACCAAAATTTGGTAGATAACATGCACAAAAAATACCGTCGAGGACGTGCTGCCGCCTTAAATATGGTCATTACAGAAACTGGCGCTGGAGCGGCGGTGGCCAAGGCGTTACCAAATTTAAAGGGCAAATTGACCTCAAACGCTATTCGTGTTCCCGTACCCAATGGTTCCTTGGCCATTTTAAACCTTGAAGTAAATACAAAAACTTCAAAGGAAAGTGTAAACACCATTTTGAAAAAGTATGCATTGGAAGGCGACTTGGTAGAGCAAATCAAATATTCCTTGAGCAATGAATTGGTATCTTCAGATATAGTGGGAACATCTGCACCTTCTATCTATGACAGTAAGGCGACATTGGTTTCTGCGGATGGCAAGAGTCTTGTTCTTTACATATGGTATGACAACGAATTTGGTTACTCCCATCAGGTGATACGCCTCGCAAAATACATCGCCAAGGTAAGAAGGTACACCTATTATTAGGGTGATACCTTGGGGCTGTGAGATAAGGTCATGCTGATTTTCTTTTGATTTTTCTTTTATTGGTGTAATTTCGCCCTACCCTCAATCTAAATTAAAGCAATATAACCATGAAGCGTATTGGATTTTTAACGTCCCTCATCTTTTTTACAAGCACTTTTATACTTTCTGCACAAGGACAAACCTCGACCACTGAGGATGATCCGACTTTGGTAGGCCAATTTCAAAGGCTAGAGAAGAAGTCGGGTAATTACAGGGCCAACGGGATTCGATATGAGGTCATACGTTTGGTGGACCTGAACCAAATAAAGCAGAACATTTTCGATTCTATAAATACTGCCAATACATCAATAAAAGAATTGACAGCGACCATTGAAGGTAATAACGCCGAGATTGATGGTTTGAATACCAAACTTCAGGAAACCACAGAAAACCTTAAAACGGTTACAGATGAAAAAGACAGCATATCCTTCTTTGGTGTTTCAGTGGGCAAAGCAACATACAAAGGAATTTTATGGTCCATTATCGTAGGTCTCTTGCTAATGTTGTTTCTCTTCATTTACAAGTTCAGAAACAGTAATTTTCTTACTCTTCAAGCAAAAACGGCGTTGGCTGATTTAGAACAAGAATTCGAGGAACATCGCAGACGTGCTTTGGAGCGTGAACAAAAAATAAGTAGAAGGCTTCAAGACGAGCTTAATAAAAACAAAAAATAAAAAAGCCTCCTTAGGGAGGTTTTTTATTGTGAACCTATGCTGTTTCTCATTTTTGGCATTACATGATTTCAGGGAATTGGTTAGTTTTGGTTTATGCGAATCAAAAGGGCAGATATTGGAGATTTGGATGCATTGGTCCCCTTGTTCGATGCATACAGACAGTTTTACAAACAACCCACTAATTTAGCGTTGTCAAGACAGTTTCTTGCGGAACGATTTCAAAGAAAGGAGAATACCGTTTTTCTGGCCATTGTTGAAAATCAATCCGTCGGATTTACGCAATTATACACGACCTTTTCCTCTGTCAGCATGCAATCCTTTTACATTTTGAACGATTTGTATGTAGACCCCAGTTACCGAAAGATAGGTATCGGAGAAGCTTTGTTAAAGGCAGCCCAAAACTTTTGTTCCGAAAACAGGTTCAAAGGGGTAGCATTGGAAACAGCGATTGATAATCCAGCTCGAAAACTGTATGAAAGACTGGGATGGAAAAAAAATGATTCCTTTATATACTATTTCTGGTCAAATCTTGATCTAAGCTAATCCGCACCAAATTCTTTTTATGCGCATCGATATTATAACGGTACTACCTGAACTCCTTCAAAGTCCATTTGACGCATCAATTCTTAAGAGAGCCATTGAAAAGGGTCTGGTGGAGGTACATTTCCACAATCTTCGTGACTACACTACAGGCAATTATAAACAGGTGGATGATTACCAATTTGGTGGAGGCGCCGGAATGGTGCTGATGATAGAGCCCATTGATAAATGTATTTCCCAGCTTAAAACCGAACGGGAATATGACGAGATTATTTATATGACCCCAGATGGAGACACTTTGAACCAAGGAATGGCCAATCAACTTTCCCTTAAAAGGAATATTATTGTTTTATGCGGTCATTATAAAGGAGTGGACCAAAGGGTCAGGGATATGTTCATTACGCGGGAAATATCGATTGGTGATTATGTACTTTCAGGGGGTGAACTTGGAGCGGCTGTTCTCTGCGATGCCATCATTCGATTGATTCCTGGAGTATTAAATGATGAAACCTCTGCCTTGACCGATACGTTCCAAGATAACCTATTGGCACCCCCAGTGTATACCAGACCAGCGGATTACAAGGGAGAAAAGGTCCCTAGCATACTTTTAAGCGGTAATTTTCCTGAAATAGAAAAATGGCGGGAGGAGAAAGCTTTGGCAAAAACAAAAACAAAACGACCCGACTTATTAAAATAACATGGAAAACTTTGAATCAGTTTATATTTTAACCGGAGCAATTAATGGGATTTTTAAACTCGTAGTTGTGGCCGGCTGCGTTCTTCTTTTGATGAAAGACCGAAATGTCGGTACCATTTTGATGTTTGTGGGGAGCATTCTCTCCATTTTTTTCTCGATTGGCAGTGTTCTGTTGACATCGCTAGCAGCTAGCAGGTCTGCTGAAACTCTAGTAAAATCGAACGCTATGATAAATTTAGTCGGACAGATACCAGTTATACTTTTCGCTATTGGGTTGCTGCTTTTGGCCATTCGGTATAGCAAAGGAAACGCGATTTCTTAAAAAGCTGATATAATGTCTTGGTGTTTGATTGGATTATACTATTTTTGCAAGCGCAAATTCAACCTCTGACGAGGTACGTGAAAGTTGATATTGCAAAACATCAAAAAAAGACTCATGGAATCTTTAATAAAGTTTGTAGAGAACGAATTTATCCAGAAGAAAGATTTTCCTGAATTCTCATCAGGAGACACAATTACGGTATACTACGAAATTAAGGAAGGGGAAAAAACACGTACCCAGTTTTTTAAAGGGGTAGTAATCCAAAGAAGGGGAAGCGGAGCAACCGAGACCTTTACCATTCGAAAAATGTCAGGTACGGTTGGTGTTGAGAGAATTTTCCCAATTAATATGCCGGCTCTTCAGAAAATTGAAGTGAACAAAAAAGGTAAGGTGCGTAGATCAAGAATCTTCTACTTCAGAGGATTGACTGGTAAAAAAGCACGAATCAAAGAAATACGAGGATAATAAATCTCTCGAAACATCAAGTAAAAAGGCACCTTTGAAAGGTGCCTTTTTTATTATGAACAATTGTTGATAACTGTAGTTCATACAATGTTGATTTTTAATGCTTTATAAAATTTGCATATTTCAACCCTTATTATAATTTAGTCGAAGAAATATGAAGGAGAGGTTATCAAATTCTTATTTCTTTTTAAAGTTGACGTTCTTTAAAACTGTTGGTTTCCTTTTAAATTAGTAACACTACTGATCTCAAAAGGTATTTCAAATGGAAGTCTGCCTCGGCAGACGGAAATGAGAAAAACAATATGTTCCATGTGCGGACAAGAAGCAATTTTTGTTCTGATGGAGCAAGAAATCAGCAGAGACACTCTTCACAAGGTGTTGTTTAGTTGAAAAATTAAAAGCATAGTGTTGAGGAAACGTTGAGAGGGACAACGAACGCAATCTTCGGTTTGCGGGTTTGTGGCAACACAAATCTTGGTTCATTGACCCTTTCCAGAAAGCCATATCGATGTTCTACATGGATATGGCTTTTGTTTTTTGGGATTTACTTCTTCAGTAGAGATAATTTATGGCGTTACCTTTCGACAAAGACCATAAATTGTATATTTGCTCCGCTCAAATACTCACGGCCCGATGGCGAAAATTTTTTATACCCAAACGGACGAGGCGCCAGCCTTGGCCACACTTTCGTTTTTACCTATTGTAAAGGCATTTACCCAAACTGCTGGGATATCTATAGAAACCAAGAATATCTCGTTAGCGGCAAGAATTCTTGCTGTTTTTCCCGAAATACTTAGTGACGGTCAAAAAGTACCCAATGATCTTGAAATTCTGGGTAAATTGGCCAAAATGCCTGAAGCAAACATCATAAAATTACCCAATATCAGCGCATCCGTCCCACAGCTGATCGAGGCGATTGAAGAACTTCAGAAAAAAGGATATCCCCTGCCCGATTATCCCGATGAGCCAAAAAATGATCAAGAAGAACAGATAAAAGCACGTTACGACAAAATTAAGGGTAGCGCTGTAAATCCGGTGTTGCGAGAAGGAAACTCAGACAGGAGAGCCCCAAAGGCAGTTAAGAACTATGCCAAAAAAAATCCGCATTCCATGGGGTCGTGGTCTCCTGATTCCAAAACCCATGTTGCTACCATGGGTGAAGGTGATTTCAGGAACAACGAAAAATCTTTGGCCTTCGAAAAAGCTGATGAAGTTCGAATAGAGCTTGTTGATACAAAGGGTACAGTTACCGTATTAAAAGATAAACTACCTCTACAAGAGGGTGAAATCATAGATGCCACGGTAATGGGCAAAAAAGCTCTTGTGGAGTTTTTTAGACGTGAAATATCAGATGCCAAAGAAAAGGGTCTCTTGCTATCCCTTCACTTTAAAGCTACTATGATGAAAGTGTCTGACCCTATTATTTTTGGTCATGCTCTAAGTGAGTATTTTTCAGAAGCTTTTGAAGCATATCATAATACCTTCGAAACGTTGGGAATAAACCCGAATGACGGTCTAGAAATCTTGTTTGATCGACTCGAGGAGCTTCCTACTGATCAAAGAAAAGAAATCGAAAAAACCATTCAGGAAACCTTAGAAAATGGACCTGGTTTGGCCATGGTGAATTCAGATAAAGGCATCACAAACCTACATGTTCCCAGTGACATCATCATTGATGCATCCATGCCTGCAATGATTCGAAATTCAGGTAAAATGTGGAACAAGAACGGTGAACTTCAAGATACTAAAGCCGTTATTCCAGATAGTAGCTATTCAGGAATCTATCAAGCCACCATAGATTTTTGCAAGGAACACGGGGCATTTGACCCCAAAACCATGGGAACCGTCCCTAACGTAGGTCTTATGGCCCAAAAAGCTGAAGAATATGGTTCCCACGATAAAACATTTGAGATTCAAAAGTCGGGAACTGTAAGGGTGGTCAGCAATTCTTCAGGGCAACAGTTGATTGAACACTCAGTTGAAGAAGGTGACATTTGGCGTATGTGCCAAGTTAAGGATGCCCCTATTAAAGACTGGGTAAAGCTTGCTGTGTCAAGGGCTAGGGCAACAAAAATCCCAACAGTTTTTTGGTTGGATAATGAAAGGGCACATGATGCAGAGTTGATTAAAAAAGTTCGTGGATATTTACCGCTATACGACTCAGAGGGGTTGGATATCCAGATTCTTTCTCCGGTGGAGGCCACAAAATATACCCTGAAAAGAATCAAGGAAGGTAAAGATACCATATCAGTGACCGGGAATGTACTTAGGGATTATTTAACCGATTTGTTCCCCATACTTGAAGTGGGAACCAGTGCAAAAATGCTATCCATTGTGCCCTTAATGAATGGCGGAGGCCTTTTTGAAACAGGAGCGGGAGGTTCGGCACCTAAACACGTAGAGCAATTTTTGGCCGAAGGCCATCTGAGATGGGATTCCCTTGGTGAGTTCATGGCCTTGGGTGTTTCTTTGGAATTTTACGGAGAGAAAAACAAAAATGAAAAGGCGCTCGTATTGGCAGAAGCTCTTGATGATGCAACAGAAAAGCTTCTTGACCATAAAAAATCCCCATCGAGAAAAGTAAATGAGTTGGATACCAGAGGAAGTCATTTTTATTTAGCACTATATTGGGCAGAATTCCTAGCTAACCAAGACAGGGATAATGAACTTAAGGCGACATTCTCCAATCTTTACCAGCTACTTTCTGAAAATGAATCTTTGATCAGCCAAGAACTTTTGGACGCCCAAGGCTCCCCTATGAACTTAGGCGGTTATTATTTGTGGGATAAGGAACTATCTTCAAACGCAATGCGCCCAAGCTCAACACTGAATGACCTTTTGGAGGTATTGTCCCAGTTCGCGGATTAAAAAACTGTTAAGTACTCATAATTGATGGAATCATTGCCTAAATTAGGCTTCCATTTTTCAATGGCTTGATTACATGCGTAAAATAGTTGCGATTATTACCGTCTTGCTTCTTTTTGGATGTGAAGATGTAGTACAAATTGACCTTCCTACCTCAGAAACTAGACTGGTGATTGATGCACTTATCGGTTTTAACCGTACCGATGGTGACCCTATTACTGTAGGACAGGTAAGACTTACCCTCACAGCTCCTTTTTTGGAAGAAGGAGTTCCACCAGCCGAAAATGCTACGGTTGAAATTCGGGATGAACAAACCGGTCAGTCCTTTTTTCTTGATGAAAACGAACCCGGGGTTTTCAGCAATGGTTTTCCGGAATTGGAATTCAACCGGGAATATACGCTCATCATAACCTATCAAGATGAAGTTTATACCGCAACCGAGCGGTTGATTGCCTCACCCACCCTTGACAATTTGGAACAAGGCGACGGTTTCTTGTTTGATGAAGATGAAGAAACAGAGGTTTTGGTAACGTTTACAGATATTCCTGGAGAAAGAAATCACTACTTGTTTTCATTTGGTTTTGACAATTTTCTAGTTATTGATGACGATTTTTTTCAAGATAGTGAAATCACTTTTTCTTATTTCTATGAAAATGTTGACCCGGGTGATCTTTTAACCGTTACCCTTTTTGGAATTGATGCCCGTTTTGCCGACTTCGCGGAACTATCGCTTACCCAATCTGGTGAGGATGGTGGAGGGCCTTTTGCCGTTCCTCCCGCAACTGTAAGAGGAAACATTATTAATACCACCAATCCTGATAACTTCCCATTTGGCTATTTCGCTTTAAGCGAATTCGATGTTGATTTTATAAGGGTCGAATGATATATTTGATAGGATTAACACAAAACC
>NZ_JANQIH010000232.1 GCF_028282265.1 Allomuricauda sp.
CCCTGAAAATTACGTGGTCGTTGGTTTTGTCATTCCCCACTACGGTCACATGGTTCAAGAAAGTCTCCTTACCTTCTATTATCCTGATTTCAAAATCAATGGTGTCATTAACCGCGGATACTTCGACAGGGTTTATACTTGAAAAGAGGTAACCATTGTTTTGGTATAGGTTGGTTAGGTCTTCCCCATCTGGTTTGGTATCATCTGCAATTCGTTTTTTCAACAATACACCATTGTATGTTGCTCCTTTACGAATTCCCAATACTTGGGCAAGTTGTCTATCGGTATAGACAGAATTCCCTACGAAGTTGATATCACCAAAGTAGTATCTATTTCCCTCCTCAACCTTAATTTTTAAATCTATGTTGTTCTCATTGACCTTTATAAAAGTGTCAGAAAGTATTCTTGCATCCCTGTATCCCCTTTCTGCATAGGTATCGATTAAGTTGGATAAATCCTCACGGTAATCGTCTTCAATGTATTTTGACTTTTTCCAAAATCGATATAATTTCTTTTTCTTGGTTTTCTTTAGGGCCTTACTAAGCCTTTTGTTCGAAAGTTGCTCATTTCCTTCAAATGCAATACTTCTTATTTTTACCTTATCCCCTTTGTTCACATTGATGACCATGTTTTGGGTATTGGTCCCAGAGGTATCCACTGCCGTGGCAATATTTACCTTAGCATTCAAATAGCCTTGCTTTTTGTATTTGTTCTGAAGGTAATTTTTGGTATTGGCAATAAGGCTTTCTGTAATTTTCTTGCCTTTTTTTAGGTCTGTATCATTAATTATATCATCAATCTTTCGTTTTTTCACTCCATAGATGGTGACTTTGGACAAAGTAGGGCGTTCCAAAATACTAAGTTCCAAGAAAATCTTACCATCCTCAATTTTTGTATAGTACATGGAAACATTGCTGAACAACTCCAAGCTCCATAGTTTCTTGATTACCGCACTGATTTCATCACCGGGTACAGTAATGGACTGGCCTACCCGCAGGCCGGTATATGTTTTAACTGTTTGTTCGTTGTAACTTTGGAGACCAGTTACCGACAAACCTCCCAAAATGTAAGTTTTGCCGTCTTCGAAAGAAGTCTCTTGGGCAAAGCTGTAGTTGAAGAAGAGGAGGAGAGGGAGTAGTGTTAGGTATGGTTTTAAAGTATTGAGTATTTGCTCAATTGAGTTGTTCGCTTGTTTTTCCAAATCGTCGTTCTCTATTTTGGTAACTTAATATTGCTTCTACCAAATGATGCTCACTAAAATCGGGCCAAAATACATCAATAAAATATAATTCGGCGTATGCTATCTGCCAAAGTAAAAAATTGCTTATTCTGTGCTCCCCACTGGTGCGAATAAGCAAGTCTACATCTGGCAAAAAATGCGTGTAAAGATGAGTATTAATAACGGTTTCGTCAATATTTTCAGGTGAAATTATATTATTTTTAACTTTGAGACTTATGTCTTTTATCACGGTTTTCAACTCTTCGCGAGAACCGTAGCTTAAGGCCAAAGTAAGGGTCAATCCAGAATTTTTATCGGTTTTGGAAATTACCTCAGATAATTCTTTTTGTGCTTTTGAAGGAAGTGAACCGATATTTCCTATAGCCCTTAACCGTATATTGTTTTTGTTGAGGGTCTTCAGTTCTTTTCGCAGTGAGGCCACCAGAAGCTTCATTAAGGTTTCTACCTCAAGTTTTGGACGGTTCCAATTTTCTGTGGAAAAAGCATATAGTGTAAGGAATTCAATTTGAAGCTTGGCACAGTTTTCTACAGTCTTTCGAACCGCATCCACACCATTTTCATGGCCAAAAATCCTGAGCTTGCCCCTTTGTTTGGCCCATCTTCCATTGCCATCCATAATAATGGCAACATGCTTGGGAAGTCTATCCTTGTTTACGTCCTCTAATGTGTGCATTTCATTCAAAGCAGTCCTGGCAAGGTTTCCGTCCAAAGGTATACGTTAATGTAATACCTGAGAAAACGTACCAGTCATCGCTTAGAATGTTGCCAAATCTGAATTGCTCGAAATTGGACCCTTCGGGATTGCTTCCGTCCAGGTTGTCCGTAAAGGTATATCTTGCCCCAATTTCAGCTCCCAGTATAAGGAAAGTGTTCAAGCGAAACTTGGCCCCTACCGTCATTGGAATTGCAAAACTACCTTCTTTTTGGTTAATATCCTGCACTTGTTGTGCATCAAAATAATTGAAGTCGTATCTAAAATAGGTGAAACCTGTGTAAAGATAGGGTGTGAAGGCAGGTCCGAGCTTATGAAGATTGTACTCTACAAAGTTGAATTCAAGGCCGACAGAGGCCTCTGTTACCGAATTATCAATCACATAATCTCTCTGAACCCGTGATGCTTTGCTCGATTTTGAATCATCTGCCGTAAAGCTTCCATAGATTACGCTCGCCCTCCATGCATATCTCTTACTCTTGTTCCACTTGAAAATTCCGCCAAAGGCAGGGCCAGATGGCAATATATAGTTGGTTCTCCCAACATCTCCTATCACGTTGGCTCCTCCAGCAAATATTCCAATTTCATAGGTTTGTGCGCTCATTTTGAAAACAAGGCACAAAAAAATAGCCAAAACTATTCGCATACCATCCAAAAAGTTATTGTGTTTAGGAGTAATGGAAAGTCGATAAAAATAAGGTTTTAGATGTTCTCCTTTGATAAACAGTTTTTGATCATTTTTATTGCTCTTTGTAGATCAATTACGTCTATCCTCCCCCCAAAGGAGTTTGTTACGAAGGGTTTTTAAAAAGCTTTCTGATTTATAGACTATCATTTTAATGGTAAAGTTTGCCTTCCTGAT
>NZ_JANQIH010000264.1 GCF_028282265.1 Allomuricauda sp.
GAATCCTCTTGAACTTATGCTTCTTTACCAATCCAGACTTGAATTTCCGTATTCTCCGGGTTTTATTTCCCTAATGCCGCATACGAATTTGAGCATGGGAGTTAAGTTCTATATTAATTAAACAACTTGTAAAATGAAAAGGAAGTTTTTGTGTTCGGCGTTGATAGTGTTGTTGAATCTGGCATCCTGCGCTGTGGTCGAAGATGAAGTTGTGGCCGAAAGCACCTATGATTGTTCACTTCCGAATGGGGTTCAAAATTCCGAACACCCAAATCACGCCAAGTATCAATCGCTTTTAGATGGAATAATACGTCAGGGCGTTCCCGGAATCATGATGGCAGTCTACAGTGAAAAAGACGGGCTTGCTGCATGGGTGGGAGCAAGCGGGAAGGCAGATTTAAAAAACAATGTAGATCTAAAACCATGCAATATTACTCGTGTGGGCAGTACAGTAAAAATGCTCACCGCCGTAACCATTTTGCAATTGGTTGAAGAAGGAAAACTGGATTTGGAAGACAAAGCCGCTTCTTACCTAACGGAAGAATCCATGCGTGACATTGAAAATGCCCGCACCGCAACGATACGGGAATTGCTTCAGCATAGCAGTGGCATCTACAACTATATCCAAAGTACCCATTTTCAAACAGCATCATTAAATGATTTGACCAAGGAATGGAAACCCCAAGAGCTTTTGGATTATGCTCGGGGTCGCAAGGCCAATTTTCGAGCGGGCACCGATGTGGACTATTCCAATACCAATTACATATTTCTGGGGGAGATTATTGAAAAAGTCGAGGGAAAGCCCTTTTATGAAGTCTTTCAAGAACGCATTTTTCATCCATTGGGCCTTGATTTTACTTCGTTCGCAGCTGTAAATCCGGTTCCGCATAATATCATACGAGGATATATTGATCTCTACAGCAAATTGGAGGTTACCGATGCCACCCATTTTAGTGGTTGGGATTATTATACCGCGGATGGTGGTTTGATTTCGAACCCACGGGACCTCTATCTTTTTCTTAGAGCCGTTGTAAATCTGGAAATCATCAACAAAACTCATTTTGACCAAATGATCGATTGGATAAGTCCTTCCCACGATGATGAGGCTTTTTATGGACTGGGCATCTTCAAAATAGTGACCCCGTTTGGGGACGCCTACATGCACAGCGGTGATGCCATTGGTTATTATGCCAGTATGATGTACTTGCCCGACCACGATATCTATATCAGTTGGGCCGTAAATGGCAACTATGGAAAGATAGACGAGTTCACACAGAGCAAAGAGGCTATGGAACATATCATAGAAAAAATACTGGAATAAAACGGCATGCGAGTCTTTAAGTACTACATATATGTCTTTCTGACCATTACGATGGTATTGTTTTCTTATAGTTCTGTAATTGCCCAAAATCCTGTTGAGATTTCGGTTTTCAGTGAATCGACAAGTGTCCCATTTTCTGGGATATCATTAAAACCCTTTCATCCTGGAGTTCAGGTGGGAATGGATGTTCCTTGGCGGGAGACCAATCGTCATAAAACCTTTTTATCGATTAATCTTAGGTATATCTTTCATAAAAATCTATATCAGGCCATTGCCCTAAACTTGGAACTGGGTTATGATTACAAAATAGATTTTGGCGCAAACGTGAAAACCGGAGTCGGAATAGGATATCTCCATTCTTTTAACGTAAAGGAAAGGTATCGACTCGAAAATGGGTCTTACACAAAACAAAGGGATATGGGCCGTTCAAGGTTTACACCCTCCCTTTCCTTTGGTTTGGGTTATCGATTCAATCCCAATAGCTTTGATACCACAGAAGTTTTTGCGAAACAACAGTACTGGTTAGAATTGCCCTATTCCCCAGGATTTATCCCTTTGATGTCCCATGCCAATACTATGATAGGGGCAAAATTCCATCCAAATTAAACCTGACTAACCTCATCTATCCCACATTTTCAATCTGCGCTAATCCATCTTATTGCCATCGGCCACACTGACCATTAAGCACCATTTAATTACGGCTAAGCACCTGCCTAAAATATCATCCAAAGTCGTACAAAAGAGCTTGGAACAGTTCTAAGCCATGCTTTCACAAATTGGCAAATACTTGAAAATCATTGAATTCAAATAATTTATTTTTTACATTTAAAACGAATAACCTTTCAGAATGAACCGATTTGCTGCAACCTTTTTCACCCTCCTTTGTTTTTGGGTAACAATCAACGCCCAGCAGGGCGAATTGGACAGTTTAAAAAGAGTTCTAAAAGACACAAAACAATTGGATTCCATTCGTTTTGAAGCTGGTTTTAAGCTTCTGAGGATGCAATTGCCTATTCACATGGATAGTGCCCAACATACCGGGAAACGTTTGTTGGCCATCGCTAAGGAAAATAACAACAAGGCATGGGAGGCCCAATCAATAAAGTGGATTGGGATAACACACGCGCAAAAAGGACAATATCCAAAAGCACGTGAGTATTTCTTGGCAAGTCACGATTTATTCTTGGAACTCGACGATAAAGATGGTATTGCCACCTCTTTGGGTAACATTGGAACCGTTTTTTATGAAATGGGCAATTATACTCAGGCGCAAGATTACTTGCTGCAATCCTTAAAAAAATCTGAAGAGGTAAAAGATAGCGCCGCAATCTCAAGAGCATTGAACAACCTGGGCATTGTTCATAACGACCTTAGAAATATGGAGCAAGCCCTGGATTACTACAAGCGCAGTCTCTCCATTAAGGAAAAGTTGGGAAACAGAAGAGTTCTTCCAGCAGCTTATAACAACATTGGTCTCGTCCATTCTTATGTCGGCAACACAAAATTGGCCATTGAGAACTTGGACAAAAGTGCCGCAATAGGGCAAGAGCTAGGAGATATGAGGGCTGAATCCAGAGCATATGGCAACTTAGGCATAGAGTATTCCAAACTAAAAGATTATGAAACGGCTTTGGATTTTTTCAATAGAGGTGTTGAAATCAAAACCAAAATCAAAGATGATGATGGATTGGCCACTATTTTGGTACACCGGGGAACCAATTATTGGGAAATGGGAAGATTCCAAAATGCCATCGAGGATTGTTCGGAAGGATTTCAAATGTCCAAAACCGCAAGAAAATTAAACCTTTTGCACCAAGCTTGTGACTGTTTGAGCAAGTCGTACGAAGCTATTGGGGATTATAGAAAAGCCCTTCAATATAATCAGCAATATACCGTACTCAAGGATTCTCTCTTTAATAAGGAAAAAACCCAAGAAATTACCCGGGCAGAGATGAGCTATCAATTCGAGAAAAAGCAATTGGCCGATAGTATTAAGTATCACAAACTGCAGACAGAGCAACAAGTGGCTTATGAACGTGACTTGAACAAACAAAATACCAAGTTTTACTTTACCTTACTTATCAGCTTGGGAGTAATATCTTTTCTAGTTTTCTTGTATTGGAAGTACAGACAAAACCTAAAACTCAAAAAGGTGGAAAATGAGTTATTGAACTCTGAGATAGAATTCAAGAAAAAAGACTTGACCACGTTGGCCGTAAATATCTCAAACAATCAAGAATGGGCAGAATCGTTGGCGGTTCGATTAGAATCGCTAAAAGCAGCCACTGGAAGAAAACGACTTAAGGAACTTGAACAGTTGGAAGAAGAAATCAAAAACAAAATATGGGTCAACAACAACAGTGATGATTTTTATCAAAAGGTAGATTCATTGAGTAGTTCCTTTTATGCCCGACTTAACGAAAAGTTTGAAGGTCTAACAAAAACCGAGGTGCGTCTTTGTTCTTTTATAAAGCTCGATTTGAACACAAAACAGATTGCAACCCTTCAAAATATCAATCCTTCTTCAGTGAAAATGAGCAGAAATAGGCTTAGAAAAAAGCTAAATCTTTCCCCAGAGGATGATTTGTCCGATTTTTTACGTGCATTTTAGTAAAATATTCAATTAACTGATTTTCAGTTTCTTAATTGCATTTTCTTTTCTGTTGTAACCCATTTGTAACCCCCTAAAAGAGCGGTTGTAACCCATTTGTAACCAATCATTTTTCTTTTGTAAGGCTTTACCGTGACTAGGTTTGCCCCGAATTCAAAAACCAAAAAGTCATGAAGAAAGTTTTAATGTTTACTTATTCGATAGTCGCTTATGCGATTGCATTCGCATCCATTCTATTCTGGATCGCTTCTGTCGGAAACCTTATCCCAGGCCTTGGCATAGACCGAGAGCCTAAAATGGGAACGGCCCTAGCCATTTTAAACAACCTTATGCTGATTTCCCTCTTTGGGGTTCAACATAGCATAATGGCCAGAAAATGGTTTAAAGAGTTGTTCGCCACGTATTTCCCAAAACCTATAGAACGAAGCACATTTGTGCTTTTCTCAGGTATCTTGTTATTCAACATGGTTTATCATTGGCAGCCCCTGGGTGGTGAAATTTGGAGCGTAGCTCCAGACACTTGGCTCTACTATACCATGTACGCGCTATTCTTTTCAGGTTGGGCCATATTGTTTATCAGCTCTTTTTTGATCAACCATTTTGATTTGTTCGGATTAAGACAAACATTTCTTGAACTGCAGAACAAACCATATACTCAATTGAAGTTCAGAATCACCTTGTTCTATAAATATGTACGCCACCCACTATATTTTGGCATGCTACTCGGAATGTGGGCTACACCCAACATGACAGTAACACATCTTGCGTTTGCTATTGCAATTACTGCCTATGTCATAATTGGTACCCTTCTCGAAGAGAAAGATTTGACTAAAGAGTTTGGACATACTTATAACGCCTACAAAGCGGAAAAACCTATGCTTATCCCTTTTACCAAAATAAAAAGAAACAAGTCGCAAAAGGGTTTATTGACCGGCGAAGGAAAATGAGAGGAGAGACCATTCAATTCTATACCTATAAAACAACTATATAATCAATAACAAAACAAAAAATGAACACAAAACACACATACAAAAGCCCAATGTTTTTTGGATTTTATGTAACCGGAAATTCAAAACGGCTTAAAAAGGGTTCCGAACTTAACTTCAAGGGACTCAATGTACAAGAGCTTGAATATTTCTATCAGCACTAAAAGCTGGATAGAAAAAATGAGATGCATCAAAAAAGCCCGTGTTTTATGGGCTTTTTTGTTGTATGGCACTTGACTTTAGAGAATCAATTACTGATTTTGCATTTTCCAGTTCAACGGAAAGTCTTTGATTTTCATTTTGGTACTCCAACCTGATATGCTCCAGTTTCCTTTCAAATTCATCCATGGGAACATATTGAGGTTCGAAAAAAGTGTCCTTTAGGATTCCGTAAATTGTAAAAAGGAAACTTATCGCGATTGCCGTAATCAAAATCACCAAAAGGTTTCTTTCCCGCCGTAAGGGCTTGGAACTCTTTTTTAAGTACCTTCTTTCTTTTGTGGCTTGTTTTCTGTCGCTTGACAGCTGATTAAGAAAAGAATCCCATTTTTCTTCCTCTTTTATATGCATATCTAGAAATCCTCCTTCATCCAAAAAGCGCTGAGTGACAGGAGTAGATGCCAGCATAAACATTTCCATTCCGTTTCCGCTCATGATATCCAACAACTGATCGTCATACTCACGAATTTCCCGAATCAACTTTTTAACAAAATCAAGGCTATAATTGGGCTTTAGAAATTCGTCATAGAGCGTCCGAATTTCAAAATAATCCCTTCGTTGCAATGCGTATTGCAAAAAACGGTCCTTAAGTTCAGCTTTAAAAAAGTCCCCCATTTTCGATTACCATGGTTAGGGTATTCACATTTCGAGTTCCAAAATAAGGGAAATGTCAATGCTTTTTTAGTATTGGTTGACAAATTGACAAAGAAATAACCAGAAGCTAAACTTTAGAAAGTAATCTGGGAAAAGTGTTATAGAGTGGTAAACAGATAAAAACTATACAATCTCAGCGCTTAGGCCCGCTTCCAGAAGTTTCGAACATCTTGGTTTTAAATCGGAATATTCGCCAGTCTTCACAGTGCACTTTCCGTTGTAATGCACAATCAAGGAACACTGTTCTGCTTGCTCAGGAGTATGCTCACAAACATTAATCAAGGTTTCGATGACGTGGTCAAACGTATTCACATCATCATTAAAAAGAACAATCTCGTGCTGTTTCTGTTCTTTTTCCTCAAGAAGTAGCTCTTCTGATATTTTTTCCTTAATCCCCAAAACCACCTTTTAGATAAACTAATATACTAATTTTCAGATATGAAAGTAGTTTTGGGGTGTTAACATAACAAAAAAACCGCCCCTTTAAGGGCAGTTTTATGAAGTAAGCAAATTCATCTAGATTTTAATATAAATATCTCAGGGCGGTAATATCATTATTATTGAATTCGCCGTCCTCATTTGTGCTAAAACATGCCAACATCAAAGAAGTAGGGTCATAGCCTTCCGGGGTGCCTGGTATAGGATTGGCCCCCACGCTACCAACGCCCTCATTAATATTGTCACCACAACTTTGCCGACTGAACCAATCTGTATGTCTAAATCCAACAGAATGTCCTATCTCATGGGTGATAACATGCTCATTTACATCGGTACTAAAGTTATCCAGACCATAAATCTGTATGAACTTATTTGGGTTTCCATTGCTCGGGAACCCTGCAGAACCACCGCTTCCCGATTGATTCGGATTATGATATACCACCATATCCCGGCTCTGATAGGCCGTTCCAAAGGACAGGGACAAGGATATACTTAGGTTCAAACGATTATAATTGTTCACAGCCCATTGCAAAGCGGTCCGTTCTTTGCTTGAAAGGCCAAAACCACCTCCACCGGTATATCCGATTATGGTAAGTGTCCGTGGATTCACCAAATTATTGGTATGGTAGTTTTTGGAAGATTTTCCCACTTCCTTAAGTAGTTCTATCTGTTCTGCCGTAAAAGTGATATCATCTTCAATTTGATAGCGTTGCTCTACAGATCCATCGGGTAAATAAAAATTGACTGCCTCAACTTTGCCAACGTTAAAATAGTTGTCTTTTAATGTAGAAACAACGTCGTCGGTAACTTCAAGGGTAATTTCCGTAGCTACGGTTTCTTCCAGTGTTTGTGGTTCCGCAACTTCCAAGTCGCTGTTATCCTTCTCACAAGATAACAGGCACATAATCAAGGCCAAAGACATGGCCAGTACTTTTGCTTTATTCATGAATGAAATGATTTAGGGGTTAAGAAATAAGAATTTACTTACTTTTTTAAGATACAATTAAAAAACTCCAACCCCTATCTTCATTCAAGAAATTCGATAAACTGCGGCTACCCAATTATTTTTTTCTAGATGGTTTTGATACCCTAAGCCGTAGTCTTTGCATTTTTCAGATATCAGCTCCAAGTCTTGCTGATAGAATCCGCTTAGAAAAAGTAACCCTTTGTCATTCAAGCAATTTACATAAACCGGAATGTCTTCCAAAAGGATATTTCTATTGATGTTAGCCAGAATAACATCATACTTTCTTCCCTTTAACAACGTGCTATCCCCCTGCTCCACTCTTATCTTGGAACAGTTATTCCTTTCCACATTTTCCAAAGAGTTCAAATAACACCATTCATCAATATCGATAGCATCCACATTTTTCGCACCTTTCATTTTAGCCAATATGGCCAAAACACCTGTACCGCAACCCATGTCAAGTACATCCTTACCTTCAAAATTTGATTGCAGCATCAGGCTGAGCATCATAAAAGTGGTTTCATGATGTCCGGTACCAAAACTCATTTTAGGTTCAATGACAATATCAAACTCAACTTTTTCGGCATCATGAAAAGGTGCTCGAACCATGCAGGAATCTCCTATTCGAATGGGTTGGAAACTTCGCTCCCACTCCGCATTCCAATTTTGCTGCTCAATTTCCTTTACCGACCATTTGATATTAAAATCGGAATTGCCCAAAACTGTAAGCTGACCTACTGCGTTGCGGTCTAACTCAACTTTTGTTATGTAGGCCAGCACGCCTAGTTCGGTTTCTACAAAACTTTCAAATCCGAGTTCCCCCAACTCCGCTATCAAAATGTCCGTAGCAGGCTGTAAAGGGGTGACCACGAAATTGTATTCGATATAAACCGAGCTCATGGCTGCTTTTAGATGGCCTTGATTATCTCCACAAAATCATCAGCCTTCAAAGAAGCTCCTCCGATAAGTCCACCGTCTACGTCTGGTTTTGAGAAGATTTCTGCGGCATTGTTAGGTTTTACACTACCACCGTAAAGAATGGAAACATCATTGGCCAATGTTGGGTTATAGGCCTCTGAAATGGTATTTCTGATAAACGCATGCATTTCTTGGGCTTGCTCCGGAGTGGCTGTTTCCCCAGTTCCAATGGCCCAAACCGGTTCGTATGCCAATACAATATGTTGCCATGATTTTTCATCAAGACCGAACATGGCGTTTTTTAGCTGGCTTTCGACAACAGAAAAATGATTGTCCGATTTTCGTTCTTCCAATTCCTCTCCAAAACAGAAAATGACCGTCATTTGTTTTTCAATCGCAGTTTTCACCTTTTTGGCCAAAAGTTCATCGTCCTCACCAAACAAAGAGCGCCTTTCAGAGTGGCCCAAAATCACAATATCAATACCAATGTTCAAGAGCATATCTGAAGAAATTTCCCCGGTGTATGCCCCATTTTCAGCAAAATGCATGTTTTGTGCAGCCACTTTAATTGTAGAGGAATGAAGCGCATTCTTGGAAGTAACCAGATTGACAAAAGTCGGCGCTACTATAACAGTTGCATGTGAGTCGGGCAATTTCGCTGAAAGCTCAGAGAGCAAATTTTCTGTTTCATCTTGGTTTTTGTTCATTTTCCAATTTCCAGCCACTATTTGGGTTCTCATAATGTGTGATTTTGTGTGTTCTGTTAAAGTTCCAGTTTATCTAAATCGTTATAATGTACCTTTTGTTTTATAGTTCCACCTTCAAGGACCAGCACCGCTGGGTTTGAGCGAACTATGGTTTTTAATGTGGTCTCATCGGTAAAATAGAAATCGAAATTGAGATCATACTGATTTTTGACCTGTTTTGTAAAATCATCGCCTGATGCAGACATACCAATAACGGTATAACCTTTGCCCATAGCCTTTTCGGTTACCTCATCAAGATTTTGAAAAACATCGTAGTTGCTCTTGGCCAAATCATAAGTAATCACCATGACCAACTTACCCTCTTGCAAAAGTTCTGCGCTATAATCTACTCCTTCTTGTTCAATCGTAAAGTCATGAATGGGTGGTTCGTAGCCTTTCTGTATTTCAGTGGTTTCCACATCAACAAAATCTCCATCAACCGTGGGATATTCTCCATTGGTGACCACAATTTTATCTTCCCCATTGACCTTAAAGCGCCACGCGTACTCGTATATAGCCTTGGGTGCATCTTCTGGGACATTCATGCCTTCTTGAATATTGGCCCCTATTTTATAAGGTCTAAAATCTACCGATGGCAGGTGATTCAATACATGGTTCGCAAATAAACCACAAGCCAAAATTGAAACCCCGGCCACGATCCAATTGATTTTTGAAGAAAACAAAGGTTGGATGTATTTGCGGCCAACAAACAGTATCAAAATCAGCGCCAGCAGAATTACATCCTTAGTAAAGGATTCCCACGGGGTCAGTTTGATGGCATCCCCAAAACAACCGCAGTCCGTTACCTTATTGAAATAGGCAGAGTAAAAGGTCAAAAAAGTAAAAAACACAATCATGAGCAGAAGACTCCAAACCGTGAACTTGGGTCTAAATCCAATCAGTAGGAATATCCCCAAAACCACCTCTACAATCACTACGAAAATGGAAATCGTCAAAGCGAAGGGCATTAAAAAAGGAAGGTCAAGAACGCCCTGACTGAAATACTCTTCCAATTTGAAAGAGAAACCTACGGGGTCATTTAATTTGATCAATCCACTGATGATGAACAAAACACCCACCAGTACTCTGGAAATCCAAACCAAGTACTTCATTCTTCCTCTTTTAAATGAATCAAAGCAAAAACCGCATAATTGATGATATCTTGATAGTTGGCGTCGATACCTTCACTTACCAAAGTTTTACCTTGGTTGTCTTCAATCTGTTTTATGCGGAGCAATTTCTGCAGGATCAAGTCCGTAAGTGAGCTTACGCGCATATCCCGCCAAGCTTCCCCATAGTCGTGATTTTTGTCCTCCATGAGCTTCTTGGTGTTGGCCACCTCCCTGTCATACAAGTCTATCGCTTCCTGTGCGTTCAAATCTGGTTGCTCTGCCACTCCTTTTTCAATCTGAACAAGAGCCATTATAGAGTAATTTATAATTCCCACAAACTCAGGAGCCACACCTTCATCCACCTTTCGAACTTCCTTTTCTTGAAGGCTTCGAATGCGTTGGGCTTTTATAAAAATCTGATCGGTCAATGAGGGAAGACGAAGTATGCGCCATGCAGTACCATAGTCTTTGGTTTTCTTTATAAACAGTTCCCGGCAGGTATGGATAACCGCATCAAACTGTTGGGAAGTGTCAGACATGGGTTCGTACAATTTTATGTAAATTTCATTCCAAATAGGGGTGCCCTCAAGCACTCGCCAAAGATAATCAAACCCGATAAAGCTGCTGCCGTCAATGACAATAAACTGTAAAGGTACCTTGGTGGATTTGAGTTCACCAAAAGTAATGGGAATCCTCAACCTTACACCAGACTCATTTTATGATGGGGGTAAATATAAAAATGAGAAGGCAATTTTGGGGCAAGTAGAATCCATGCTAAGCCATGGTGCCACTTTCATTGATATGGGTGCCTATAGTTCGCGACCAGGTGCCGAACACGTTCCCGAAAATGAAGAAATGCTTCGGATGTTGCCCATACTTGAACTGGTATTGAAGCATTTTCCTGAAACTTTGATTTCGATAGATACCTTTAGAGCTAGTGTGGCCGGCAAATGTTTGGAAATAGGAGCCGCTTTAATCAACGATATTTCCGCCGGAAACTTAGATGTGGACATGTTCGATACAATCTCGAACTACCAAGCGCCCTATATTATGATGCACTTGAAAGGAACCCCCCAATCCATGCAAAAAAAAGCGGTTTACGACGACTTGATCAAGGATCTACTCTTCTATTTTTCTCAAAAGATGAATTTGGCTGAATCTAAAAAAATCAATGATATCATCATAGACCCTGGCTTTGGATTTGCAAAAACAAGAGAGCAGAATTATCACCTTTTGAATCATCTGGATTTATTTCAGACCTTAAAAAAACCAATCTTAATCGGTTTAAGCAGAAAATCCATGATTTATAAGATTCTGGAAACTTCTCCGCAAGAGGCTCTTAACGGCACCACGGCCCTGCATGCTGTAGCCTTATTAAAGGGAGTCCATATTTTGAGGGTTCATGACGTAAAGGAGGCTATGGAATGTGTTAAGCTCATTGAAAACCTAAAGGCCAATGTCTAGCACTTTTTCATTCTCTTAATTTTGCTAATTTTACAAAAACGCCGCGGTTGGATTTTCTGAATTTCCTTGAGTTTAAAGTCACTGATGTCATTGACATCTTTCTGGTTGCCGCTCTCCTCTACTACATTTATAAACTGGTCAAAGGGACAGTTGCCATCAATATTTTTATAGGTATTGTTATTGTATGGGCACTTTGGAAATTGACAGAACTGCTTCAGATGAAAATGATAAGCAGTATGGTAGGGGGTTTTATGAGTATTGGACTGATTGCCCTTATCATTGTATTTCAACAAGAAATCAGGAAGTTTTTACTGATGATCGGTTCCACCAACTTCGCCACAAAACGGAACTTTATACGTCATTTTAAATTTTTAAAACAAGAGGCGCTGCCAACGGTTACTGATGTCAATGCCATTGTTGGAGCCTGTGAAAAAATGGCCTTGTCCAAAACGGGTGCTTTAATCGTTATTGAACGAACCAACTCTTTGGAATTTGTAAAGTCCACAGGAGATCAAATGAGTATTGAAATCACCCAGCCCATATTGGAAAGTATTTTTTTCAAGAACAGTCCTTTACATGATGGGGCCATAATTGTGCAGGACAACTATATTACTGCAACTCGCGTAATTTTACCGGTTTCCAACGACAGGAATATACCTTTACGTTTTGGCCTTAGGCATAGGGCCGCTGTGGGCATTGCCGAAAAAACTGATGCCGTATGTTTGGTGGTGAGCGAGGAAACCGGACAAATATCCTACATAAAAAGTGGAGAGTTTGTTCCTTACAAAGGACTCTCTGAACTCATAGGTCTTATAAAAAAGGATTTGGAATAAATGGTCTGTAAAAATTGTGGCAACCCCCTGAGAACCGATTATAGTTTTTGTCCAAATTGTGGTGCGAAGGTAATTCGTAACAGAATTACTGTAAAGAATCTTTGGTACGATATCATTGAACGATACTTCAACTTGGACAATAGTTTTGTGAGAACCCTAAAAGACTTGGTTTTAAGGCCAGAATTGGTCTGTCATGGTTATATAACCGGAATCAGGAAAAGATACCTGAACCCCGTTAGTTTGCTGGCGATTTCCTTAACACTTTCAGGAGTTATACTTTTCGTGATGAAAAATATTGCCTGGGACACCATTGATTTTACGAAAATGCCATTTTCAAAGGGGGTAAGCTCTGAAAAAATCATGGCTATCACCATGGAATATAGTTCCTTACTATTTCTCTTTTACATCCCCTTATTGGCTTTCTGTGGTTTTCTTTTGCTCAAT